>NC_012526.1:1512500-1838333 GCF_000020685.1 Deinococcus deserti VCD115 | reverse complement strand
TCACCCTGCCCAACGGCCTGCCCCAGAACACCAACCGCGACGCGGCTCTGCGTCTGGCCGACCATATCCGCGTGGGCCTGACCGGAAACCTGAGAGACTACCGCTTTACCGGCGCCTCGGGGCAGGCTGTGAAGGGCGCGGACCTGCCTTACGGCGCCGCCCCGGTTGGATACGCCGCCGCGCCCCGCGAGACAGTCAACTACGCCAGTGCCCACGACAACCAGACACTGTGGGACGCAGTACTGCTCAAGGCTCCGGCCAACGCCACAACGGCCCAGCGCGTCCGCATGCAGAACCTGGCACACAGTCTGATCCTGCTGGGGCAGGGACTGCCCTTCAGCTACGCCGGCGACGAGATGCTCCGGAGCAAGTCCTTCGATACCGACAGCTACAACAGCGGTGACTGGTTCAATACGCTGGACTTCACCCGCCAGACCAACGGCTTTGGCAAGGGCCTGCCGCCCGCCGAGAAGAACGCGGCGAACTGGGACCTGTACCGGCCGATCCTGGCCAACCCCGCCATGAAAGTCACGCCGTCTGACATTGCCCGGGCCTCGGACCACTACCGCGAGATGCTGCGGGTGCGCTACTCCTCGACCCTGTTCCGCATGGCGAGCGCTCAGGAGGTCCAGCAGAACCTAACGTTCCTGAACGTGGGGCCGCAGCAGACTCCGGGCCTGATTGCCATGAAGCTCAGCGGCGCAGTAACGGCAACCAATCCCTTCCCACACCTGGTGGTTGTCTTCAATGCCACCGGCAAGACCGTGACCTTCAGCGATCCGAAGCTTGCCGGTCTGAACCTGCGCCTGCATCCTGTGCTGGCGGCCAGCACAGACCCTGTGGTCAAGAGCAGTCAGGCTTCCGGCACCAGCGTGACCGTGCCGGCCCTGACCACTGCGGTGTTTGTAGGCCGCTGAGCAGCTCGACAGGCCAAACGACCAGCCCGCCCCTGCTAAGGGGCGGGCTGGCTTCCTGCGCTTTAAGAAAGGACGCTCAGGCGACCTGTTTTTTCTTGGTGGCCTTCTCGGGAGCACTCTGCTCCTGACCCAGGGCCTGGGTTTCCTTCAGACGGAAAATCACCAGACTGCCTACGAAGGTGCAGGTGATCATGCCGTGGGCGTTCAGGAGGCTCAGCGCGGTCATGATGTCCTCGCGGCTCATGCGCAGCTGCTCGCTCATGTACAGGGCGCTGTCTGCGCGGCCCTCCAGATAGTCACGGATCCGCTTGGCGTCGGCGGTCAGCGGAGTGGCAGGCACGTCTGCCAGGCCAGGATCGGCCAGGCCGTAGACGGCGCGGGTACCGGTTCCGGGCAGGCGGCGCACACGGCCCTGATCCAGCAGGCTGGCCAGTGCGGCGCGCAGGTGCGACAGGGCCAGGCCGGTTGTCTTGGCCAGTTCAGTTTCGACCCATTCGGGTTTGCTTTCCAGCGCCTTGAGCACCAGTTTTTCATTGGCGCGCCGGGTTTCTTGCAGGTCTTCCAGGGTAGGGGGGTTAAACATGAAAGCCTCCGGGGGACTACGGACCAAGCCACTCAAACTCGGCTCGGACGCAGAAAAAGGGGAAAAGAGAAGCGGGAGCGCCGCGGGTTCCTTCGCTGGGACCCGTGCGTGCAACTTTCCTATTATATTCAGGTTTTTTCTCATTTTGCATGAGGCGACGGCCAGTTCTGGTCTCCAGATGTTCATGTAACGAATGCGCTCTGAAATGCAAAACCGGAACTTTCAGAGTGTGCAGTTCGTAACGCAAGAGGCTACAGTCCACGTTTCCTCCGTTCACGTTTTGACTTTGCAAGGAGCTTCATGCTGGATATTCAGGACATCACCAAAACTTATGGAAAATTTACGGCGCTCAAGGGAGTGTCCTTTTCTGCTGGCGAAGGTGAGGTTTTCGGCCTTCTGGGTCCTAATGGAGCAGGGAAAACCACCCTGCTACGCATCCTCGCCACCCTCCTGAGCCCCACCTCCGGTCATGCTCGGGTGGGCGGACATGAGGTGACGGAAAGCCCCGAAGCGGTCAGGCGTCTGATTGGGGTGGTCAACGGGGGCATGGGACTGCCCGCACGGCTGACTGGCCGGGAAGTGCTGCGTTCGTTTGCCGGTCTGTATGGCCTGAACCGGGAGACCACTGAAGCGCGGATTGCCCAGCTTGATGCCCAGCTGGACCTGGGCCGCACGCTGGATGTGCGCGCCGGCGAGTACAGCACCGGCATGAAGCAGAAGGTCGTGATCGCCCGCGCAGTGATCCATGACCCGACGGTCCTGATTCTGGATGAGGCCGCCAGTGGCCTGGACATCTTCGCCAGACGCACCCTGCTGGACTTCGTGCAGGCCACGCGCGCCCCTGGGCGACTCACGCTGTACTCCACCCATGTGATGAGCGAGGCTGAGGAAGTCTGTGACCGCGTAGCCATCCTGCACCAGGGTCAGCTTGTGACGGTGGGGACTATTCCTGAGATCCTGGCCCGTACCGGCCAGAGCAACCTGGAGCGGGCCTTCTTCACGCTGGTGAAGGGAGAGGACGCCCGTGCGGTCTGAAGCCCTGCGCTGGCCGATGGTCTGGCGCATTGCCCTGCGCGACCTGCTGTCCACCCTGCGTGACCGGCGGACGCTGAACGCCACCATTCTGATGCCTCTGATTCTGATTCCGTTGTTCACCCTGGGCCTGCCGCTGATGCTGGGAAGTTTTATCGGCGGTCAGCAGCAGGAGCGGCAGAAGGTTGGCGTGGTTGGTGTCCTGCCGGCGGGCCTGCGAAGCGAACTGGTGCGCGATGAGAAGGCTCCTGACGGGCAGGTGCTGCGCGCCGGCGTGACCCTGGTGCCTGTCAAGAATGCCCGGCTGGCCGTGCAGGCGGGGGATGTCGAGGCTGCCCTGCGGGCTCCGGAGCCGCTGCCCACGCGGGCAGGAGAAGGCAGTGGAACGCTGGAGGTCTATGCCAAGCTGGGCAGCATCCGCGCACAGTCCGGCGCCCTGGGCAAGGTGACCCAGGTGGTGGACCGTTACAACCGCCAGCTCACGCTGGAGCGTCTGAGGCCCCTGGGCCTGAGTGAACAGACCCTGACTCCGGTCACGGTGCGGCCGGTAGACGCCAGCCTGGAACAGGCGCAGCGCAGCGGACAACTTGCTTTTCTGGTGCCTATGCTGATGCTGCAGTTCATCCTGGCTGGTGCGATGGCTACCGCAGTGGACGCTACTGCCGGGGAAAAGGAACGGGGCACCCTGGAGAGCCTGCTGGTGGCCCCGGTCCGCCGCTCGGAGGTGGTCGCAGGGAAGCTGGTGGCGACGACGATTACCGCCCTGACCAGCGCGTGCTTCAGCGTGGTGGGATTTCTGCTGAGTGGTGTGGCCGTGCGGGCGTTCACTGACCGTCAGGAAGGTATAGGCGCTGAAATCGTGCAGTCCATGGGTGGGCAGCTGTCCCTGACGCCCGGTTCTGCGCTGGCTCTGCTTGGGGTGGGCATCAGCGCCGCGCTGCTGATCAGTGCAGCACTGATCGCAATCGGCATCTACGCGCGCAGCTTCAAGGAGGCTCAAACCTACATTGCACCGCTGAGCATGGCCATCGTGATTCCTGCGGTGATGCTGCAGTTCAGCGAATTCCTGGACCTGCAAAGCGGGCTGTACGCTCTTCCGTTGTTCGGCGGCATGCTAGCCATTCTGGACACCGTTCGTGGGGCGGTCACGGCCCCACACGTGCTGCTGGCCATCGCAGCCAACCTGCTGGGTGCCCTGATACTCAGCGTTCTGGCCTTGCGCAGCTTTAAGAGAGAAGAGGTCATCTTCAGGAACTGATGCGTCTTCAGGAAGATCATTTTCCTGAAGTGGTGAACTTCGGCCGGAACACCAGAAGTGCCCCGTGTTCCGGCCGTAACGCTGACTTCCTGGCGCTTTTCCAGGAAAGCGGTGATAGAAGGGCGGCCCGTAGGAGCATCAGGATCGAGGAGTGGAGGCCAGAGCAGGGGCCCCTGCCTCTTGGTACCCATTGTCTGTTCCGTGCGCCTGCTACCTTCAGGTGAGATGCGCCTGGCGATCATTGCAGATATTCATGGCAATGCCGATGCCCTCAATGCCGTGCTGACAGATGTTCGGCAGCAGGGCGTAGACCGGCTGATCGTCAACGGTGATGTGGTTAACCGTGGACCGGACTCGGTTGAGGTGATGGAGACCCTCCTTGACTGGCCGGACGTGTCCTTCAGCCTGGGGAACCACGACGACCTGCTGCGGCTGTGGGACGCGCGCAGTGGACAGCTGCCTCTCGACTGGTTCGCAGATCCTGTCTGGGGTGCCACCGACTGGAGCGCTCGTCAGCTCGACGCTGCGGGACTGCTGCACGTGCCGGACCAGTGGCCCATGGTATTGACCGTGTCTCAACCTGGTATGCCTGATGTGCGGATCGCGCACGGCACCGCTGACCACTACCGCGAAAGCCTCAGTGAGAGGACGCCTGTGGCCCGGGTGCAGGTGCTTCGGTCGCAGGGGGCGGGGGAAGCCGGGGTGCTGGTGGGGTCACACATTCACCGTCCGGCGCAGGCCATTATTGACGGCACACTTGTCCTGAATACCGGTGCTGTGGGTGCGCCTGCCAACCGTGATCCCCGGGCTCAGTATCTGATGCTCAGCGCATCTGCACAGGGCTGGATACCGGAGTTCAGGGCCATTCCCTATGACCGCCAGGGGGTACTGCGGAGATTCGAGACCAGTGGGCTCCTGGACACTGGCCTCAGTGCACAGATCTTCCGGGACGAGGTGATCAGCGCCCGTAGCCTCTACACCCCGTTCTGGCAGTGGACCGAAGAGGGTAATCATCCACGCACGCCTGCAACATGGGCTTTATTTCTGCGGCAATTCGAATAGCTGCCTACAGCAGACGGCCCCCAGGCCTGTGGTGGACCTGGGGGCCGTAGTGTTTGGAGTTTAGCGGGGCATCAGCACGGTGTCGATGCTGTAGATCGGGCCGCTGGTGGTTTCCACAGCGCCAGTCATCAGCACGGTGGCGTCACCGATGCGGGTAACCGCAGGTGTTCCGGAGGTCTGCACCGTCAGGGTCGCGCCCTGGGAGGTCTTGAGCTCGGTGACGGTGGACAGGGCCGTGGCGGTCACGCGGCTAGGAATGATATGACGCAGCAGCACCTGACGGAGGCGGGCAGTGTCAGCACGCAGGGCCGTAAGGTCGGCAGCGGGAATACGGCCGAACGCTTCATTGGTCGGCGCCAGGATGGTGTAGTCACCACTGCTGAGCATCTGCTCGAGACCAGCGGTGCGCAGCAGATCAACCAGAGTGGTGTACAGCGGGTTGGTCACCAGGCTTGCGAAGATGGGCTGGCTGCTGGTGGTGATGGTGATGGTGGTCGTGGTGGCAGGGGTCGTGGTCGTCGTCGTCGTGGTGGTGGTCGCTTCACCAGCGGGCGCCGTAGGAATAACCAGACCCTGGGGCAGGAACACACGGTTGACCACGTAGATGGTGCCGTTGCTGGCCGTCAGAGGCTGACCATTGATACCCTGGGCCGGCATCAGTGTGCCGCCGTGAAGGGTCGTCAGCGCCTGGTTGCCCGAGATCTGCTCGGCGGTCACGCGGCCCTGGACGACGTGGTACTGCAGCACCTGACGCAGCGTTTCGGGATTGCTGGCGATCAGGGCCAGCTGGTCCTGATCCAGTGCCTCAAATGCCTCGTTGGTCGGGGCGAAGATAGTGAATTCACCGGTGGTCAGCGTCTCGGTCAGTTCTGCGTCGCTGAGCAGGTCGCGCAGCGTGCTGAAACGTTCATCGGCAACAATCACGTCATAGAGCGTGTCGCTGGCCATGGTGGTTTCGGTCGTTTCCGTGGTCTCGGTCGTGGCCGTTTCCGTCGTGGTGGTCTCGGTCGTCGCCGTTTCCGTGGTGGTCGTTGTGCTGGTGCTGGTGGTTGCGCCACTCAGGGGCGTGGCGGGAATCTTGGTGATGTCAAACGCCAGCGGAGCTGTGGTGGTCGTGGTCGTGGTGGTGGTTGGTGCGGGCGCAGCTGCCACCGGGGCCGCAGCAGGCGCGGCAGCCATGGGGGGCATCAGCACGGTGTCGATCACGTGAATGATGCCGTTGCAGGCCATCACGTCGGCGCGGGTGACGTTGGCGCCACCGACCATCACGCGGTTGCCACTGGTCATGACGCTGACATTGGCGCCGTTGAGGGTCTTGCCTGCTTTCATGCCCATGACCTGCTTGGCGGTCACCTTGCCTGCGACCACGTGGTAGGTCAGGACGCTGCGGAGCATTTCGGGATCATTCAACACGGCTGCCAGAGCGTCACTGGGCAGCTTGGCGAATGCGGCGTTGGTTGGGGCGAACACCGTGTACTGCCCGCTCATCAGGGTCTGGGACAGACCAGCCGCTTCCACCGCAGTGGCCAGGGTGCTGAAGTTCGGGTCGGTCATAACAATCTGGGCAATGCTGCGGCATGCGGCTGTAGCAGGCTTGGCTGCAGGTGCTGTGCCACCACCGGCCAGAGCGGGTGTGACGAGCATCAAACCAAGGGTAATCAGGCTAGTTTGCTTTTTCATGAACTCACCTCGTGTAAAGACTTGAATTGAAATGCCGGTCCTTAATCTTGCCTATGGTCCCTCGAAATGCAACATCAACCAGATTTCAAGCAGATCTGCTAAATGAAAAGACCCCCTAAGTTAGGGGTCGACTCATTTAGAACTCATCTTGTGCAGTGGTAACTTTCCAGCGATGGCTACCGCCCAAAGTATTCCGCCAGGTCCGCTTCTGCCACCAGAATGTCGCGGGGTTTACTGCCCTGGTGCTTGCTCACGATGCCCATGGCTTCGAGCATGTCCATCAGTTTGCCAGCGCGGGCATGACCCACACTGAGACGCCGCTGCAATCGGGAAACACTGCCCTGACCCTCTTCGATACAGATCTGGGCTGCCTGACGCAGCAGGGGATCGCTGAAATCCATGTTGCTTTTGTCCGCAATGGGGCCGCTGGCCTCGATGCCACCCTCGAAATCCGCTCCGTACGCCTCCACAAAGGCGTCTTCAAAGACCTGACGCCGCAGCTCGTCGGTGATCCGTGCCGATTCCACCTCAGAGATATACGGTCCCTGCAGACGCACCGGTTTGATCAGCCCGGGCTGATAGAACAGCATGTCGCCCATCCCGGTCAGCCGTTCGGCGCCCATGGTGTCCAGAATGGTCCGCGAATCGTGGCTGCTGCTCACAGCGAAGGCAATGCGCGCCGGGACGTTGACCTTGATCAGGCTGGTCAGAATGTCCACGCTGGGCCGCTGCGTGGCCAGAATCAGATGCATTCCGGTGGCGCGCGCCATCTGGGCCAGGCGCATGATGGCCGATTCCACTTCCTTGGGAGAGGTGATCATCAGGTCGGCGAGCTCGTCGATGATGATCACCAGGTGGGGCAGCTCGGTTTCTCCTGTCTGGCGCATCTTGGCGTTGAACTGCTCCAGGTTCTTGGCACCGACCTGCGACATCATTTTGTAACGCCGTTCCATGTGAGCCACCGCGCCCAGCAGGACCCCTGCGGCATCGACCGGGTTGGTCACAACGCTGCGGACCAGATGCGGAATGCCGTCATAGGGCGTAAGCTCCACCATTTTCGGGTCGATCATCAGAAAGCGCAGTTCGGTCGGCAGGTACTTGAACAGCAGTGATGTAATCAATGTATTGACACACACCGATTTGCCGCTGCCGGTGCTGCCGGCCACCAGCAGGTGCGGCATCTTGGCCAGGTCTCCGACCATCAGCTCGCCGTCGATGCTTTTGCCCAGAATGATCGGCAGCTTGGCGCGGGTGGCGCGGAAGCTGGGTGCGGCGGCGGCCTGATGAAATGTCACCGGCTCGCGCTCGGCGTTGGGAACCTCAAGACCGATCACACTCTTGCCCGGTACCGGCGCTTCCACCCGGACGCCCCCGACCGCCAATGCCCGGGCCAGATCGTTGCTGAGCCCGGAAATACGGCTGATCTTTTCCCCGGGAGCCGGCTCGATTTCGTAGCGTGTCACGGTTGGTCCCCGGGCAAAGTCGACCACCCGGGCCTGCAGATTGAAATGTCGCAGCGTCTCGTCGATCAGCCCCGCCCTCTGCCGTGCAGAGATATCGAGCTGCGCAGTATTCAGGGCGGCGGCAGGTACGGGGTCAAGCAGCGAGTATCCCGGCAGGGCCAGGTCCACGGCTCCAACCGTGGGGCGCGGCTCGGGCTGGGCGCTGGCCCAGGGAGCGTCAGCAGTCGTCGTGCTGGAAGGCGCTGCATTCTGAGCAGCTGCGCCCGTGGTTCCTGCACCTGTAAGGCTGGTCTGCCTGCTGTTTGCCGGCGAGGTTCCGACGGCCATGCGAGGAGCAGCCTGCGGCCGGGGTGGGGGAGAGCCCGCAGGCCCAAAAGGCAGATCTTCATCCTCGTCCAGATCTGCAAAAGGATCGAAGGCCGTGGCCGGCTCAGGGAAGGCCTGGCCTTTCTGGACTGGCGCTGTCCAGCCAGCTGGCGATGCAGCGGAGGCCACCATTCCAGCGAGAGAAGCTTCTGAGGCTTCAGGGAGAGAGGCTCCTGAAGCTGGCATGGCTGTGGCCACTTCCGGGCTGGTCAGATCACTGAAATCAAAGTCGAGGGCAGGGGGTGCCTGCGTCAGAAGGGTCACGCTGGGCTGCGCAGTCATAGCCTCGGCGCGGCGGCGGGCTTCATCCTGGGCGCGCGCCAGGCGGGCGCGCCATTCCTCCGGCTGGGACAGAGTTCCGTCCGGGTCGGCGGCAAGGGCTTCAGCCAGCATCGCCGCCACTTCGGTAGGGGCGCGGTCAAAGGCCGCGCTCAGGTCCGGCCACCCAGGATAGTCCTGAGCGCGTGACCGCCACGCGGTGAAGTCCTCGGCAAGTTCCTGCCACGCGCGGACGCGCTCGCGGTAGGCCGGGTCCTCACGGATCAGGACCCCGATGTCAGCATTCTGAAGGGCCTTTTCAGCGGCCTTGCGCTCACGCTCCAGCTTGCCTGCCCGCTGCGCGAGCCGCTGAATGTCCAGGACCATCGAGCGGCGCAGGCGTTCCAGGGCCGCGCTGGCCATGGTACTGGGAAGTTCGACGCTCAACTCATGCCGTCCTGCACGCAGTTCATTGGCGACTGCTTCGGCATCGGCGCCGGCATCTGGGGCCTCGGCGCTGACCAGTTCACGCAGGTCCCGGGCAGCGTTGCCCACAAAGGTTGTGGTGACCTCACGCCAGCCAGCCAGATCGCGTTCCAGATTTTTCAGTCCGGCTTCATCCAGGCTGCGCAGGTCGCGTTGGGCGGCCCGGACCTCCTGGGCCTGATCGCGCAGTTCGCGGGCCAGTGGATAGTGCCGGCGCAGGGTTTCGAGATCCCGGGCGTACGCTGCCAGGCCCTGACGGACCCCGCCGCGCGCACGCGCCGAATCCCGGCCTTCCTGCCGGGATTCGATGGCCCCCTGCACGTTGGCACTGGCGCCGCCCAGCAGCACACTGACTCCACGGAAAAAGCCTTTGAGCAGACTGAGGGGGAGCAGGTGCAGCATCAGTTCCAGTCCCAGCGTGAGGGTCACCAGTGGAAACAGCGCCGCCGCGTAGCTCAGGGCCCGGAACAACGGAGCCATGGCCTGTGCCGCCAGCTGCCCGGCGGCGCCCGGCTGCACCACCTCATGCAGCGCCAGCAGGGACAGCACCACGACCGCGCCGCCCAGGACCCGCCGCGTCAGGTTGCGCAGATCCCGTCCCAGAAATACCAGGACGCCAAACGCCACCGGCACGACCGGCAGCACGAACGCCGCCCAGCCCAGGTGACCGGTCAGCATCTGGTTGGCCTGAGTCATGAACCCGCCTGCCTCGCCCTGAGGCAGCAGCAGGGTAACCCCAAGAAAAATACCCAGCGCAAACAGCACCAGGCCCAGCGCTTCTCCATCAAATCTGTTTACCGGAGGAGCCGCTTTTGCACGAGCCTTCGCCATGGGGCGCAGTGTACCTTATTGGCTGGCCCACATCGGCCAGCACGGGGTTTCTCACGCTTGTTGTCCAGGGCGCGGCATACTGTGCGCACCCTATGCTGGCTCTGAAGCTGCCTTCTGTCCTGGCCGACGCCCTGTGGGCACAGGCGCGTCATGCCGCGCCCCGAGAATGCGTGGGGGCGCTGGGCGGCGTCGTGCATGCGGAGGTGGCTGAGGCCAGAGCACTGTATCCACTGGCCAACATCGCTGTGGATCCCGAGCGCGAGTATCTGGCAGATCCAGGCCAGTTGCTGCGCGCCCTGCGGGCGATGCAACGAGAGGGCCTGCACCTGGTGGCCCTGTACCACAGCCATCCGCGTGGGCCAGCGACTCCCAGTCTCAGCGATACGCGGCTGGCGGCCTACCCGGTGCCTTACCTGATTGCAGATGTGCCCGGACAGGTGCTGCGTGCCTACCTGCTTCCGGAAGGCACGCGTGTGCCCCTGCACCTGGGGGTCCATGACGGTCCTCAGGTCGGGAACCCTCTTCCCTGAGCGACTGTCTTACAGCCGCGAGAGGCGCTCAAGCAGGCGGCCGAAAAAGGTCGGGTCATCCACGGCCACCGCCACCCGGGCATTGGGCGGCTTGCCGGAAACGTTGTACAGGTCGCATACGGTGCGACCAAAATTGAGACCTTCATGGGTATCCACGGCCACATGCATATCCTGCCAGGTCAGAAGTTCCGGCCACAGCACCGCAGCCACAGCGAGTGGATCGTGCAGTGCGCCGCCGCTGAGGTTGTAGCGCTGACGGTAGGCCCCCGCATAGAACGTCAGCATCTGGGCGCAGGCCAATCCCACCGGCGTGCCGAGCTGCTGCAGGGCCTCGACACGGTCAGGCGTGGCCACACACTGCATGGTGACGTTCAGGCCGACCATCCGCAGCGGCACACCGGACGTAAACACTACGGCTGCGGCGTGCGGGTCGGCAAGTGCATTAAATTCGGCCGCTGGAGTGCGGTTCCCCTGTGCAGTGCTTCCGCCCATCCACACCACCTCTCGCAGAAGCTGCGGTAACTGCGGGTCCATGCGGAAGGCCAGCGCCACATTGGTCATCGGCCCGGTCGCAATCAGTGTCACTTCTCCGGGTTGCTCACGCGCCGTGCGGATCAGATAGTTGACGGCGTGCTCCGTCTCCGGCTCCCGCTGTGGGTCAGGTAGTTCGTTGGCGGGCAGCCCCGTATCTCCATGCACTGCCGAGGCACTCATAAGTTCACGGATGAGCGGACGATCAGCGCCCGCGTACACAGGAACGTCCGCGCTTCCGCCCAGGGCCAGGGTCACGCCGGCGTTCCGGGTGGTCAGAGGCAGGCCCACGTTCCCGTGCACAGTGGTCACGCCCAAGACCCTGAGTTCAGGGCTGGCCAGCGCCAGCAGCCATGCCACGGCGTCGTCCAGGCCGGGATCTCCATCCAGAATGACAGGCAGGGAAGTGTTGGTCACCAGCGGAGTCTAAGGGGTGAGCGGCTGATTGGGAGCCGCCGCGTAAATATGCCTTGACCCCGCGCACACCCCGGCCGCCGTGCAGACAACCTAGGGTACCGACATGACTGGACGCCACAGCGACGAATACCCCGACCGTCCCGCAGGGCAGCGCAGCACCGATTCGGAGGACATTGCCCACCTGCCCCAGAGTGACCGCGGCGTCATTCAGGACGGTCCTGGGACCAGCATGACAGCGGATCAGCAGGGCCTGCTGGACGAGCAGGGCAACTACACAGGTGAAACTACCCCGGACGACGAGGAGCAGTAATACGGCAGCCAAAGCTGGCTCCCCGCAAAGGTTGAGGGCCGGACAGTATGTCCGGCCCTCAACTTCGGGATCCTGATTTCAGCGGACGTCGACCAGTTCGACATCGAAAATGAGCGTGGCGCCGCCAGGAATGACTCCGGGTATGCCTGCGGCTCCGTAGCCCAGGTGGGATGGAATGGTCAGCTTGGCCTTGTCGCCCACACGCATCTGGGCAATGCCCTGATCCCAGCCGGGGATGACGTACCCCACGCCTAAGGGGAACTCGATGGGCTCGCCCCGGTCGCGGCTGGAGTCAAACTTCTGGCCACTTTCCAGCGTCCCGGTGTAGTGCACCCGCACCATTTTTCCGGCCTGAGCGGCAGGGCCAGTGCCCTCGTGATACTTCTCGACAATCAGTCCTTCAGCGGTCATGCCGGTCAGAGTACCTGTCTCCCTGCAGCGGCGCGACCCAGTCTGAAGCCTGCATGAAGACTCTGACCTTGTTGTCGGGAGGCAGGCTCGTCCGTGCTGCACCGCTGCTGGCTCTGCTAGCCTGCCTGCCGTGCCGGTTCAGCCTCCAGCCTCTCAGCCTGCGCAGCAGGGTTTCAGTCAAGAGCTGCGGACTGCCTGGCGGACCTGGATTCTGGGTGCGCTGCTTCCCGTGTATCTGCTCACCACCTTTGTGGGCACGCTGGCGCGTGTAGATGGCCAGAGCATGCAGGACACGCTGCAGCACGGTGACCTGCTGGTGCTGCTGAAGTATCCCCGCTGGATGCAGGCCTGGGGACTGCCCACGCCGTATCCGAGGCGGGGTGACGTCCTGATCTTTAAAGGACCGGCTGACAGTCCCTACAGCTATGAGACGCTCTGGGGCGTCCGCCACCGGCCCTACAACATCAAACGTGTGATGGCGCTTCCCGGTGATACGGTGGCTATTGAAGACAACACGCTGGTGGTCAATGGCCGGGAGGCGGTTGACCCCTACGCCAGCGAGGGCTTTATGAATGACCAACCCTCTGTGAAAGTGCCTCCCGGGAAGGTCTGGGTGCTGGGAGACAACCGCCAGCTTGGTGCGAGTCTGGACAGCCGCGCCTATGGAATGGTGCATCTGCGGGATTCGGCGGGACCAGCCAACCTGCGCCTGTGGCCCCGTCCCGGCCTGGTGGGACCAGACGCTCCCGGAAACTGACGGCTGATCCCCGGAACACTGGGGCGCTGCGGATGATCCTCACATTCGGCTGGTACGGTGCGGACCATGAGAGCCTGCCGACTTTTTTTCCCTGCCCTGCTTCTGACCATGTCGGCCAGCGCCCAGACGCTGACCCCCTTCAAGGACGCCAAATTGCCTTTTACGGTCAGTCTGCCCAAAGGCTGGCTTGGGGTGAAATTTGAGGACGGAGCCAGTGGGGTCAGCCTGGTGTCGGGCCAGAAACCTCCGGCAACGCTGATGCGGCTGCTCTTTGTCAATAAGGGAGGTATGGCCGTTACGCCTCAGCAGGAGTTCCAGAAATTTGAAGGCGGGATCAAGGGCGGCGGCATGACACTCAAACAGACCGCCAGTCGTGAGGTGAAGTACGGCGGTGTCGGTGGATTGGAACGGGAATATTTGCTTTCACACCCCAAGGGCAAGGTCCAGATGCGGGTGTGGTACGGCAACGGAGCCAAGAATCTGTATTCGTTCCAGCTGACCGATTCACCTGCCCGATACGCCCAGGCCAGTGCACTGTTCAGTAAGGTGCTGGCCACAGTGAAATTCAAGTAACGGCACCGGTCATGCGCTGGTTCTTGCCTCTACTGTTGTTGATGCTGCTTCCGCGTGCGGCGGCTGGAAACCGTCTGGAAGTCCAGCGGGTGGCGTTCAATGTGCCGGGCACCCATGTGCTCGTGGTGACGGCAGGCAGCCTGGACGGAAGTGGCTTTAGTGCTGCTGAACTCCAGGTTCTGGAGACGAACGGCGGTACCACGGTATTACGGGCCCAGCGCCGATCGGACCACGCCAGTGTGGCCCAAACCGTGGCCTCCCTGACCGGCCAGCACAGTGCAGCGCTCAAGCGTTTCGGACTCTGGCCCGGCCGGACCTCCAGACCAGTGTACCGCCGGGTATTTCCGGTTCTGGCTCCGGTCTGGTCTGAAGGTGTTCGTGCAGGTCAGAGCCAGACGGCACAGGCCCGGTTGTGGTCGCGGCCGGTCCCCGTGGAGCTTCGTTCCTTTGCTCTGCCGTCCAGATGCCCCTATCAGGAGTTGTGGCCCGAAGGCGGCCGGGCTGCCGGTATAGCTCTGCGGATCAACGGTCAGCTCCTCTATCAGGACCGGCAACTGCCAGTGGACCGTCAGTGCGCAGCCAGCTACGCTCTGGAACGCCTGGACGTGCAGGGGAACCGGGTGGTGGCAGTAGTTCGTGCCTATACCCCCGGATTCGAGGGTCCGAATGCCGAGCCCCTGGTGCTGGCCGGCAAGGTGCGCTGATGGATATGGAACAGCTTGCCGAAACGCTGTGCAGGTCTCTCCTTATCAGAGACCGTCCTCACACCCTTCCGGCATGTTCTCTTCCACTGAAAACAGTGAAAAGTTAATCAGGACCGCCGGCGTTGCTGCGCGGACCGCTGGGAGTCAGGCTGTGAAGCCAGCCCCAATTTACGGGTCAGCGCGGTGAGCAGCGCCATTTCTTCAGGACTCAGAACTTCGAACACCTGACGGATCCCTTCCACATGGCGTGGCAACACCCGCTCGATCAGAGCGTGTCCCTCAGCTGTCAGCGAGACCTTCATGACCCGGCGGTCTTTTTCGTCGCGTTCGCGGCGCACCAGGCCGTCGCGCTCCAGGTTGTCGATCACCATCGTGAGGTTGCCGCTGGAGCGCAGAATCTTGTCGGCCAGTGCCCGCTGGCTGAGCGGTCCCAGGTGGTAGAGCGCTTCCATGACGCCGAACTGGCTGACCGTCAGGCCATCCGTGCTCAGGTGACGGTTGGCGCTGACCTCCACGGCGTGAGCGGCACGCCACAGCTTGATATAGGCGTCCAGGGCGGCGCGTTCCTCGGGGAGACCTGCATAACGGGTAGGCATATAAACTGGGCGGCAGTGTAATACATTTCAACATTCACTGGTTGCAGATTTAGCGCTTTGCAGCGCGGTACTCCTCGGTGGCCAGCCGAATGCAGGCTGCCACGCCCTGCATAGCGGTATAGACCTCGTCAAGTGGAGGCCGGGTCGGGGCGATCCGGATGTTGCGGTTGTGAGGATCCTGCCCCGCAGGGTAGGTGGCCCCGGCGGGTGTCAGGCTGACCCCGGCGGCCTCGGCAAGCTCCACGACCCGGTCTGCAACCGGAGCGGCCGTGTCCAGGCTGATGAAGTAGCCCCCACGCGGCGAGGTCCAGGTGGCATATTCGCCACTGTCGCCCAGTTCCGTGCGCAGGGTCTCGTCCACAGCCTTGAATTTCGGGGCGATGAGGCGTCCGTGATCCCGCATCAGGCCTTCAAGGCCATCCGGGTACGCCTGCAGGAATTTGACATGCCGGGCCTGCTCGATCTTGTTGGGACCGATGCTCTGGGCATTGAGGTACTTGCTCAGCCAGCGGATGTTGTCCTCGCTGCTGGCCACGAAACCCAGGCCGCCGCTGGCAAAGGTGACCTTGCTGGTGCTGGCAAACACAAAGGCGCGGTCCGGAAACCCGGCGTCACGGCTCAGGGCCACGAAGTTGACCGGGGTGTCCTGCTGGTCGTCCGAGAGGTGATGCACCCGGTAGGCGTCGTCGGCGAAGATCGTGAAGTCAGGTGCCATGGCCTGGATCGCCGCCAGCCGGCGGGCTTTTTCAGCGCTGATGCTCTCGCCGCCAGGATTGCTGTACGTCGGTACGAACAGCACGCCCTTGACGGTGGCGTCGGCGGCGGCAAGGCGCTCGATGGCGTCGATATCCGGGCCGTCGGGCTGCATGTCCACGGTCAGCAGATCGAAGCCCAGGGTCTGCAGCAGCAGAAAGTGGCGGTCATAGCCAGGCAGGGTCACGATGATCTTCGGCTTCGCGCCGTCACTCAGGCGCCCCCACGGCTGGTCGCTGCCGCGCCGGCCATGCAGCAGGGCAAAGGTCAGCACCATTCCCTGCAATTCCAGGCTGCTGTTGTTCCATACGATGACGTTCTCAGCCTTGACGTCCAGGTACTGGGCAAACAGGGCGCGGGCGCTGGGCAGCCCGGCCACGCCACCGGGATAGTTGCGCAGATCCAGGCCGTCCATATGCGTGTCGGTCTCGCCCAGCGCGGTGATCAAGCCGTTGCTGAGGTCAAAGTCGGCGTCGCTGGGCTGGCCACGCTGCATGTTGAGCTTCAGGCCACGGGCCTTGAAGTCGTCGTACGCGGCGCGGGCCTGGGTCAGAGCGTCACTGGTCATGGTGATCAGCGTAGCGCGCCTCAGCCGCCCGGCAGGGCGGGTTGTTTGAGTTACCTGCTTTTACACGCCCAGTCACTTCCCGCCCTTGACCTTCTCTGGCGTGACCGTACACTTGTTTCCGAAGACTCCGGTCTGCCAGTGCTCCGGTGTGAGCACCGTTCTGATTGCGACTCTTCTTTTTTGCCCGGCCGTACTGTGCCCCACCCTCTTTCGGATCAGCCCAACAGGAGAACCTCAATGCAATACGTCGTGCAACGCCCGCGCGTGGGCCTTTTTGTAGACACGCAGAACCTCTATCACTCCGCCCGGGACCTCCTGGAGCGCACCGTCAACTTCGAGACCATCCTGAATGTCGCCACCGAAGGCCGTGAACTGGTTCACGCCATCAGCTACACCGTGGAGCGGGAAGGCGAGGCCACCGCGCGGCCGTTCATCTACAAGCTTTCGGCGCTGGGCTACAAGGTGCGGCGCATGAACCTGACCCTGCACCACGTCACTGACGGCGGCAAAGCCATCTACGAGGGCAACTGGGACATGGGCATCGTGGCCGATATGGTGCGGCTGATGGACCACCTCGACATTGTGGTGCTGGGCAGTGGCGACGGCGACTACACCGAAATTGTGGAAGTCCTGCAGGAGCGGGGCAAGCGCGTGGAGGTCATCGCCTTTCGCGAGCACACGGCTCAGAAGCTGATCGACGCTGCTGACCGCTTTATGCATCTGCCGGACCTCGAAGGTGCCCTGATGCCTGCCCGGGTCAAACCCGTTCCCAACACCCCCGTCCCCAACACCCCGAAACAGGGCGGCGATGACGCCTGACTCAGCTGACGCGGCCCTCGCGCGACTGAACTTCGACCTGCCCGACAACCGGATCGCGCAGACCGGCGCCGAACCGCGCGACAGTTCCCGCCTGATGGTGGTCGGGGAGACCCTGGCTCACCGGGTTTTCCACGAATTGCCGGAGCTTTTGCAGCCCGGCGACCTGCTTGTGTTCAACGAGTCGCGTGTGATCCCGGCGCGCGTGATGGCCCGCAAGCCGCTGGTCAATGGTCTGGGTGGCGGCCAGGTGGAAGTGCTGCTGCTGCGCGAGGAAGAGACGCTGGACCTTGGACCGCACGTCTGGAGCGCATACCTTAAACCCGCGCGCCGGGCTGGCAATGAATTATGGCTCGGCGAGCACCGGGCTGAAGTGGTGGGTCAGCTTGAAGACGGGGCCCGCCTCCTGCGCTTCGGGTACGACATCAAGCCCCACCTGGATGAGATCGGACGACTTCCCCTCCCGCCCTACATAGATGCCGGAAGCAGCGACGAAGTCTGGCGCGAGCGCTACCAGACCGTGTACGCCCGGGAACCCGGCAGCGTCGCGGCGCCAACGGCCGGTCTGCACTTCACGCCTGAGCTGCTGTCACGCCTGGACGCCCGTGGCGTCGAGCGGGTCAGTGTCACCCTCCACGTGGGCGCCGGTACCTTCAAACCCATCACCGGTTCTGTTGCGGATCATGTGATGCATGCCGAACGTTACATGGTGAGTGATCAGGCAGCGGACGCCATCAACCGGGCGCGCCGGGAGGGCCGCCGGGTGGTGGCTGTAGGAACGACCACGGTGCGCACCCTGGAAAGTGCCTGGGACGGGAATGCGGTGCGCGCAGGTGAAGGGGAGACCCGGATCTTCATTACACCGGGCAGGCCTGTGAATGTTCCGGATCTGTTGATTACCAATCTGCATCTGCCGGGAAGCACGCTGCTTTTGCTGGTGGCGGCGTTTGCTGGCGAAGAACGGATCAGGGCGGCGTACGATGCGGCGCTCTCTGAAGGGTACCGGTTTTATTCCCTGGGGGACGCGATGTTATTGGAGAACTTGAGGGGCTGAAACCTGGGGTTTTCTTTTGGTTGTTGCTGGATTGCCCCGCCCCCCAGCCCCCTGCCCCTTTGGGGTAGGGGGAGCTTACTTTGCACTGGGCAAGGTGAGAGGGAGGGTGGTGGGGTTGCTTATTCCTTTTAGCGTTCCTGCCTTGGCGCCATGCTCCGAGATCGCGCAATGGCCCGCGCGCTGCGCGCACGACGGCCTGGGTTTCTAAGAAGCTATTGGGGCAGGGCATTTTGGTGCACGCAGAAAGGTTCTACTCAAAAAGAAAAAACAGTTCCTTTCCTTTTGACTTCCTACCTTACCCCTTCACGGTTCAGCCTCCGAAGCCGTCGTGCGCGCAGCGCGCGGGCTCTTCCAGGTGGATAGAAAGATGGCGTCAGAGCCGGACACGTCAACGAACAAGGCAGCGCCTCGGCTCCAGTCAAACCTCTTGCCCAGTGCAACGTAAGCTCCCCCTGCCCCTCTGCTTCGCAGCTCTTCGAGTCTGGAGTAGGGGGCTGGGGGGCGGGGTAAAGCCGGCACTACAAGCACCCACCCCCCTTCAAACATCCTTCTTCACCGTCACCATCGCCGCTTCCCGCACAAAACCCAGCCGCTCGTTGATCGCCAGCATTGGCCGGTTGATGCTGTGATTGCTGGTCCGCGATTGCGTAAATCCCCTTGAAAGCGCGGCGCGCGCCGCAGCCAGCTTCAACGCCAGGGCCAGCCGCTGACCGCGCCAGTCCGGAAGTACGCCAGTGAGGCCGTTGTGAAGGGTGCCAGGCCGCTGAGGAATGGGCATATGAAGTTCACTGATTCCCACCCATTGACCGTCCGGTGCGACGGCCAGAAACAGCCCTTCCGGATGCTTCAGCGTGGGCACGTAGCGCTGCTGCCACAGTTCAAAAGGCCACACCTTGATTGGTGTGGCGCTGGGCACGTCCCGCAGCAGAGCGGCAATCAGGGCGTACAGCCGGCGCTGCAAAGGCTCATCCAGAGGTCCAAAGTCGCTCAGTGGCACGAGGCGCACACCCGTGGCTGCCGCCTGGGCTACTTCGGCTGCGAAGGCCTCGAAGTCGAGCGTCCGCAGATCCAGCGTGCTGGGCCAAAGTCGGTCGTGTTCGCTGTAACCGGCCCTCTCGTACAGTGCCCGCTCCGGCCAGTGTTCCTTCACGCGGGCCAGCAGCGTGGTGCCGCCCTGGCTCACTGCGTATTCTTCTGCCAGCCTCAGCAGGACGCCCGGAAGATCACCTGCAGCCTCGTGGGGCAGCGCGGCCACCTCCAGCACCAGCCAGCCGGGGTAGTTCTCAGAGCGAGGCACACTGACCTCAGCCATACCTACCAGTTCCGACCCGCGCAGAGCGAGCGTGCGCCGGAACACCTCACCCGGCAGGCGGAAGCTGTCGGCGCGTTCCAGGTCGGCCGTCCCGACTGGAGAATCCGGATGAGCGCGGCTCAGAAATGCTGCGATGCGCGGAAGGTCGGTGGGCGTGGCTGCCTGAAACGTGATGCCGGCAAGGTCAGCAGGGGGCAGTACTTGCATGGCGCAGAAAAGCACAGAGCGCGTCCTGGTGAAATGCGCCAGGCGGCGTAGGAAGGCCTGAGCCGACGCGCCTATACTCGCAGGGATGACTCACGCAACTGTACCGGGTGGCAACCCGCTGCTTAATGTAGGTTTCCGGATTCCCTTTGATCAGATCCGTCCTGAGCACGCTGAAGAGGCGGTGGACACGCTGCTGGAGGTGACCAGTCGGAAGCTCGAAGCCCTGGCAGGAGCTGCTGAACGGAACTTCGAGAACTTCATGCTGGACCTCGATACGCTCACTGAGCAGCTTGACACGGTCAACACCATCGTGCGGCACCTCAACAGCGTCATGAGCAGTGATGAATGGAAGGCGGCGGTCGAGGCAATCATCCCCAAGACCAGCGAGTTTTATACCCAGCTGAGCCTGCACCCTGGGTTGTGGCAGG
This sequence comes from Deinococcus deserti VCD115, assembly GCF_000020685.1. Taxonomy (NCBI): domain Bacteria; kingdom Thermotogati; phylum Deinococcota; class Deinococci; order Deinococcales; family Deinococcaceae; genus Deinococcus; species Deinococcus deserti. Next base: position 1,818,430 of record NC_012526.1, on the reverse strand, counting down.
CACTGAAAACCTTTGCCGACTCCGAGCAGGCCCGCGCTCTGGACCCGGTCCGGGCGCGGCTTCTGAAGCTGACCATTGATGAATTCCGTCGTCAGGGCGCTGACCTGCCGGAAGACAAGAAGTCCCGCCTGCTCGAGGTCAACACCCGGCTGGCCCAGATCACCAATACCTATTCCAAGAATGTGCTGGAATCAACGTCAGCTTACGAACTGTACGTGCCCTCCGAGCGTCTGGCTGGTGTGCCGCAGCGTGTTCTGGACGCCACCCGGCGCGACGCCGAGAGCAGGGGCGCGGAAGGCCACCGCCTGACCCTGCACCAGCCGGTCGTGACCCCGGTGATGACCTACGCTGACGACCGGGACCTGCGCCGTGAACTGTGGGAAGCTCAGCTGATGGTCGGCCAGCAGGAGGGCCGTGACAACCGCCCGCTGGTGCGCGAGATTCTGCAGTTGCGCCGCGAGCAGGCGCAGCTGCTGGGCTTCCGCAACTTCGCCGACTACGTTCTTGAAGACCGGATGGCTGGCAGCGGCGAGAATGCCCTGAAGTTCGAGCGCGACCTTGACGCCCGGACCCGCCCTGCATACGAGCGCGAAAACGCGGAGCTGGAGGCCTTCTACCGGGCTCGTGCCGGAGCCGAGGCTCCTGACCTGCAGCCTTGGGACGGGCTTTACTGGGCTGAAAAGCAGCGTCAGGAGAAGTACGACTTCGACGAAGAAGCGCTGCGCCCGTATTTTCCCATGCCGCGCGTGCTCTCGGGCCTGTTCGAAATCTGCCGCCGGGTCTTCGGCATCACCGTGACCGAGGCTCAGGCGCCCAGCTGGCACCCCGAAGTGCAGTATTACGACATCCATGACGAGGCGGGTGTACACATTGCCAGCTTCTACACCGACTGGTTTCCGCGTGACAGCAAGCGCGCCGGCGCCTGGATGAACGCCTTTGTGACCGGTGGCCCGCGGGAGAACGGGGTCGAGCCGCACCTGGGCCTGATGTGCGGCAACATGACGGCTCCCAGTGGGGACACGCCCAGCCTGCTGTCGGTGCGCGAAGTGGAAACCGTGTTCCACGAGTTCGGTCACCTGCTGCATCACGCCATGAGCCGGGTCCCGGTGCGCAGCCTCAGCGGCACCCAGGTGCCCTGGGACTTTGTGGAACTGCCCAGCCAGATCATGGAGAACTGGGTTATGGAACGCGAGGCCCTGGACCTGTTCGCCGCACACTACGAGACCGGCGAGAAGCTGCCGCAGGATCTCTATGACCGTCTGCGCGCGGCGCAGAACTACCGCGCCGCGAACACGGCCATGCGCCAGTACTCCTTCGGCCTGACCGACCTGACCCTGCACGTCGAATATGACCCGTACGGCGAGGCTGATCCCATCACCGTGGCCCGCGAGATCATGGGAACCTTTACGGCTTATCCGCTGCCGGAGAACTATGCGCAGGTCGCTCAGTTCGGCCATCTGTTCAGCAGCCCTGTCGGCTACGGCGCGGGGTATTACAGCTACAAATGGGCTGAGGTGCTGGACGCTGACGCCTTCAGCCGCTTCGCCAAGGAGGGAATTTTCAATCGCGAGACCGGGCGTGCCTACGTGGACACCATTTTGTCGCGCGGCAACAGTGACGATCCTGCTCAGCTGTACCGCGATTTCATGGGTCGTGATCCCGACGCGGAAGCCCTGCTGCGCCGCAGCGGTCTGCTCGACAATTGATCTGACCTGCAAAGGACGCCCGGCGATTGTGGTCGGGCGTCCGATTTTTCATATTTTTCAAGGGTCGCTTGAGCTAGGATGAACAGCACATGAAATTACGAGGAGTCCTGGGTACTGTCATGGCTGGGGCCATGCTGTTGTCTTCTCCCGTGAAGGCGCAATCCACCGCCGAAGCTACGCTGCTTTCCCGCCTTAACGAGGTCCGGACGCAGGGCGTGAACTGTCCGGGGAATGGGCGGCGTCCAGTGGCGGGCGGCTTGGTGCAAAGCGGTCAGCACGCGCAGGCCGCCCGAATTCAGGCAGTGCATATGGGCAGTTCCGGCAGTATTTCTCACACGGGGGCGGGGGGAACGACGCCCAAGATCCGCGCTGCCAGTACGGGTGTGAATGCCGTGAGCGTCACGGAAATTATTTTCATGGGGCGTGGCGTCAACCCGGAAGCGGCAATGCAGTGGTGGCTGAACAGCCCCGTGCACTGTTACTGGATGACCGAAGGCCGCTATACCCACGCGGGGGCCAGCATTATTCAGGGCGCACGGGGAACCGCCTACGTGATCGTGCTGAGCAGTCAGCCGCGCTGAAATATAGGGCCGGGCGGTCTTTCTCTGCATGTTACAAAGAAAGACCGCCCGGAGTACTTTTTGTCTCTATCGGGCGGTCCAGCCCAGGTCCAGGTCCAGCACCGCTCCAGTCATGCCCCAGGCTGCTGGACTGGCGACGTAGCTTGCCAGTGCAGCCACGTCAGCAGGGTCAAGCAGGCGCTTGATTGCGGCGGGCTCCAGCATGACCTTCTGCTCCACTTCCTCAGCACTGATGCCGCGGGTGCGGGCCTGATCGGCGATCTGCCCCTCTACCAGTGGTGTGCGCACGTAGCCTGGGCAGATGGCGTTGACGGTCAGGCCCTGTTCGCCCGCTTCCAGGGCTGCGGTTCGTGTGAAACCAATGACGCCGTGCTTGGCACTGATATAGGCACTCTTGAAGGGACTGGCCACGTGCCCGTGAATGCTGGCCACATTGATGATTCGTCCCTGCCCGCTGCGGGTCAGGTAGGGCCATGCATACTTGGAAAGCAGAAACGGCGCCGTCAGCATCACGTGAATCATGGCGTCCCAGGTGTCCTCGGGAAAGTCGGCCACCGGGTCAATGTGCTGGAAGCCGGCATTGTTGACCAGCACATCCAGGCCGCCCAGGACTTGAACAGCCTTTGTTATGGCTGCCCGGCAGTCCTCACGCCGGGTAAGGTCAGCGGCAATAAAGATAAGTCCGTGTGTTTCAGCCACTTCTCGGGACTGTGGACGGTCGAGGTCCAGCACCGCCACTCGCATGCCGTCCTGCTGAAACCGCTGTGCAATGGCCAGTCCGATGCCACTGGTGCCGCCGGTTACCAGAGCAGCTCTTCCCTCGTGTGATGTCGTGCCCTCAGATGTCATGTGCAGAGTCTAGAAGTGGAGCGTGACACGCTGGTTACTGACCGGCATGGTGGTACGTCACTGCTGGTGTATTACAGGGTGCCGCCCAGCGCGCGGTACAGCGCCGAGGTGTCTGGCAGCGGCTCCAGGCCCATTTCGCAGAGAGAAGCCCGCAGATTGGCGTAGACGCGCCGGAGTGCCGAGGCCCCTCCCCGCAGGTGGCACACGCGCATCAGCACACGGGCAGCCGGCTCATGGGCGGGGTCCAGGCTCAGGGCGCGCTCGGCTGCTTTTGCGGCTCGGTCCGGGTGGCCCAGTTCCAGGGCACATATGGCCTCGGCGCTGAGTGCTTCGGGAAGCCGAGCGGCGTAGCGTTCGGCCTCCTGCTGCACGACCGCCAGTTCGGTGTCAGCGACTTGCGCAGGCAGCCGCAGCAGCGCGTCAAGGCGTCCCGGGGTGCCTGTAGCCTGGGCCAGCAGGGCCCGCGCTGAATGCAGGTCAATGTGCAGATCTGGTCCCCTGCGCAGCCGCAGCCATTCGCCACGCTCCAGAAAAGCGCCGCTGGGCGCGCCTTCTTCAAGAACCTGTCCCAGGGCATGCAGCGTGACACGGAAATTGCGTTCGCCCACGCCCGGGTCCGCCTCAGGAAACAGCGTCTCCTGCGCGGTGTCACGGGCCAGTCCGTCTTCGTGTACAGCCAGCAGCGCCAGGAGATCACGGGCCTTGGCGCGGCCCCAGTCACGCGGCCTGGGGTCGTCACCTCGCGTGACGGCGAGCCGGTCCAGCACCTGCACATGTACCTCGAAGCCCGGGGCGTCGGTGGGGGACGGCACGTCCGGATACCCCAGATCGCGGGCGGCGGCACGCAGCGCGCCTGCGGTATCCGGCACTGCCGCGACCAGCCGGGCCAGCAGGGCTGCGCGGCGGGCGCGGTCGGGATATGGAGAGAGCAGAGTGCGCCGCGCGAGCAGGAATGGAAACTGCGCGGCTGCGGCAGCTGCCGGCGCCGCATCTCCCTGACCGGCGGCAAATGCCGCCAGCGCAACGGCCGCCAGCCCGAAGCGGTCTCCGCAGGTCATAAAAGCAGCTCGGGCCTCCGTGAGGTCCACGGCGCTGCTCAGTTCGGCATGCAAGGTGCCCAGCGCGGACGTCAGGTGCAGCAGCGCCTGCATATAGCTGTCTCCGGCAGTAGGCATCACGGCTTCGGCGCGCAGAGACGCGGCCCGGCCTACGTCCCCGGACAGGCCGGCCAGGTAGCTCAGACCCATCAGGGGCTCAACCTGTAGGCGCCCTGCAACTCCCCGGGCCAGGACGCGGGCGTCCTCGTAGGCCTGCCGGGCCTGCTCGGTCTGTCCAGCTGCGACCAGCGCGTGACCAAGCCTCGCCAGGGCCAGGGCCTGCACAAAGGGGCTTTCCAGCCTGGCTCCTTCGGCCAGTCCCTCCCGGGCGCGGCGGATGGCCAGATCCGGCTCACCCAGAAGGGCATGCAGGAAGCTGGCCAGCAGCAGCCCCTCACGGTGGTTCTGTGCGGCCCGGGCACCGCCCGCCTCACCCCGGGCAGCTTCCAGGGCCAGTGTCAGGGCGCGTGAGAGGTCACCCGAACGCAGCGCGTAGCGCACCCCGCCAGCCAGAGACGGCGAAAGCTTGACCGCTTCGGCCAGCTGGCCGGCATTCAGCAGGTTCTCAGCGCGCAGGCGCCGGACCGTGTCGCGCTGTTCTGCTGGAGCCAGCTGCTCGGCAATATCCAGCGCTTCCCAGGCCAGGTCGGGCTGAACCGTGTCGAGGGCCACCTGGACTTCACCCAGGGCACGTTCCAGCGGTGCGGCCTGGGCATAGGCGGCCAGCGCCTCCCCATAACGCGACGAGAGGCGCAGGGCGTCTCCGGCCAGCGCATGCAGATCAGGAGTCCAGGCCTCTTTCGGCAGCCGGCCCAGGCTGCGCTCGATCAGGGTGACCCGCCCTATCCGCAGCCACACCCTCCCGTAGGCCGAAAGCAGCTGCGCGGCCCGTTGTGCGTTTCCGGAGAGCAGGTGGGCCGCCATGGCCCGGCGTGGGCGCCCGGTGGCCTCGAAATAGGCCGCGCCTCGGGCAGACAGAGTTCTGACCTCGGCGGCCGGCAGTCCGGCGCGCAGATGGGCCCGCAGCAGGGGATGGGCCCGGTACCCCTCATCGCCCACGCGGGTCAGAAAGATGCCGCTTCCTGCCAGTGCATCAAGCAGTTCACGGGCCTGCGGCTGGTTCAGTACAGCCTCCAGCAGCTCAGGAGTCAGCTCTTCAAAGACGCTGGAGCGGGTTAGCAGGACACGCAGCTCTGGGTCCAGCGGCCCTATGACCTCCTGTGCCAGATACGTGAACAGGGTACCCAGCTGAGCCTCACCTCCATCCAGATCGGCCAGCTGACGCAGGTGAACACGGCCCTGGGCGGCGGCCTGGGCCAGGAAGCGCACGGCAATGGGCCAGCCTTCGGTCACCGCGTGCGCCAGCCGGACATCTGCGCCTGTCGCGGGCACATTCAGGGTACAGAGCAATTCACCGACCTCGTCGGCGGTAAAGGCCAGGTCGGTGGCTGACAGGTGCTGCACGTCGCCCTGCGTCTCCAGACGGGTCAGATCCGGCAGTGTCAGCGGCACACGCGAAAGCAGCGCCACCCGTCCCGCCCCACCGGAAACCAGTTCCCGCAGCACGTCGCTTGCCAGCGAGCCGGTCAGATGCTGCGCCTCGTCCAGGACCAGCAGGGCTCCACAGGCGTCCAGCACGTCGGCTACCCGGGCGGCCACCCGCCGTGGTGAGGCTCCGGCATCCAGCAGAGCTGCCGCACCTGCACCGCCCGGGAGGTCCTCCACAGCCAGGGCCAGCCCACCGGCCAACACCTGAGGGTCGGCGTCGTCGGCGTCCAGGGTCAGCCAGGCACCCGGGCCGCCCAGGCCAGGCGCGCCGGCTGCCAGGGCGGTGGTTTTTCCAAACCCTGCCGGGGCCACCACCAACAGCACCCGCGCCTGGGTCAGCAGGGCCCGCAGGCGTGGCCGGGCAACGGCTCCCTGCACGATGGGCCAGCGCGCGCGGCGGCTGGAGGTCAGATCACGCCAGTTGAGGGACATCTCTAGGGCATGCTACAGCGGTTATAGAAGGCGCGGGGTGTTACCCGGTGGGGGAGGCCAGCGCGCCAGGACGAAAAAAGGCGTGCCCGCAGGCACGCCCCCGAAACACTTTCAGTTTTCAATCGGCAAAGCGCTTGAGCACGTCGCGGCTGATCACGAGGCGCTGCACCTCGTCAGTGCCCTCGCCGATGCGGGTCAGCCGGTTATCGCGCCAGAAGCGCTCGACGGGGTACTCCTTGATGTAGCCGTAGCCACCGAGCATCTGAATGGCTTCGTCGCAGGCCTCGACGCCCACTGTGGTGGCAAACAGCTTGGCACGTGCGACGGGCACCGTGAAGTTCTGGCCCGCGTCTTTCAGGTCGGCAGCCTTGCGGATCAGCAGCCGGGCAGCTTCAAGTTTGGTGTCCATGTCGGCAAGGCGGAAGGCCAGGTTCTGGTTGTGGCCGATGGGTTTCCCGAACTGCTCGCGGGTCATGGTGTACTTCGCGGCGTATTCGAACGCGGCGCGTCCCAGTCCCAGGCCCATGGCGGCGATGCCCACACGGCCGCCGTCAAGCACCTTCATGACGTCCTTGAAGGCGTTGCCGCGCTCGCCCAGCAGGGCGTCGGCCGGCAGGTGGATGTCCTCGAAGATCAGCTGCGCGGTGTCGCTGCTGCGCAGGCCCAGTTTGTCTTCCTTGCGGCCGATAGAGAAACCCTGCACCTCGTCGCGGTTGAACACGAACGCGCTGATGCCGTCGTTCTTGCCTTTCCCTTCGCGCGCGGCGTCGGTGCGGGCCAGCACCACGTAGGTCCCGCCCACGCTGCCCTGCGTGATGAAGTTCTTGGAACCGTTCAGAATCCAGCTGCCGTCGGGCTGCTCCACGGCGCGCGACTGCATGCCGCCGCTGTCCGAACCGCTGCCGGGCTCGGTCAGGCCCCAGGCGCCGAGTTTTTTCGCGCTGGCCAGATCAGGCAGGAACTTGGCCTTCTGCGCTTCGGTGCCCCCGATCAGAATGTGGCCCTGGCACAGGCTGTTGTGCGAGGCGACCGTCAGGCACAGGCTGCCGTCGACCGCCGCGATTTCCTCAATGATCATGGCGAAGGTGGCGGTGTCAAGCCCGGAGCCGCCGTACTGTTCGGGCGTCTGTGCACCCATGATGCCCATCTCCCCGAGTTCACGCACGATCTCGAACGGGAACTCACTGGTCTGGTCGCGCTCGGCAGCGCCAGGCTCCACCTTGTTTTTCAGGAAGCTTTTCAGGGCGCCGATAATGGTGCGCTGGTCGTCGTTCAAGGGATTGACAAAGGTGCTGGTGGGACGGTCAAGGGTGCTGGTCATGGTGAATCCTCCGGGAGATTGGTGGGCTGGTGGGAACAGGAAAAGCGGTCAGACCTGGAACACGCCCACGCGCAGGGCTTCCTGTTCGGGGTTCTGAGCGCAGGCTTCCAGGGCGCGAATCAGGCGCTCGCGGGTGTCATTGGGCTCGATGATCTCGTCCACCCACAGGCGGGCGGCGGCGTAGCGGGGGTCGAGTTCAGTGTCGTATTTGGCCTTAACTTCGTCGTAAAGGCGCTGCAATTCCTCGTCGTCCGGCTCGTGACCGCTGCGTTTCAGGGCCGCGAGCTGAATGTCGAGCAGGGTCTTGGCCGCCGCGTTGCCGCTCATGACCGCGTACTTGGCACTGGGCCAGGCGAACAGGAAACGGGGGCCGTAGGCCTTGCCGTTCATGGCGTAGTTGCCTGCACCGAAAGACCCGCCGGTGATGACGGTGATCTTGGGAACCACGCTGTTGCTCACGGCGTTCACCAGTTTGGCGCCGCGCCGGATGATGCCTTCCTGCTCGCTGTCACGGCCGACCATGAAGCCGGTCACGTCCGACAGGAACACCAGCGGAACGCCGGCCTGGTTGGCGTCGAGGATGAAGCGCGCGGCCTTGTCAGCGCTGTCACCGTAAATGACCCCCCCGACCTCGATTCGGGTGCGCAGCCCTGGTTCGCCTCCGGCCTTGAGCTTCTTCTTGATCACGGTGCGCTGGTTGGCCACGAACGCCACCGGGTAGCCGCCGACACGCGCAAAGCCGCACACCAGCGTTTCGCCGTACTCGGCCTTGAACTCGTGGAACTCGCCCGCGTCAGTAATGGAGGTGATCAGCTCGCGCACGTCGTAGGTTTTGCTGCCGTCGAAGCCCACGAGGTTCGTCAGGTCGCGGGCAGGAGCGTCACGCACCTCGCTTCGCCTGCGGGCCCAGGGCGCCACCTCACCCTGCGCATACAGATCGGCCAGGGCGCGCACCCGCTCAAGCGCCGCGTCGTCGTCCGGCTCCTTGTAATCCACGGTGCCGGCGATGCTGGCGTGCATGCCCGCTCCCCCCAGATCTTCACTGTCCACGACCTGACCGATGGCAGCCTTGACCAGCGCCGGGCCAGCCAGATACAGGCCCGAGCCCTCGGTCATGATCAGCGTGTCGCACATCACCGGCAGGTAGGCTCCCCCGGCCACGCAGTTGCCCATGATTGCCGCGATCTGCGGAATGCCTTTGGCACTCATACGGGCATTCAGGTAGAACACGCGCCCGAAGTCATCCTGGTCGGGGAAGATCTCATCCTGCATCGGCAGGTAGACGCCGGCGGAATCAACGAGGTACACCACCGGCAGGTGATTTTCCAGGGCGATGGTCTGCGCCCGGATCACCTTCTTGGCTGTGATCGGAAAGAAGGCCCCGGCTTTCACGGTGGCGTCGTTGGCAATAATCATCCAGGGCCGCCCGGCGATGAGGCCGATGCCTGTCACCGTGCCGCCGCTGGGGCAGCCACCGACGTCCTCATACATGCCGTAGCCGGCGAAAGTCATCAGTTCGTCGAAAGGGGCTTCAGAATCCACGAGCCGGGCGATGCGTTCGCGGGCAGTCAGACGGTTCTTGTCGTGCTGGCGTTGCTGTGCTTTGGGGCCACCCCCCAGGCGGACACGCGCCTGATCCGCCTGCAGGCGTGCCAGAGCGTCGGTCCAGGCATCAGAACCAGGAGTAGAGGGCGCCGGAGCGCGGGTGTCAGGCTGGGTCATCTGTACCCACAGTCTAACAAACGCTCGTTTGGAATGGTGGGTCGAACGTGGGAACCAGAGTCGGAACGCAAACCGCATTTCGCTTGGCCTGGGTGAACAGACCGCGCCTCGCTCAACGCTGGCAAGTCAGAAGTGTGCCAGGGCCTCATGGGGCCCTGGCAGGAGAAACAACAGCCCTGGAGACTGGGTTTATTCGGTGTCGTCGCTGCCTGGTAAGGGCGTGGTGCGGGGAGGGCCGCCGTCGAAGGCTCCTGAGCCGCCCACCCGCGCGCCTTTGGCCTCACCGCCAGCGTCGAGGCTGGGGTCGGCCAGCCGTGCTGTGCCTCCCGGATTGTCCGGGGTGATCACGCTGAAGTCCGAGATGCTGTTGGGCACGCCGTCATCAAAGCTGGGTTCGTCATTGACATTGCCGGGAGGCGCGTCATCCAGGTAGGCGGCGGCATTGTCCAGCATCTCAGTGCGAATAGACGGATCGATGCCGTCATCAAAGGTAATTCCGGCACCAGCCAGCGCGTCCGTGCCCGGGCTGTGGTTGCCGCCGGTGACATCCCCGGAGACTGGAAGGTCGTCGAGGTCATCCTGCGCTCCTCTGATCCGCTCAGCATTGGACTGATCGTCCTGGTTTTCCGGGAGGTCGTCTTCAGGCAGGGAATAGTCCACGGTCTGGGTACCCGCCAGATCCTGATCAGCAGAGGTCTGCCCCTGATCGTCGGTTGCCGTTCCCTTGCTGTTGGAAGGATCTTCGTTGGTTTTTCTGGTCATCGTGTTCCTCCTGGCGCCGTTCCGTCTCTGGACCAGAGCGGAAGGGCTGAGCATCCGAAGTAGACCGGTTGACCTTGCAGGCCCGATGAAAGCTTCCGGAAGGAAGGTTGGGGTCTCCCTTATGCATCCGCCCGGACTCGTCCTCATCATGAACCCCCAGGCTGATGGCCAGTCAGGTAACGTTCCCGCCACTGTTAATTTCTCACCCCAGGTCCAAAAGGAGCCACACATGCCCGATGCAGTTCAGCTGACCCGAGAAGGTTATGAGCGTCTGGAGCAGTCTCTCGAGAAGGAACGCCAGCGTCTGGAGGAAACCATTACCAGCCTGGCCAATACCGTAGACGACGCGATGGACCTGGAGAACCGCAGCCTGAATGCCGCGCAGATCGGGCAGGAACGGATCGCCATTGAGGCCCGGATTCTGGAACTGGAGGATGTACTGGCGCGCGCCGTGATCGTCGAGGAGGAGGATCTGCCCCGCGGTCAGGTGGCCGTGGGCTCAGTCGTTATGCTCGAAGATGATAAACATGGCCGTCAGCTGCAGGTTCAGCTGGTCAGTGCGGTGGAGATCAGCGCCATGACCGAGGGTGTGACTCAGGTCAGTGACGACAGTCCGGTTGGAAAAGCCCTGATGGGTCGGCGTGAGGGTGAGACCTTCGACGTCGAGCTTGAGGCTGGTCGTGTGCAGTACACGGTGAGGAGCGTCACCGCTCCCTGAGGCAGGGGGACCGGAACCGGATTTGGCACACTGAGTCGGTCCAGGTCAGCTGCCCCAGAGGCAGACCGCTCCTTTGCCTGCGTGCTTGGCTTTGTACATAGCAGCGTCAGCCTGCTTTTGAAGCGTGGGACCGTCCCGGCCGTGCAGTGGATACAGGCTGACTCCTATTGAGGCGTTGACGGAAACTTCCTTTCCGATCAGCAGTACAGGTCGCTGCACGGCACCCAGCAGCTGGTCAGCGATGGTGACTGCGTCCTGGGCGCGGCTTAGTCGCTCTACCAGCAGAGTGAATTCATCCCCGCCGAGCCGCGCGACAGTGTCACTGGCCCGAACTGTGGCCCGCAGGCGTGCTGCGACGCGCCGGAGCAGCTCGTCGCCGGTATCGTGTCCCAGGGAGTCATTGACTCTTTGAAACCGTCGAGATCCAGGAAGATGACTCCAAAGTGCTCAAAGGAGCGCTGTGCATGCAACACCGCCTGCTGCAGGCGATCCTCGAACAGATGCCTGTTGGGAAGTCCAGTCAGAGCATCGTGGTGTGCCTGATATTGCACCTGTGCAAGCAGGCGTTGGTTGTCCTGGTAGGCCTCCGGCCCTGGCTGTACTGGCGGTGACTAGTCCCGGATGCTGGCTCCGGTTTTGCTGCGCAGTTCATCCAGGGTGACATCCGGCGCGAGTTCCACGAGCTGCAGGCCGTCCGGGGTGACGTCCAGCACACCGAGATCGGTGATGATCCGGTCCACCACAGCTTTCCCGGTCAGGGGCAGGTTGCATTCCTTCAGGATCTTGTGTGCGTCGCCCTTGGCCACATGCTCCATCAGGACCACCACACGCTGCACGCCGGCCACCAGATCCATCGCGCCGCCCATCCCCTTGACCATCTTGCCGGGAATCATCCAGTTGGCCAGGTCACCTGTTTCCGAGACTTGCATGGCGCCCAGAATGGCCAGGTTGACGTGACCGCCACGGATCATGGCAAAGCTGTCGGCGCTGGAAAAGAAACTGGCGCCCGGCAGGGCCGTGACGGTCTGCTTGCCGGCGTTGATCAGGTCGGGATCCACCTCGTCCTCTGTCGGAAAGGGCCCAATGCCCAGCAGGCCGTTTTCGGACTGAAGCATCACGCTGACCCCTTCGGGGATGTGGTTGGCGACCAGGGTGGGCAGGCCGATCCCCAAGTTGACGTAGTAGCCGTCCTGCAATTCCTTGGCCGCGCGGGCAGCCATTTCATCTCTGTTCCAGGGCATCAAAACCTCCGGAGACCCGAAGTCTCCGCCAAGAAGAACGAACCGCGCAGTGCCATGAGTGGCCGCTGAACGCGCAGTGGGCGCGGCAAGAGAAGGCCCCTGAAGTTCAGGCCTGTCATGTCAGCCTTCCTCGCTGGTCCCGGCTTGTGCCGCTGCCTTGCGCACGGTGCGCTGCTCGATGCGCTTTTCGGGCGTGGCATTAAGCACCACACGCTGCACGAAAATGCCGGGCGTGTCCACGTCATCCGGATCAATATGGCCGACTTCCACGATTTCTTCCACCTCGGCCACCGTGATCCGGCCGCAGGTGGCAGCCATAGGATTGAAGTTGCGCGCGGTTTTGCGGTACACGAGGTTGCCTGACTTGTCAGCCTTCCAGGCCTTGACTAGAGCCACGTCAGCCCGGATACCGCGCTCCAGGATGAAGGTCTCGCCGTCAAAGTCCTTGTGTTCCTTGCCCTCGGCGACCACGGTGCCCACCCCGGTTCTGGTATAGAACCCCGGAATTCCGGCGCCCCCCGCCCGCATGCGCTCGGCCAGGGTGCCCTGCGGCGTAAATTCCAGCTCCAGTTCACCGGCCAGGTACTGACGCTCGAATTCCTTGTTCTCGCCGACGTAGCTGGAAATCATCTTGCTGATCTGCCGGGTTTCCAGCAGCAGGCCCAGGCCCCAGCCATCCACGCCCGCGTTGTTGCTCACGGCCGTCAGGTTGCGGGCGCCGCTGTCGCGCAGGGCAAGAATCAGCTGTTCGGGGATGCCGCACAGACCAAAGCCGCCCACGGCAACCGTCTGTCCGTCGTGCACGATGTCTTGCAGCGCTTCACTTGCGCTCGGATACACCTTGTTCATGTAGTCTCCAGTGTAACGTAACTGTCCAAACGATCGTTAGGCAGCTGATTGAGGAAGGGTTGCAGGTGCTGGAGGAAGGCCAGCGCATCCTCCTGCGGGAAGCCGTGGCCGAGGCCGCTAAGAATGGTGGCCCGGCAGCCCAGGGCAGCAGCCTGAGCATGGACCATGTCAGGGGTGGTCAACCGGTCCAGCTCACCACCCAGCACCAGCACTGGCAGGCCCGCCAGGGCTGCGGGATCAACTTTCCAGGTGGACAGGGCCCGGGCATTGCCGCTGTAGTGCGTCCTGGCCATACGGCTGGCGTCATGCACCAGCTGGGTAAAGTTGGCCGGCTGCTGCGACGGAAACAGCGCCCCGATGTGCATCTCCAGCAGGAACTTGTCCTCGCGCAGCAGTTCCAGCAGCGGGTAGTGCTCCTCTGGTGTGATCAGGCCGTCCAGGGGAGCACTGGCGGCCAGGGCCAGCCCACTGATCTCAGCGGGCTGGCGGGCGGCATATTCCAGGGCTACAGCGCCTCCCAGCGAGTGGCCCAGCAGCACCGGGCATTCACCGGGATCAAGGTGATTCGCCAGCCAGTCCCGGAGCCACGTCGCGTAGGCGCTGATACTGACCTCTCCCATATGTGCACTGCCGGCAAAGCCCGGAAGATCTGGAGCCAGCACTCGCCAGCCCACCGGCGGCTCGGCCAGCAGGCTGGCCCACCAGGCGCTGGACGCCAGGTTTCCATGTAAGGCGACCAGAGTGCCCTGGTGCAGTGACTGTTCAGTTATCAGCGTTTCAGGCATGGGCGTTCTTCTGCGCAAGGCGCACGGCGAGATCCGGCGAAGGGGAGTCCAGCAGAGCCTGCAGATGGTGAGCGTACCGTGGAATGTCCTGCAGACAGCCCAGGTGTCCGTAGGGCGAGTCGAATTCCACATGGGTGTGCGCTACGCCCGCCGCCTGGGAGGCCAGGGCGAAGCGGCGCATTTCTGCCACTGGGAAAAACTGGTCTACCGTGACATTGACACTCAGCAGTTGCAGTCCGGTCTCGCGCCAGCGCTCGAACAGCTGCGGCGTCGGTGCGACCTGTTCCAAGTCGTGCGTGGCCACCAGGCGTCCCAGGTCAAGGACGTGGCTGAGACTGCAGGTGCCTATGCGGGTACGCAGATAGGTGCGGAAGTTCGCTTCCCGGAACTGGCGCTCCAGGCCGTCTGAACCCAGGCCAAAAAAAGAAATCAGGCGCAGCGCCGCCTCGACGCCACCGCTGGCCGCTGCGTCACGCAGCATCGGCTCGAAAGCGTCTCGCAGGACGGGGCCGGCCTTGGGGCTGGTTGTCACAGCCGCCACCCGCGGCGCAAGCTCCGGCGTGCGCGCCGCCCAGTGCAGCGCCTGAGTGCCGCCCAGGCTGGGACCGACCACAGCGTGCCAGCGCGGCACCTGTAGCTGATGCATCAGTGCCAGCTGCAGGGCATGCAGGTCGCCGAAGCCCCAGGCCGGAAAGCGCGGACCCCAGGGCTGTCCGTCCGGGTGCACAGTCTCCGGGCCGGTGGTAATGACACCGCTGTCCAGGTACTGGGCATTGGACAGGGTGTTCATACACACCACGAAAAACCGCTTGGTGTCGATCGCCCGTCCCGGGCCGATCAGTGCGTCCCACCAGGCTGGTGTGCCGTCCGGGTTGCGTCCTGCGGCCCGCATGGTGCCGGTGTAGTAGTGGCAGACCAGCACGGCATTGTCCCGCGCGGCATTGAGTGTGCCCCATGACTGCGCGCCCAGCCGCACCGGCACGCGCACACCACCCAGGAGCGCCTCGGTGTTCAGCTCGAACACGCCAGGCGGTCCCTCTCCTGACCTTAACCCCTTGTCTTGCATTGCTGCCCAGCGTAGGAGGCCTGCGTTACGGCCCGGTCACACCCGCAATTGTGACCTGTGGTGTAACGCCGCTGTAATGCCCCCGTCCTAGACTCGAAACGTACATGAAAAAGATGCTATTGACAGGCGTTCTGATGGCGCTTTCCGCAGCTGGTGCGGTGAAGGTCGGCGTGCTGCTTCCTCTCAGCGGGGCGGGTAGCGTTACCGGCCAGGCCGCGAGGAACGGTTACCTGCTGGCGCTGGACGAAATTAACCGGGCCGGTGGCGTGCTCGGTAAACCTCTGGAGCTGGAGTTCGCAGACGACGGCAGCGCTCCGGCCAAGGCTGTGCCCGAATTCGTCAAACTGGTGACCGTGGAGAAGGTGGACTTCATGGCCGGCGGCGTCAGCAGCGCCACGTCCATCGCCATCAGCGGCCCAGCCAAGCAGTACAACACCTTCATGGCCTGGATCGGCGCTGCCGCGGTGCCGGTCGAGGATGCATTCGCAGACCACAAGTACTTCTTCCACTATCACCCATGGTCCTACTACAACTTTGAAGCCATCCTGGATTACTTCAAACACCTGCGCGTTACCAAGAAGGCCCGGAATATCGCTATCGCCTACGAGGACGGACCATTCGGCAGCGCCGGCATCGACGCGACCGTCGCAGGCTTCAAGAAGGCGGGCTTCAACGTCGTCATGACCGAGAAGTTCAAGACCGGCAGCGGCAGCTTCGGGCCGCTGGTCAGCAAGGCCAAGGCCGCCAAGCCCGACATCCTGTACTGGGTCGGCTACGACACTGACGCCCTGCCGCTGGTCACCGAGGCCAAGCAGCAGAACCTGAACGTCGGCCTGATCTACGGCACGCCGCCCAGCTGGCCGGTGGGCTTCGAGAAGAACAAGCTGGCTGACAACGTCGCGGGCCTGAGTCTGTGGCTGCCCAGCAGCCCCAACGCGCAGAGCCGTGCTTTCGTCAACGCCTACCGCAAGAAGTTCGGCAACGTGACCGAAGAGTACTTTGCGCCGCTGGCCTACGTGAACCTCAAAACCCTGGCCGCTGCGATCAACAAGGCCGGCAGCACCGACAAGGACAAGGTTGCCGCCGAAATGGCCAAGACCAACATGCCCACGCCCTTCGGCCCGCTGACCTTTACCAAGAGCAACAAGACCCAGTACCAGGGCTTCAAGGCCGGCAGCTGGCTGAGTTTTCAGTACCTGAGCGACGCACGCGCACCGGTCTTCCCACTGAGGTTCGCCAAGAACACCACCGTCTGGGCCCGCTGAACCCTACCGCCCGCCGCGTCTGACGGGACTCTACCGGGCCGCCCGAACCACAGGGGCGGCCCGCTATTTGCGCCCTGACAGTCATGGTGGGCCTCCAATCCCCCGGAGGTGATATGGAACTCTTTTTACAAACTCTGCTCAACGGCCTGCTGCAAAGCGGCATCTACGCTCTGGTGGCCTCCGGCCTTGCCCTGGCAGTGGGCGTGGTCGGCATCGTGAACTTCGCGCATGGCGAGTTCCTGATGATCGGCGCCTTCCTGGCCTGGGCTGCCAGCGCTGTTCTGGGCGTGGACCCGCTGCTGTCGCTGCCGCTGGTGGCGCTTTCGGTATTCGCCATCGGCGCGCTGACCTACCGTGTCAGCATCCGCCACGTGCTGCTGGCTCCCGAGCTCAACCAGATGCTGCTGACCTTCGGCCTGGGCATCCTGCTGCAGAACCTGGCGCTGATGTTGCTGGGCGGCAATACCCGCACCGTCAGCACGCCCTATCAGGCCGCCAGCCTGAATTTCGGCGAACTCAGCGTGGGCGGGCCCAAGGCAATTGCCTTCGGCTTTGCTGTGGTCATTCTGGCGGCGCTGTACTTCGTGCTCTACCGCACCACGCTGGGCCGCCAGATGCGCGCCGTGGCCCAGAACCGCCGCGGCGCCCAGCTGATCGGTGTCGATGTGGACAAGGTGTACCTGCTGGCGTTTGGAGTCTCCTGCGGGCTGGCTGCCATTGCCGGCGTCCTCGTGAGTGTGCTGCTGTTTGCCAGTCCGACGGTGGGACTGGTGTTTGCCCTGAAGGCCTTTGCGATCATCGTGATGGCAGGTCTGGGCAACCTGACCGGCGTGCTGTGGGCGTCGGTCATCCTAGGCGTCTCCGAAGCGCTGGTGCAGACGTACGTGCCGGGCGGCGGCGGCTGGAGCGACGCCGTGTTCTTCCTGATGATCTTCGGAACGCTGGTCTGGCGTTCCTACCGGGAGGCCAGATGAGCCAGATCCAAAAGGCCGCAGACTCGGTTCTCGCGGACGTTGCCGAGAAAGGTGTACTGGGCCGGACCATGACCCGCCGCCCCGATTTCACCCTGTTCAAGCTGTGGCCGCTGGCCGCGTTCTTTGCGCTGGCCCTGATTTTCCCCTTCCTGCCGCTGGGTGACAAACGAGAATTCCTGCTTCAGATCGGCTTTTTCACGCTGGTGGCCGGCATCATGGCGCTGTCGTGGGACATCCTGGCGCGCAGCGGGCAGGTGAGTCTTGCTCACGCCGCCTTTTACGGGCTGGGCGCTTACACCTACGCCCTGCTGCTCAAGACAGGCCTGCCCTGGCTGGCCGCCATGCCGCTGGCCGCGCTGCTGGCTGGACTGTTCAGTCTGGTGCTGGGCGCCGTAACCATGCGCCTGAGCGGCATGTATTTCGCGATTGCCACGCTGGCTTTCACCGAAGTAATTCGGACCGTGATCCAGAACCTCCCGGAAAGCGTGGCCGGTGGTGCCAACGGCATGCTGGTGCCCGCTCTGCTTGGAGGCAACTCACGTGGTCAGTACCTGCTGGCGCTTTCGCTGTTGCTGCTCACTGTGGGCGTCAGCCTGGCCGTGCGCCTGACCCGCCTGCACCACGCTTTTGCGGCCATCCGTCAGGGTGAGGAAACCGCCCGGGTGCTGGGCGTGTCGATCGTGCGCTACAAGCTCGCAGCCTTTTTCATCTCCAGTGTGCTGGCCGCGCTGGCGGGTGTGCTGTACGCCGGTAAGACCTTCTTTATCAACCCGCTGGAGACCTTCAGTCTAGCCAACTCGATCGCGCCGCTGACGACCAGCATCTTCGGTGGGCTGTACACCACGCTGGGCCCGGTGCTGGGCGCTACCGTGCTGCGCGTGGCCGAGGAAATCCTGCACAACAATGTCAAGAACGGCTACTTGGTCGTGTACGGCCTGGTGCTGATGCTCAGCATTCTGTGGCTGCCGCGCGGCCTGATGGGCCTGCTCCGCCGTGGCAAACATGGAGGTGACCTGTGACCGCCGTCATGCCTGCTCGCACCACACCGGACCAGGGCAACGTCGTGTTGCGCGCCCAGGGCCTGAGCAAACGCTTCGGCGGCCTGCTGGCTGTGCAGAACGTGTCGTTCACCCAGTACGCCGGTGAGATCCTCGCCGTGATCGGTCCGAACGGCGCCGGGAAAACCACGCTGCTCAACCTGCTCTCAGGGGTCTACCGGCCTACCAGTGGGCAGCTGTGGCTGCTGGGCAACGACGTCACCGGGCACGCCATGGAAGCGCGCTGTCACGCCGGGCTGGGCCGCGCCTTTCAGATCGTGCGTCCTTTTCCGGAAATGACCGTGCATGAAAACGTGACCGTGGGCGCGCTGTTCGGCAAGCGCGGCATGAACCTGCCTCAGGCCCGGGAGCGTGCCTACGATCTGCTGGAACGCACGGGACTGGCCGCCCACGCCGACAAGGCGGCCCATGAACTGACCCTGCTGCAGGACAAGCGTCTGGAAGTGGCGCGTGCACTGGCC
Source organism: Deinococcus deserti VCD115 (assembly GCF_000020685.1). NCBI lineage: Bacteria > Thermotogati > Deinococcota > Deinococci > Deinococcales > Deinococcaceae > Deinococcus > Deinococcus deserti. Next base: position 1,799,995 of record NC_012526.1, on the reverse strand, counting down.
ACCCAGCCGCAGGTGCTGCTATTGGACGAGGTAATGGCCGGACTGCGCCCCGCCGAGGCCCAGGAAGCAGTCGCGCTGGTACGCAGCGTGCAGGAAAGTGGAGTCAGCGTGCTGTTTATCGAACACATCATGCCGGTTGTGCGGGATCTGGCCGACCGCGTGGTGGTCATGGACCAGGGACAGGTGATCGCTGAGGGCACCTACCGCGAGGTCACCGCCAACCCCCAGGTGGTCAGCGCTTACCTGGGCACCGAGACGGAGTTGCACGCATGATGCGCGAACATCAGCCATTGTTTTTTCCTGGCGGGGTGACTGGGTATGGCCCTGGGCTAGCTACGCAAGGGTGGCCCCTAAGGTTCGGGACGATCTGGAATGAAGGGGCAGCCTGATGACACCACACACGCAGGGCCAGGAACTGGTCATCGAGAATCTTGCGGCAGGCTACGGCAAGGTGCAGGTGTTGTGGGACGTCAGCGTCCGGGTCGGTCCGGGCGAGTTCGTGGCCATGATCGGGGCCAACGGTGCAGGCAAGACCAGCACACTGCGCGCTGTCAGCGGCGTGCTCCGGCCGTCCGGCGGGCGCATTGGGCTGGGAGGACAGGACATCACGCGCGCCACGCCCTCGCAGATCGTGGGGATGGGCCTGGCCCACGTGCCGGAAGGACGTGAACTGTTTGCCCTGATGACGGTGCGCGAGAACCTGGAGCTCGGCGCGGCCATGCGTCCTGAGGCCCGTACCGCGCAGGCCGAGACGTTAGAGCGGGTTTACACCCTGTTCCCGCGTCTGCGCGAGCGTGCTGGTCAGCTGGCCGGCACCCTGTCGGGCGGCGAGCAGCAGATGGTCGCGGTCGGGCGCGCGCTGATGGCCAAGCCCAGTGTGCTGGTGGTGGACGAGCCCAGCCTGGGTCTGTCCCCGCTGATGACCCAGACCGTGTTTGGTGCCCTCAAAGCTGTCAATGCTGAGGGCGTGAGCGTACTGCTGGTGGAGCAGAATGTGGGTCTGAGCCTGAAACTGGCCAGCCGTGCCTACGTGCTTGAAAACGGCCAGGTGGTGAATCAGGGAACCAGCGCTGCCCTGCTGGCTGATCCAAGTGTGCGCGAGGCGTATCTGGCTTTGTGAGCCCCTCCCTTGAGGGTAAACATATGGTCAGCCGCGTGCCATATCCGTCAGACTTTGGACGTTAAACTAAGTCCATGAAGGGCCTCGGAGAATTTATCGAATGGCTCCGTGAGGTGCTCAAGGGCGCGTCGCAGCCACAGCCTCAACCGGTGCCTGTCCGCGTGCGTCAAAGGCGCTAACGGGCCCCACTTCAACCCACTCACCTTCCGTCCACCCCCTGGGGTGGGCGTTTTCTTGGACTGTCATGCCAGAGGGTGCACCATACCCCCAAGTAGCGCAGACGGCCACGGTGTGACATGGAAGGCAGGCGCTATTCTTGCGGTCGTGCCGGAAGCGTCGGATCATGGAATGAACGAACTCAGGGCGCTGGTCGGGGGGCGCCTGCAGTCCGACCGCGACCGTATAGAACTGGCCTACGAATTCGCCCGTGATGCCCACGAGGGTGTCAACCGCAAGAGTGGGGAGCCCTATATCACCCACCCGGTCGCGGTTGCGGTCATTCTGGCCAGGCTAGGCATGGACACCGAAAGCGTCATGGCCGGGCTGCTGCATGACACCGTGGAGGACGTCGAGGGCGTGACCTTCGAGAGCATCGAGGAGCTGTTCGGCCCCGACGTTCGCCGCATCGTGGAAGGGGAGACCAAGGTCAGCAAGCTGTCCAAGCAGGGCAGTCAGCAGGCTGAAGTGGCCCACACCGGGCGCGACATGCAGGCCGAGAACCTGCGCCAGATGCTGATTGCCATGACGGCCGATATCCGCATCATCGTGGTCAAGCTGGCGGACCGGCTGCACAACATGCGGACCCTGGGTTCCATGAAGCCCGAAAAGCAGCAGCGTATTGCGCGGGAAACCATGGAGATCTTCGCGCCGCTGGCCCACCGGCTGGGCATCGGGAAGATCAAGTGGGAACTGGAGGACCTGAGCTTTCAGTACCTGCAGCCCGACGACTACGCCTACCTGCAGTCCCGGCTGCGCACCCGTCAGGAGGAGCGCGACGCGCTGATCCAGGGTGCAGTCAAGCAGCTGCGTGAAGCCCTGGAAGATGACCTGGAGTTGCCCGAGTGGGTCGGCGAGATCGACATTGCGGGACGCAGCAAGCACCTGTGGAGCATCCATACCAAGATGAAACGCGAGGGCAAGGCGCTGGAGCAGATTTTCGACCTGCTGGCCATCCGCGTCATCCTGACGCCCAAGGATCTGATCGTGCCGCCCGGCACCGACGAGAAGCGCCGTGAGCGGGCCGAAGAGACCCGTGAGAAGCGCATCTGCTATCACACGGTCAGCATCGTGCACAGCATGTGGACCCCCTTGCCGGGGCGCTTCAAGGACTACATCGCAGTGCCCAAACCCAACGGGTACCAGAGCCTGCACACCACCGTGATCAGTCAGAGCGGGCAGCCGATCGAGGTGCAGATCCGGTCGCGGCGCATGCATGAGGTCGCCGAGTATGGGGTGGCCGCCCACTGGATGTACAAGCAGGGCGCGCAGCTGGCCGCCCGCGACCGCGAGAACTGGATCTCGCAGCTCAAGGAACTGCAAAACGAGATCAACGATGCGTCGGATTACATGGACGCCGTAAAGTCCGACATCCTGTCGCAGCGTGTGCGGGTCTTTACGCCCAAGGGTCTGGCCATCAGCCTGCCTGCCGGCAGTACCAGCATCGACTTCGCGTACCACATCCACACCCGCATCGGGGAAACCACTGTCGGGTCGCGCGTCAACGGCAGCATCGTGCCGCTTTCGCACCACCTGAAAAACGGTGACATGGTCGAGATCGTGACCAGCAAGAACGGCAAGCCCAGCAAGGACTGGCTGAACTTTGCCGTCACCCGCTCGGCGAGGGCCAAGATCCGTCACCATTTCCGGACTCAGGAGCGCGAGGATGCCCTGAAGCGCGGTCACGATCTGCTGGAGCGGTACCTGCGCAAGCGGCAGCTGCCGGTTCGCCAGCTGATGCGTACCAAACTGCTGGAAGATGCCACCCACAAGCTGGTGGGTACGCGCAATCCCGACGACCTGTATCTGGCGCTGCACGCGGCCAAAACCACGCCCAGTGCCGTGGCCCGCGTCCTGTCTCCCAGCCTGGCGCAGGAGCAGTCCTCTGTGCCTCCGGGCCGGCGAGCTCCGGTGCCGCGCCCCCCGGAGCCGGGTGGAGTGTATGTGGAGGGCTTTACCACCAACACCAAGCTCAGCCAGTGCTGCAATCCCATCCGCGGCGATCAGATCATGGGCTACCTGACACGCGGGCGTGGGGTCAGCGTGCACCGTATCGACTGCCCTAACATGATCCGGCTGCTCAAGGACGAACCCGAGCGTTGTGTGGCGGCGTCATGGAACAGCGGAACGCCGGGCAACATCATCATGGACCTGGACGTCATCGCGCAGGACCGCAGCGGTCTGCTGGCCGATGTGCTGAGTGTGCTGGCGGCCGAGAAACGCAGCCCGATGAAGCTGGAGGCCGGGGTATCCGCAGACAATACCGCGACCATCCATTTGCGGCTGGCCATGGCGGGCAACTCAGACCTGGAACGTCTGCGCGCCGCCCTGTTGCGGGTTGACGGTGTCACGGATCTGGTGCGGGCGGGCAAGAGCCGTAACGGTGGGCGCGCGCGCAACGGAGCCAGTGCGTGAGGCTCATGGTGACCGGTAGCATGGACTGTGGCCGAACAGCACGGTGCCCCAGGTTTGAGCCTCCTGTGTCCAGAGGAGCCGCATGAGCCTGCTATTGATCCCTGACCTGAGTGACCTGTTGCGCCTGCACCCGCAGTACAACGCAGGCACGGTCGTAGAACTGCTGCGGCATCTGGGGGCAGCCAGGGTCCTGTGGGCGACGTCCAATGACCCGGATCATCCGCTGCGAGACGCGCTGCCGGCGGCCCGCATCAGCATCCAGGACCTTCACCTGTCCGACTGGAGCTGGGCTGATGCTGAGCATGAGCAGCTCCGCAGCTTTCTGGGCCAGTATCCACAGGGGCGCGAACGTCTGAATACGGCCGCGCGGGCCGAACGCGAGTTTGCGGCCCATCTGCAAGGCCCGCTGACGGCGGCGCACCTGCTCAGCGCAGAGTTCCTGGACACAGCCCGTCAGTATCACGCTGACCTCCGAACCGCCCTGGATGAAGGGCCGGGGACCCGCTGGCGGGTGCGCCGTCTTGACGAGATCGCTTCGCAGCTGCAGGACCATCAGGGGGTTGTTCTTGCGCCGCTTGATGACCTTCCGGAGCTGCTGGACCGCCTGCCTGGTGCTGATTGGGCTGATGTTTCCACGTTCAGTGCAGGGGAGATGAGCCGTGTCCGTGCCCTGGCTGACCGAGCCTGGCAGCTGCGCGAGGAAGATGATCTGAGCGCCCTGCTCTCGGCGCTGGACCGTGAAAGTGGCGACGCGGTAACGCCGCGCGCAGAACTGGACTCGGCCGCAGCAAGCATCTATCTCGCTGTGGGTCAGCTGGGCGATGCGAGGACCTTGCTGGAACGTGCCGTACACGCACTGAACGATGATCAGCCGCGCAGCCTCGCTGGATTGACCCTGGCGCGGCTGGGTCAGGTCCGCGACGCTATGGGCGACCGTGATCTGGCGCTCAGGACCTACCGCGCAGTGCTGGCGCTTTCCTACGCTCCGCGCGTCGCGCTCGACGCAGCCAGGGCCGGTCTGGACCAGCCTTTTGAACTTGTGCGGGACACGGCAGATTAAGCCGGACTGGGCTGCTGACTCAATTTCGCCCTGGCTCTGACCCGGAACTTCCTGCCTTCCAGGAAGCAGAGAGCTTCTCAGTGAGCCGGCGTTCACGCTAAGAACATGCCTTTACGGGAATATTCCTTGTGTGTTATATTACGAAGTGAAGATGGTTACGTTGCACGTCTCATAGGAGCTGGCAGCATGAATGTCACCACCTTCAGCGCACTGGCTGAACCAAACCGATTCCAGATTGTTGAGCTGTTAAAAGAGCAGCCCCTGACCGTAGGGGAAATTGCCACACGCCTCCAGATTCGGCAGCCTCAGGCGTCCAAACATCTACGGGTTTTAAGCGATGCGGGCGTTGTCGAGGTCCAGGCGGTGGCCAACCGGCGCATCTGCCGGCTTCGTCCCGAGGCCTTTGAGGAGCTCGACAGCTGGCTCGGGCCTTATCGCCGGCTGTGGTCCGAACGGTTCGAGCAGCTTGACAACTATTTGCAGCAGCTTCAGCACCCGGGCGAGGAATCTGGCGTGCCTGATCCTCCGCCCCAACCGCCTGCTGATCCAGCCACGCCGTAATGCTCATCAGTCCCCAGGAGACGTGTTATGACCCAGTGAACTTCAACTGATCCATGCGGCCACCGGTACGTTACGTTTCTTCCAGCACTCCCAGGAGGTTTTCCAATGACCAGCGCAGCTTCTCCCATGACTTCACGAATCGAATCAGGCAAAGAACTCGTCCTTGAGCGTGTGTTCAAGGCGCCCCGTGGACTGGTCTTCGAGGCCTTTTCAAAAGCCGAACATCTCAGCAGATGGTGGGGCCCCCGGGGATGGGACGTGTCTTACTGCGCCGTGGACTTCCGTCCTGGCGGTAAATGGCATTACTGCATGAAATGCGTGGACACGGCTCAGGGTCAGTTCTATGGAATGGAATCCTGGGGTCTGGGCATCTATCAGGAGATCGAAGTGCCCTCGCGCATCGTGTATACCGATTATTTCTCGGATGCCGAAGCGAACATCAACGAACAGATGCCGCCTACTCTCTCGATCCTGACCTTCGAAGACGTCGAAGGGGGCACCAAGGTCGTGAACCGGGCGGTCTACGCTTCAGAAGATGGCTTGCGGGCGGTCATGGATATGGGCATGCTTCAGGGCATTACGGAAACGTGGGACCGCCTGGCCGAGCACCTGGAATCGCAGCAGGCCCAGCACGCCTGAGGGTCCGCCCGGATTCCGCATCGTGCGGCTACGGGGCACAGGCAGGCACTTCCGACGCCTCAAAGAAGCGCCGCCCACGGAGTACCGTGGGCGGCGCTTCTTTGAGGCGTGGTTCAGCTGCGCTTACGGCGGCGCAGACGTTCCATGGCGGCTTCCAGGCTCAGGCGCATGCGCTCCAGAGCGTTTGCCAGGTCACCGATCTCATCGTTGCGTTCGGCCTGTACCGGGTGGGTCAGGTCGCCCATGCTGATGGCGTCGGCAACCTTCACCAGACGCTCAATCGGCTCGACCACGCGGCGCGCTGCGCGCAGAGCCAGCGCAGCGGCCAGACCCAGTGCCAGGAGCGAGACGGCCAGCACCAGCAGCAGCGTGTTGCGCAGGTTGGTCGCGGCCTGCGTGTTCGGCACCCCTACAGAGATACGGTACAGCAGATCTTCACTGTCAGTAGCGCCTGTAACTGTGGAGCGGCTGCCGTCCTCGGTCTCAACCACGCCCAGACGACTCGTGACGTAGGCGGTGCGGTCTGCCTTGCTGTTTGAGGGGTCCTGAATGGCAGCGCGCAGTTCCTGGGCCTGGGTACTCTCACCGGCGCCTACGTCTTCAAGCTGCTTGAGCTGCTCGCGGTAGGCGTCAGCCGCACTGCCGCTGGACTGGAAGGTCCCGCTGTTGGGGTTTTCGCGCACGAACTCAGCCACGCGTGCCTGCATGATGCTGTCCACAGCCGGGTTGCGGCTACGGAAGTAGGTCGTGCCGTCCGGCAGTTCCACACGTACGAAACCTACGGCCGAGCGGGACAGCAGGGTGTCAAGCTGCAGGTTCACCGACTCCTGGTTACGGGTATCGAGGCTTGTTCCCACGGCCACGGCCACGGCCTGTGCGTTCTGTTGTACCAGCTGACGCTGCAGCCCTGGCAGAATCAGGCTGAGCAGGCCCAGGGTCAGACCGGTCGAAAGCAGCAGTGGTGTCAGGGTGCTCACTGTCAGCTGCTGGGCCAGGCTGCGGCGGCGCTTGGTGCTGACGCCACCAGGCTCCTCGTTCAGGGCCGTGATGACGGCGGCGGGCTCGGCCACAGTTTTGGCCGGCGTATTGTCGGAAATGGTCAGGGCACCTGTAAAGTCAGACCACGCGTCCGTCTCAGGAGCCGCGGTGGGCGTAACGCCCTGTGGCTCAGCCGTGGTCTGGCCAGCGGCAGGCGTGGTGACCATCGGCACCTGTTCGGCGCTGCCGGCGTCCGGCAGGAAGGGGGCAGCAGGAGTAGCCGTCGCAACAGCGCTGAAGGGATCAGCTGTGGTGGCTGCCGGCATGGACGCTTCAGAAAACGCACTGACCTTGCTGGTCGGTTCCTCGTTCCATCCGGCCATCGAGGCACTGGAGGATGCTGTGGCGCCCGACGCCCAGATAGGCTCCGGCTGGCTCCGAACCGGAGCAGCCAGCGGTGCGTCGTCCAGGACAGCCGTGCTGCCCCCTGAGGCACCCGCCATGGCAAAGGCAGAAGTAGGGGCCCGGCTGGCCACGCCCTGGAATGGCTCGCTGAGCAGGCCGGTTTCTTCCCGGACCTCCTCCAGGACCACCTGTGCGCCGATGCTTTCGAACACGCTGAGCAGCAACTCAGCGCGTGCGCGGCCAGTGGGCTTCATCAGGCGACCACCGCGGCGTGAAGCCAGACGCTTGGCCTGCTCGGGGTTCAGTCCGAACCGTTCGGTGAGCTGTCCTTCAAGTGCGGGCAGCGATTCTTCCGGCACAGGCTGCCGGATGACGACTGTGTACTTCATGCGTTGACTCCCTTACATCCGCGCGGCGCGGGGTGAGCTGATGGGTTTGAGACGGTGTTGAAACTCACAGAAAGCCCTTTGCCCGGACCTGCCGGACAAAGGCGTCCATCTGACTGGGGTCCAGTTCGTTGGCCAGGGCCGAAAGCACTGCAGTGAGTGTGGCTCCCTCGCCCAGATCCTCCATAGCATCGTCCATCATCAGGGTGGCCATCGGACCAACGACACTGACCAGGATTTTGGTGAGTTCTGCTTCCAGGGCGGCCGATACTGGCCGCTGCTGAGCCGTGGCACGCTCGATCCACTGCTGCGACTGCTGAACTGCCGCCAGCACATCAGCGTCGCTGACGTCTGCCATTCTTGCAACCTGAACGCTATCGCGCACACCGTCGACATGGGTCATGATCTTCCACAGGCCGTAAGGCAGCGGTGTCTGATCGGTCAGCCCCTCGGGCCATCTGACATCGGGCATCTCAACTCACCTCCAGTTCGGCAGAAGCCCACTCGGGTCGCTGCCGCAGCGCACCAAGCGGCAGATCTGCCAGGCGTACACCTGCGCGGTTCATCATCTGAAGCAGGACCGCGCTCAGCGCGGGGCGCAGTTCCTGCAACTCCAGTTCGGGTTCGACCTCCAGGATACCGTTGGTCAACACGACCTCTTGTGCAAAGGGATCAAGACACGGGTACTCATCGGACAGGGCCAGGGTGGCCTGTCGCCAGGGCTCGGCCAGTGGAACGTGCGAGTTTACGGTACGCAGCAGCTCCTGCCAGAAGTTCAGGGTGCCTTCGCGGTCGTTGGACCGGTACGTCGAGATCATGTGACACGCCGCCCCGCTCTGGGGCAAGGTGCCTTCCAGCAGCTGCCCGCCTTTCCAGTAGCTGCAGCTGCCCTGGGAAACCAGCGCTCCGGTAAAGTGCACCCGCTGCAGCTCATGCTGGGCCGCTGGCCACGGGACTTTCAGAGGAATCGGCGTGTCTGCGCCGCGCAGCGACCAGATCAGGTCACAGATCACACTGTCCATTCGAGACAGCGTGACGTGTGCACGTGGCATGGCCTGCATCGCAGCTGCCCAGCCGACCTCATGGCCACCCTGAGTAAAGCCGGAGCGTGCTACACCCTGCACCAGTGCAAAACGTGCCCAGCGTTCACCCTGCCAGATATCCAGCAGTCCGCTGAAGCCTTCGTCCTGGCGGGCTTCGAAGTCGGCACTGACTTCAGTCCAGGGATAGTGGTCGGTCGACAGATCACGGTACACGGCGCGGTCTGCCGGGATCGGGAAGCGGCTCAGGGAAGGGGAAAGAAGTGTAGTTTCAGCCATGCGTCGGTAGGTCCAGGGTCGTGAAGAGGAGGTGAGGAAATCACGGGCTTGATGTATCGCACCTTCATCTGACTCTTTTTACTCTTACCGCTGGCTTACATACATCGAAAATGTCACGCCGCCTTCCCGTGTCTGGGAAGGCGGCGCTGCGAAATCTGGTTGTGTTTAGCCAAGCTCCTGAAGCAGGGCCTGTACCCGGGCGCGCAGGTCTCCACGGTCCTGTGGGGCGCCCAACTGGTGCAGCCCACCATGGTAGGCGTCCGGATCCCCGAAGAGACGTGAGAGCAGCTCGAACTCGCGCTGACTGCGCAGGCTGGCGTCGTCGCGGAACATCGTCACGTACTGGTCCTGAAAGGCCCATTCGTTGAGGCGGCCGTCCACGAAATCACGCATCAGGCGGCGGTAGGGCTCCACATTGTCATCGGTGGCAATGGCGGCGCTTCCCGTGCGCTGGGGGACCTGCGAATCGAAGACCGGACGCAGCGCCTCGGGGGTAATGTCCCAGTTGTTCACCTCGAACTGAACCTCTCCGTCCCGGAACAGGATGAACTGCGGGCTGTGGTGCACGATGCCGGTGCGCTGCGCCACATGGTTGCTGGCCGGACGCCAGTCCACCACGCGGATGAAACCGACCGGCAGTTCGTGACGCTGCAGGAAGGTTTCCAGCACGCCAAAGCCCTGCATGGTCTTGTGGCACGTCCCGGCTTTAAAGACCGCAGCTAGTGGGTATTCGGTCAGGAACTGGTCGACCTCTTCGGGTGTGGTCAGTGGAACGAGCACCTGTTGGTTCTCGGCTTGGGTGGCTTGCGTCATGTCCACAGCATACCTGCCGCTTTAGAAAATGAAGTGAGGCGAGGCACGAAGCTGTCTGCTGCGTACCAACTGGCGACCTCTCAGACGCCTGACTGGTCCAGGGTCCAGACCTGAACCTTCAGGTGACATGCACCCGGATAATCTTCTCCGGCGGTGAAGCGCGCAGAGACGCCCCCGGAGCGGCCAGTCTGACTCAGCCCGCTGTGAATCATGCGTCCAAACGCATCTGGGCTGACTCCTGCGTGATTCAGCAGGGCCAGTACCCGCCCGCCCGGAGCCACCACCGCGGCAGCCAGGGCAACCAGACGTGCGTAATCTTTCTCGGCCCGCCAGATGCCGGCCTTGCTGCGCGCGAAACTCGGCGGGTCCAGCACGACCAGGTCAAAGTGGTCGCCGCGCCGGTGGAGGCGGGAGAGCCACTCGAACACGTCCCCGTACAGAAAGTCCGTATCCGGGGCGTTCAGACCACTCAGGGCATAGTTTTCCTGACCCCAGCTCAGGACACGGCGCGACAGATCCACGTTTTTGATGGTCTCAGCGCCGCCCAGCGCCGCGTTCAGGCCAAAACCGCAGGTATACGCAAAGGTGTTCAGTACCCGGGCTGGGGCGGTCGCCCGGACGTACTCGCGGGCTGGCCGGGCATCTGTAAACAGGCCAGTGCTCAGGTCCCCTCCAGGGCGGATCACGAAGGGTACGCCGCCTTCCAGCCCGGTCACCTCGGGCCGGGATTCTCCCCAGACCGGTTCCGGGGGTGACAGCCACTCGCGCGCCACGTTTGCTGCGTGACGTGCCTCCACCGGCCGCCGCTTGAGGTAGATTCCCGCCAGTCCGGTCGCCTCACCACAACTGGACGCGAGTTGGGTTTCCTCCTGAGGGCTCAGGTCCTGATAAAGACTGAGAATCCCGGCGTCCCCAGCAACATCCAGTGCAAAGACACCGTCCGTTTCAGTGGTGTGAATGCCCCGGTAGATGGTCGTGCCCTGAGCGCTCAGGTGGGCACGGCGGGCAAGCAGGGAGACCAGATCAGGCACAGCGGGGATGAGCACACCGACGATTCTATGCCCGCGGGCCTGAGGTTCCGCAAAAAGGCGGCGGGCGTAAGGAGAACCTCACGCCCGCCGGACCCCTGGAGCCGCGATCAGGGCCGGGCGCCCAACAGCCACCACACCGCCGCTGTCGCTACCGCTGTGATCACCCAGAACCGGATGGTGACATGGGTTTCCGGCCAGCCGCTCAGCTCGAAGTGATGCTGAATAGGGCTCATGCGGAAGATGCGTTTGCCGCGCGTCTTAAAGGAGATCACCTGAATCATCACGCTCAGCACGGCAACCACCGGAATAATCGCGGCAATGGGCAGCAGCCAGACGTCTGCGTACAGGATGTAGGCCCCGGCTGCGACCGCACCGATGGCGTGCGAGCCCATGTCTCCCATGAACACCCGGGCCGGATGGGCGTTGAACCACAAAAAGCCCAGCAGCACGGCGACCAGCAGCGCCGAAACCGGCGAAAGGGCCAGCAGTGGCAGCAATACGATGATCGCCACACCGCCCAGCAGGCCGTCCAGACCGTCAGTGAAGTTAAAGGCATTAACGCTGCCAACCATCACCAGCGCGATCAGGACCACGTCCATCACCGGGCCCAGGCTGGGCACCAGTTCGTGACTGGCCAGCGGCGCCGCCAACCATGCAAAGACCAGCGCAACCAGAAACTGCAGCGGGAACTTTTCGCGCGCAAGCAGTTCCTTTTTGCCGTGGCCACGCATCCGCGACTGAATTTTCAGCCAGTCGTCCACGCCGCCCACCACACCCATGGCCAGCGCCGTGAGCATGATCAGCAGTTCGCGCTCACCACCTGCGTGGCCACTCAGGTACAGCGGAAAGAACACCAGCGCCATCGCCAGCACGAACGCCACGCCGCCCGCTGTGGGCGTGCCCTCCTTGACCAGATGGGTCTGAGGCCCGTCCTTGCGCACAGGCTGACCCCAGCCGCGCGCCTTGCTAGCGCGAATAAACAAGCCCACCAGGAACCACGACAGCAGCGCTGCGACCATCAACACTGTGTGGCCACCTGCGTCGCACCTACGAATGCATGCCTCATCTCAATCGGCGAGGTTACCACGCCCCGCCGGACGGTGGATGCGCCCGGTCCGCTTCCCCACGTCTGATGCGTACCGCCGTGACCCCTATTGCTGAGCCTTCTGACACGGTGACGATCACCTCAGGACAGTACTGGGGTGAGTAGTGCTGAGTGCTCCGCACATGCTGGTTGGCGTCCAGGGAGACTTCTGATTTCAGCGGGCCTAGACCTGGGGGATGAAGGCTCAGTTCGCCAGATAACGGATAAAGTCGCGCATGCTGTTCACACATGCGCTGGCCTCGTGCTCGGCGCTGCTTCCCGTGATGGTACGAAGAATTCCCTTATCGCTGAGGTACAGCTGCGAGACGCGGTACTTCACGCCTGCCGCTTCAAAGCTGTAAGCCGCCAGTACACTCCAGACTCCTGCGCGGTCCACGGGCTGCGCCACGACTTCGGTAAGTCTCTGTTCGCTGCCCCGGCGGATCAGGGTGTTCTGGAGTTTTCCGGCAAAGGTGCGGGCTTCGGCTATAGACCGGAAAGCGGGAAACGCCTGGCCGTGGCGTTCCTCGCGCAGCACGCACGCACCTGCTGGATCGATCCACTCCTGGGCGTTTCCATTCACTGGGGTCCAGCCACTGAGCGGCACCACCAGGGCGCCCGCCATGCCGGATACTCCAAGGAGAGCGGCTGGCACAAGGGCAATCAGGGCGCGGCTCACAGGTATCACCTTTCCAGATTACCAGCCGGATTCTGGCATTCTTATGATGAACTTCATTCTCGCCTCATCATTTGTGCCACTCTGGCCTCCAGCCCCGCGCGTACCTCCGGCCACTCGGCCTGTAACACGCTGAACACCACACTGTCGCGGGCACGTCCGTCCGGGAGAAGCTGATACTGCCGCAGCGTGCCCTCACGTACTGCCCCCAGTTTTTCCATGGCACGCAGGCTACGCGTGTTGCGCACGTCTACTTTGAACTGCACCCGGCCAGCGCCGAGCACTTCAAAGGCCCGGGTCATCATTAAGAGTTTGGATTCCGGGTTCACGGCGGTGCCCTGCGCGGCGGGCAGCAGCATGGTGCCAATCTCGGCCCAGCGGTCGGCCACCCTGATCTCGCTGTAGCTGATCCGTCCCACGACCTTGCCGCTGTCATTCAGGCGCACAGCAAAATTGACCCGGTTCGGCAGAGCGTTCAGGCGGGTTATATACGAGGCCCAGGCTTCGGCACTGGCGTCTTCCGGGCCACCACGCGCCAGAAACCGCAGGGTGTCAGCGTCGGCTCCAGAACTAAGGTCCTCGGCATGCTCCTCATGCAGAGCTTCCAGGGTAATGAACCGGCCAGGAAGAACGGGCGTCCGGAACCACTCCTCGGTAGGTGCGGGCTTGGCGGGGAAGACCAGGGGGCTATTGCTCATGCCATTTACTCTAGCCAGCCGCCACAGCCTCTGACTCTTCGCCCTGGGCATAGGCGAGCGTTGCGCGCCGGAAAGCTCGTCTCGACTCGCCCTTCAGCGGTGGTACGGCTCTCCAGCGCTGATGGTCGACGCGCGGTAAAGTGCTTCCACAAGCACCACCATCGCCAGGTCATGCGGCAGGGTCAGCTGTCCCAGGCCCCACAGCAGATGAGCGGAAGAACGCAGTTCGTCGGTGTGCCCGTCCGGGCCGCCGATGGCAAACGCCAGCTCCCCAACTCCGCCGACAGCCTGCGCGTCCAGGTAGGCACTCAGGTCCGGGGACGAAAACTGCCGGCCACGCGGATCAAGCAGCACCAGTGGCGCTTTTCCCGCCGCACGGCGTACCGCCTCGCTTTCCTGGGCCTGTGTGCGGCCCGAGACACGGGTGACCTGCAGCTTGTGGTAGCGCCGCAGCCGTTTTTCGTATTCCTCCCAGCCCAGCCGGGCATAGGTCAGTTTGGGTTCTCCCACGGTGATCAGGTGCAGCCGCACATACAGATGCTATATGAAGCCCTGTCCCACCCGGAGCTGCCCCACCGCTAAACTGTGTCGTATGAAGACTGCCACCTGCATCTGGTGCCCGGCCCTGGGCTGCGGCGCAGCCTGCTGGAGGTGCTTTTGAATTACGCGGCCACTCTGGCAGTGCTGGTAGTGCTCTCCTTCTGCTTTCCGCTGACGGTGCGGCTGGGAGTTCAGGTCGGCGTGCCAGAGGCCATTATGGCCACCACACTGGGTGCGCTGCTGACCTTTACGTCCACTGCCTACCTGGTGCGCTGGCAGGTGCGCCATCACCGCCATCAGCTTGAGCAGCTGGAGGCTGCCCGCGCACAGGTCCGCGCCGACCCGGACAATCCCCGTTCATATTTCGTACGCGGAGAGCACCTGGGGGCTATGCTGCTGCGCCAGGGCAGGCGGCGGGAAGCAGCCGAGGTGATTGACCGCTACTCGCGGCTGGGTGGCGCACGCGAGTCAGAAATTGTTGCGCTGCACGAGGCACTGTCACGCGCCGAGCGTCGGCAGCGCCGCGCGCAGGGGAGGGAAGCATGAGGGCATACAAGGGCATCGTGGAAAATGGCGTGGTCGTGGTGATCGGTGCACGGCTTCCGGAAGGCACGGTGGTCACTGTGACCGTGGGCGAGGGAGAACTGCTGCGGGCCAGAATTACCAGTGTGCTCAAGCGTCCCCGCAAGATCAGGGTCCGGCTCAAGCCTACGCCCGGTCTAGCCATGGAAGCAGGTCTGGACGGCAGTCAGGCGCCCGGAGACCATGACTGAATCTGCAGGCAGTGAGCCCGGTGCCGACCTGCCTGAGCTGGAGTGGCCTGAAACGGCGGAGTCCGGTGAGGAGCCGGGCACTCCGGGGGTGACCGCTCTGGACCTGCCAGGGACCATGTCTCCCATCCCGGAAGGTCCCCGCGTTTGGCTGGTGCCCACACCTGTCGGCAATCTGGGTGACATCACCCTGCGCGCCCTGAACGTTCTCCGTGCTGCCGATGCGGTGGCGTGTGAGGACACCCGGCGGACCGGCGCCCTGATGGCTTTCCTGGGCATCCGCCGGCCCCTGGTGCGGCTTGACGCCCACACCATGCACCGCGCACCTCAGGTTCTGGAGCGTCATGCGCGGCTGGCTTACGTCAGTGACGCCGGGACTCCGGGAATCAGCGACCCGGGCGCCGAACTGGTGCGTGCCGCCCTGGACGCTGACATTCCAGTGGAGGTGCTGCCAGGAGCCACGGCGTTTGTTCCCGCGCTGGTGCTTTCGGGATTGCCCGGTGCCCGGTTCACCTTTGAAGGCTTTCTGCCGCGGTCAGGCCGCGAACGAAAATCACGCCTTGCCCTGATCGCGGCCCGTGCAGAGACCAGCGTGCTGTATGAAAGCCCTCACCGCCTGCTGGCCACGCTGACGGATCTGGCGGCAGCCTGCGGACCTCTGCGGCCGGCCAGCGTGACCCGCGAATTGTCCAAGCGTTTCGAGGAAACCCGCCGCGGGTCCCTGCAGGACCTGGCTCAGCATTTTTCTGGCCCGGTCAAGGGAGAACTGGTCGTCGTTGTTGAGGGCAGGCCCGAAGGTGAGCCTGATCCATCGCAGCCTGTGACGGACCCTGCCCAGCTGGCACGGGAATGGGCTCAGGCGGGACTGGGGGTCAGGGATATACGTGACCGCCTCACCGCGCAGGGTTTGCGTAAGAATGACGCTTACGCCCTGGCGCTGCAGGCCACCCAGAACTGACTGTTGCCCCCGGAGAGTGGCGTGCTGTTTTTCCGTCGTTACCTCATCCCTGAAAAGAGAGTGTCACCATGACAGATCATCCGACATCCCCCAACCCTACAGCTGTTCCTGCGACGACCGCCCGCCCAAACCCTGCCGGAGTACGCCGGCTTGCTGTACTGACGAGCGGCGGCGACGCTCCCGGCATGAATGCCGCTATTCGCGCCGTGGTGCGTACCGGTACCCAGCAGGGCATCGAGATGATCGGCGTTCGCCGCGGATTTTCCGGTCTGCACCGCGGTGAACTTGTGGTGATGGGAGCGCGCGACGTGGCCAACATCATTCAGCGTGGCGGCACCATTCTGCTGACGGCGCGCAGCCGGACCTGGCGCACGCCGGAGGGCCGTGCCCGCGGGGCCCAGGTGCTGCGGGACTGGGGCGTGGACGGGCTGATCGTGATTGGTGGCGACGGCAGCTTTCACGGCGGCCACTACCTGCAGGAAGAGCACGGTATTCCGGTCATCGGCATACCAGGAACCATCGATAACGACCTTTACGGGACCGACCACACCATCGGCTATTTCACAGCTGTGGAAACGGCGCTGGACGCCGTGGACAAACTGCGCGATACCGGAGCCTCTCATGAGCGGATTTTTGTGATCGAAGTCATGGGCCGGCACGCCGGGCATATTGCGCTGGATGTCGCCGTGGCCGGGGGCGCCGAAGAGGTGTTTATTCCTGAGGACCACAAGCCGGTCGCGGGTGTTGTAGAGATCGTCAAAGACAGCGTAGCCAAGGGAAAACGCGGCAGCATCATCATCGTGGCCGAAGGGTACGAGGGCGGCGCGCAGGGCGTGGCGGACGCCATCGAGGCCGGTACCGGCCTGGAAACCCGGGTCAGCATCCTGGGACATATCCAGCGAGGCGGATCACCGGTATCGAGTGACCGTATTCTGGCCAGCCGGCTGGGTGAGGCCGCCGTCTATGCCCTGATGGAAGGCCGCAAAGGCGTCATGGTGGGCCGTGGGGCCAGCGGCGTGATCTACACGCCCCTGCATGAGACCTGGGAAAAGCGCAAGGACGTGAGCCGCGACCTGTACCGCTGCGCCATGACCCTCAGCATCTAGATCGTCCAGGGGTCAACGCGAGGAAGGCGGCTCGAGCCGCGTACAGAGAGGAAAAGGGCCCCGGCACTGATATGCCGGAGCCCTTCTCCTCTCTACTGATCCGGTACTCAGCTTTTGGGTGGCTTGACAGGAACGGAGGTGCTGAGCCTGATCTTGCCGTCGCCCACCTTCATCACGTACAGGGTGGCTGCCTTGCGGTCACCGACGCTGTTGAAGCTGGTGGTACCGGACAGCAGGCCCTTGAAGGTGCCTTTGCGGACAGCCTGCTCGACCTGGGTACGGCTGGGCAGCTTGTTGCCGTTGCTGCGGGCCGCATTCAGGATGCCCTGCAGGGTCACCTTGGCGGCGTCATAGCCGAAGACGGCGAATCCTTGAGCTGGCTGCCTGAAGGTTTTCTGATAGGCCGCTGCAAAGGCTTTGGCGGCAGGCAGTGCCTCGACCGGTGCCGCACCGGTCGTGAAGAATACGTTCTGCGCGCCCTTGCCGGCGATCTTGAGAAGGTCCTGGCTGTCCAGGCCGTCTCCACCGACAACTGGGACAGTGACACCGGATTCACGCAACTGCTTCAGAAACACGCCGACCTGGTTGTAGATGCCGCCAAAGTAGATGGCATCGGGCTTCTGAAGCCGGATCTTGGCGACAATGCTGGAGAAGTCACTCTTCTCCTCGGTGCCTTCGTTGGTGATCACACTCACGCCGCTGGCCTTGAGGGTCTTTTCGACTTCCTTGGCCAGGCCTTCGCCGTAGGCGGTCTTGTCATTCAGGATGTAGACCTTCCTGGCTTTCAGGTTGGTCTTCAGGAACTGGGCACCAGCTGGGCCCTGCGCGTCGTCACGGGGCACGATGCGGTTCATGTTGCTCAGGCCGCGGTCGGTGACGTTGTTGGCTGTACTGGCCGGGCTGACCAACGCCACGCGGCTGGCCTGCAGGGCGGCGCTGGCGGGGATGGTGACGCCGCTGTTCATGGCACCCACAACAGCCAGGATCTGCCTGTCAGCAGCGATCTTACGCGCGGCTGCGGTGCCGGTCGCCGGATCGGCCTGATCGTCGAAGGGTACGAACTGCAGGTCAAAGCCGAGCTTCCTGAACTGAGGCTTGTACTCGGCGACCGCCAGTTGAATGCCGTTGCGCGCCTGCATTCCGATGGCACTCTGGCCGCCGGAAAGCGGAGCAAGGCTGGCGATTTTGACGGTGGTCAGGGCATTGGCGCTGCCGAGGGTCAGGGCGCTCAGCAGCATAAGGGTCAGGGGGGTGCGGTGCATGGATCCTCCAGAGTTGAGATGGCGGGTCGGGGAGCCAGTGTGGCTGGTGCGACAACGCAGTACAGAATGAAGGGACAAGTTCTGCCGGCAACTGTCACGTCTATGCATCGTTCCCATCACCAGGTGATAGGAAGGGCCAGATTACGCAACGAGCCTTTTTACATTCTGATCGAACATCTCAATCCAAATCGCGGACATGGTGAAGGCCTGTTGCTCCTCACAACTCAGCTTAAACAGGAAGGCGGCCACGACTGAGTACGTGGCCGCCTTCCCGGTTGTGTCTGCTCCTCAGTCGATATTCCTCAGGAATGCTGGAATGTCGTAGTCCTTGGGATCGTAGCTGCTGCTGCTGCCCCGCTTGGCAGTCACGATGGTCTCCAGGCTGCTGCCCCGGCCACCGATGCCGCTGGCGATGCTTACGGGCGTGTCGTTGAAGCCCGTAGCGATCACTGTGACGCGGACCTCGTCACCCGCCGCTTCGTCAGGCGTGATACCGAACAGAATGTCCGGCTCCTCGAAGCCGGTGGCTTCACGGATCTTCTCGACGATCTCGTTGGCATCGGTCATGCTCAGGTCGTAGCTGCCGGTCACGTTGACCAGAATGCGCCGCGCCCCTTCGATACCGCGCTCCAGCAGCGGGCTGTGGATGGCACTCATGGCTGCTTCTTCCGCAACCTTCTCTCCACGCCCGGCGCCGATGCCCATCAGGACAGTGCCGCTGTTGGCCAGCAGGTTGCGTACGTCGGCAAAGTCGAGGTTGATCATGCCTTCGACGTTGATGACATCGCTGATGCCCTTCACGCCGTAGTACAACACCCGGTCGGCAATCAGGAAGGCCTCGCGGAACGAGACCTTCTTGTCCACTGCGGTCAGGAGCTTCTCGTTGTTCACCACGATCATGCCGTCAACCCGCTCTGCGAGCTTGCTGATGCCTTCCTCGGCCACGCGCAGACGCTTGGGCCCCTCGAACTTGAAGGGGCGGGTGACAATGGCGACCGTCAGAATGCCCATCTCACGGGCAATCTCGGCCACCACCGGCGCGCTGCCGGTGCCGGTGCCACCGCCCATGCCGGCCGTAATGAACAGCATGTCGGTGCCATCAAGGTATTCCTTGATGCGTTCACGGTCTTCCAGGGCAGCTTTCTCGCCCACTTCCGGGTCAGCGCCAGCGCCCAGACCACGGGTCAGCCGGTCTCCCAGTTGAATGCGGATCTCGGCGTGGCTCTTGGCGAGCACCTGAGCGTCCGTATTCCCGGCAATGAACTCTACGCCTTCGAGTCCCGATTCAATCATTCGGTTCACGGCATTATTGCCGGCTCCGCCCAAGCCAATCACGCGAATTCTGGCCGCTTGCATCATGTCTCCTTCGTCACAGGGGCACCCTGGAAAGGGAACCCGCCGGATTTCAACTTTGGGTAGTTTAGCGCACGATACCCTACCTACCGAACTGCCTGCTGCCGTGTCACCCGGCCGAATGTGAAAGCCCCTGGCCAGGGAACCAGGGGCTGTGCGGTCAGGACATTACATCCAGTCCTTGAAGGCGTTACGAAGGCGGTCTACCAGACTCACGCCTTCCTTCTTCGGCGCTGACGTGGCAGGTGCGGGCGCGGGTGGGGTCGCAGGCAGAGGAGCCGGCAGGTCTACTTGAGGTGCACTGAGAGGCTCGTCCTGGAAGACGATATGCGGCACCTTGCCGTCCTCGCCGATGCCGTACAGCACCAGCCCCACACTGGCCGCGTGGGTAGGACCGTGGACGATATCTGTCAAGCCGCCGATCCCACGCGGACGACCCAGGCGCACAGGCAGGCGGAACCGGTCACGCGCCAGATCACTGGTCCCTCTCAGCAGCGCGGCGCCACCGGTCAGCACCACACCCTGGGCGACCAGTTCGACCGGCCCCAGCGTGTGGTCGATTTCGTCACGGATCAGGCTGAAAATTTCCGAGAGGCGCGGCTTGATGATCCGCGAGAGTTCGAACGCACTGATGGCATGGGTGCTGCCCGATGCGGTGGTAATTTCCAGCGTCAGATCCTGGTCGGCCAGTTCGGGGATAGCCGCGCCATACTTGCGCTTGACGTTCTCGGCTTCCTCCATGGGGATCTTGAGGATCTGGGCCAGGTCGGCCGTGACGTGCTCTCCGCCGATAGGAATGCTGGCGCTATGGGCCAGGTTCCCACGCTTGAACACGCCGATATCGGTGGTACCGCCGCCCATATCCACCACGATCACAGTCTGAGACTGCTCGGCGGCTTCCAGCGTGGCCAGTCCGGACGCCAGGGCGTGCAGGACAAAGCCTTCGACCTGTACGCCGGCTTCCTGCACACACCGGCGCAGGTTAAGCAGCGGTCCAGCAGTGCCGGCCACGATGTGTACGTCCACTTCCAGACGTACGCCGTGCATGCCCACTGGACTCTTGATGCCTTCCTGGCCGTCGACGACATACTCCTGCGGCAGGGTGTGGATAATTTCGAGATTGGGATCAAGCGGAACCGCGCGGGCGTTCTCGATCGCGCGGTCCACATCTGAAACGTTGATTTCCTGATTGCGGCGGATGGCGGCCAGGCCGTGGCTGGTGATGGCCTTGGCATGGTTGCCGGCAACGGTGACATACACCGAGTCGACCTGAACGCCGCTGACGCGCTCGGCAGCGGCAATCGACTGACGGATGGCGTGTGTTGCCCGTTCCAGGTTGACGACGCTTCCGCGCTTCATACCTTCGCTGTGGACGGTTCCTTCGCCGATGATATCGACACCACCGCCTTCGGCGAGTTCGCCGATCACGGTAGTGATTTTGGTAGTGCCGATGTCCAGGCCCACGATGATCGGATTGTCTTTCATTCCTGGACGCTCACCCCCCAAGGGTAGATGTTGATGTTTTTGTCTGGGTACATGCTAATGCTCCCAGCATACTTCAGGAGGGCCTGCACGTCGCCACTCCACACTGATCCGGCCGCGAGTTTCACCTTGAAGCCAGACGGCGAATACATAACCGATTTCACATTGTACTGGCCGAGTGCCCGCAGCACCGTCAGGGCATCCGGGAGCCGCGTCGGGCCCCACCCCTGGATGACCGGTAACGTGGCTGGAGCCCCGGCCTGAGGCAATACTGTGCCATCTGCCGCGACCATCACGGTTTCTCTGTCGGTGCGCTTCCAGAGAGCGACGGGCTGACGTTCGGTGACCTGAATCGTTACCTGGTCCGGGAAGCGCCGGGTAACCACTGCCGACTGTATCCAGGGACTGTTCAGCAGGCCCCGCGCACGCCATGAGCCGTAATACAGCCAGCCAAACTCTGGTGTGGCGCCCGCCAGCTGGCGGATCTGCGCAGCTTTCAGGCGCTCGTTGCCGCCTACGGTGACCTGCCGGATCGGGAGCAGCACCCAGGAGGCGACCAGGGCCCCGGCCAGCGTCAGTCCACCCAGGATCAGGGCCCAGGGGAGCCGCCGGCGACGTGTGCGAGAAGGAGCGTGGTCTGGAGGAGAGGCGGCTGGTCCAGTCTCCTGGTCTGTTGGGGAGGGACCTTCTGCTTGAGCTGCGGGATCAGAGGAGGACGGCTTACGGCGGTTACCCCGGCGTCCACTCGACCTGTCTGGGGGGGGCACGGTCACGCGAACCTCTTCAGAGCCATGGACATCTCACAGCTGCTCCGGCCAGAGCTCGTATTCCAGTTCCATGGGGATGCCCACCCGCGCCCGGATCACGTCAAGCAGCGCGTGCACGTCTGCGGCGGTGGCTCCTCCCAGATTGACGATGAAGTTGGCATGCTCCGGCGCGATCATCGCGTCCCCGATGCGGGTGCCCTTGAGCCCAGCCTCGTCGATCAGTTTGCCGGCGCTCACCCCACCGGGGTTCTTGAAAGCACATCCCGGGGTCTTCATCTTGGGCTGTCCTTTGCGCGCCTGATCGGCTGCGTCCATTTTTTCCAGCACTGCCTGCGGCGTGCTGCGGCGCAGCTTGAGGCGCACCCTTGAGACCACGTGGCCGCGTGGGATGCCGCTGTTGCGGTACCCCCACTGCAGCTCGTCGGGCGAGACCTGACGGGTACCCTGGGGCGTGACGATCTCGATGGTGTGCAGGCCGTCGAACATCTCGCCGTATCGGGTGCCGGCATTCATCCACACGGCGCCGCCGACTTGCGCAGGAATTCCGACCGTGCCCTCCAGGTTGGAAAGGCCTGATTTCTGCAGCGTGCGCACCAGACCGGGCAGCGGGACGCCGCCCCCGACCCAGCCGGTCACGATCTCATCATCTGTGCTCAGAAGTGGGTCTGGGTCCAGGTCCCGTTCGGCCAATGGGCCCACCAGCCGGATCACCCGTTCAGGCACACCCTGGTCTGAGATGACCAGATTGCTGCCGCCCCCCAGGATGCGGTAGGGAGCCTCCATGGCCTCGGCCAGCTGTGCGTGGTCACCTGCGAACCAGACCTCCGCCGGTCCGCCGACGCCGAGGGTGGTGTAGCGCGAGAGGGGTTGCCGCTCGACCCGGGCGCCCGTCCGGCTGGGTGACACGGCGCTCATAGCGCTACCCCGGCAAGTTCCCGCGAGAGCTTCCAGACGTCACCAGCACCCATGGTGACGATGATGTCTCCTGGCGCAGCGGTGTCTCGCAGGAGCTGCAACACGTCTGCACGGTCCGGCAGGTAATGGACGCCCGTGTGGCCCTGCTCGGTCATCCGCGTGGAGATCAGGGTGGCGTGAATGCCTTCGATGGGAGCTTCGGACGCGGCCGCGATATCCAGCAGCAGCACCTCATCGGCGTCCATCAGGGCGTCAGCCAGCCGGGGCCAGCTCTGCTGGGTCCGCAGATACCGGTGAGGCTGGAACACGACCCGAACCCGCCGGCCAGTCTGCCGCGCAGCCTGCACCGCCGCTGCGACCTTGGTGGCGTTATGGGCATAGTCGTCGATAATCAGGGCGCCGTTCAATTCACCGATGCGCTGCCAGCGGCGGCCAGGGCCACCAAAGCTGGCCAGAGCGCCTGCGGCCTGCGTAAAGTTGCCTCCGTACAGATGAGCCACAGCCAGGGCGGCCAGGGCGTTCAGGACGTTGTGCACTCCCGGTAGCCCCACGCGGGCCTGACCCAGCTCCTCCCCGCGCCAATGCACGGTAAACGACGTGCCTTCGGCGTCGGGGTGCAAGTTCACCGCCCGGTAATCGGCTCCCTCGGCCTGACCGTACGTGAGGCGCTCAGCGGCACCTTCGCAGAGGGTTTCAAGACCTGGCCAGTCCGCACAGAAAAGCACGCGGTCTGACTGACTTACGAAGCGCGCGAAGCCAGCGTGCTGCTCCTCAACTGTTTCCCAGTAGGTGGCCTGATTGCCTCCCACATGATCGTCCTCGGCATTGGTGAACACTGCGGTCTCACAGCCGAGTTCTGCAAAGGCCCGGTCGGACTCGTCCACCTCGGCCACAAATGGCCCGCTGCCAATCCTGGCATTGCTGGCAAATTCAGGAACAATGCCGCCGACAAAGGCCGAAGGATCCAGGCCAGCGCCCTGCAGGGCCACCGCAATCATGCTGGTGGTGGTGGTCTTGCCGTGCGTGCCGATGACCCCCACACTGGGGCCAGCCCGCAGCAGTTCGTCGAGCAGACCCATTCGGGGGCGCACCTGCACCCCGGCTTCGCGCGCGGCAACCAGCTCGGGATGGCTTTTTGGGACGGCCTCGGACGCGACCAGCACGTCCACGTCTGCCATGTGCGCAGCGTCATGACCCAGCGCAACTGAAATGCCTTCGCGCTCCAGTTGCCGGGTCAGGTCAGAAGCGGTCTCGTCGCACCCGCTGACCTGGTATCCCCGGGCCTGGAGCAGGCGTGCAAAGGCACTCATGCCAATGCCGCCCACACCCATCAGGTGGTAATGCAGGGAGGGGTCGCCCTGGGTGGAGGACGACGGTCCAGTCACCGCCGCCGCAGCGGATTGGGAGGTCCCAGATGCACCGGACATGGTGGCCTCGTGGGAGTCGGTCAGGTTGGTGGGGGAGTCAGTCATGGGGAGGTCAGGAGCGGGGCAGGTGCTGCTCGATGAGGTCCGCAAAACGCGCGGCAGCCCCTATCTGGGCACGCGCCAGTGCCGCATCGCGCATAGCCATGCGGGTGCCCGGCTCGGCACACTCTAACACCGCTGCCCCCAGCGCCTCCTGAACGTTCTTCTGCTCTACCACGCGTCCGGCGCCCGCCTGCTGGACACTCAGGGCGTTGTGATACTGATGATTTTCCGACGATTCCGGAAGAGGCACCATCACCAGGGGAACGCCATGAAAGGCAGCTTCGGCCAGCGTGCCGGTCCCGGCGCGGGTGATGGCCAGATCAGCCGCGGCCCAGGCCGCCACGGTGTCCACATACCCGACTGCGTGATACCACTCCAGATCGTGCACGCGGGGGGCCACGTCGGCCAGCCAGCGTGGACCCGTCGAGTGCAGCACCTGCACCGCAGCGCCGCCAGCACGTGGGTGGGTGAAATCCAGATCGATCTGCCCAGCCTCGCTGCCCAGGCCACTCAGCAGGCCCTCCTTGCCAAGAATGTTGCGCAGCGTGTCAGGCACACTATTGTTCAGGAACAACGATCCCTGTGAGCCGCCCATCACAAAAACAGTGAGCGGTCCGGAGTGCAGCCCCAGGCGCCGCTGGGCTTCCTCACGCGAAAGCCGCTCTTCACGGACTGGCATGCCGACCAGCGTGCCCTCGCCTGCTGGAAGGCCAAGCACCTGCTCATAGGCGGTGCCTACAGCCCGGGCGCGGCCGACCGCTACGCGCTGGGTGAGGCCCAGCCGGGCATTCTGCTCGTGCAGCACCGTGGCAATTCCCAGGCTCTGCGCTGCCAGGACGCCGGGCAGGCTGGCAAAGCCGCCGTATCCGACCACGAGGGCCGGGCGCCGGGCCTGTAGCACCCGCCGTGCCTCGACCACGCCACGGACTGCCCGGAACAGTTCGCGCGGGTCGGGGCGGCCCTGCCCACTGCGGGCCAGCTTTCCAGCGTCCACACCCTCGAAGGACAGACCCTGCTCGGCGGCCACCCGTTCTTCCATGCCGCCGCGCTGGCCGAGCAGCAGCGTCTCGTGTCCCCGTGCGTTCAGCTCCCTCGCTGTTGCCACCGCCGGATAGATATGCCCGCCGGTGCCTCCCGTTGCCATTACAACCAGACTCATTGAGGCCGAGTGTAGAGCCTGACTGGTGCTGGCACATGCAGCGGGACGCAGCACGTCCCATGCTGCGCCCCGTCAATCGGTGTCCGGTAACCGTTCAGTCGAAGATATCGCCGATGGTGCGGCCAATGCCGCCGCCGTGACCGTCGCTGTCCCCGCCCAGGCCCTGCTCGAACTCCTCGTAGGGCTGCACCACCACGAAACCGTCACCCTGGAAAACCATCTGATAGGTCTCGCCGCCGCCCCGGCCGAACATGCTGCGCAGCGAGGCGTCCATGCGGAGCTGAGGCTGCAGGTTGCCGCTCCAGGCAATGGTGGCGTTGGGGTCGGTAAAGACAGGCTCGTTCGGCGTCACGCGCAGGGTCAGGGGTTTGCCGTGGCTCAGGATGGCCACCAGACCGTTACCCTGGACGCGCACGCTGAACAGGCCACCTGCTGCCATTCCCGCCGCGCGGCGCTGCATGGTGATGTCGTACTTCACGCTGTCCTCAAAGGCCAGCAGGTCATTGCCGTTGACGTTGAGGCTGTCACCGGCCAGACGCAGAATCTGCACCTCCTTGCCCTGGTCGGCCAGATAGGCCACGCCACGGCCCTCGATCTTGGCCAGCGGGCTCATTTCCTGACTCACGGCGCGCTTGAGGGCCTTCATCAGACCGCCTTCCAGGGTGCCCTCACGCTTGAAGCTCAGGTTGCCCTTGTAGGCCACCATGGCGCCAAGTTTGCTCCAGATGCGGCCATTGACCTTGACCTCGAGCATCTTGCTGCTTTCGAGCTCAAACACCTCGCCGGGGTTGTCACGTTCGGCGGTCTGGGCCAGAAATTCTCGGAGGCTGTACGTACCGTCACTGCCGGGTTGCATATTCGTCATACGCTCCAGAGTACGCCCATACAGGAGCTGAGGTTCCGGGTTGCCCCTGTCAGTCAGCAGGGAACACAGATGCCTGCGGGCTGTAAGTGGCGCAGGGCACCGCTCATAGCGAGCGTAATGTGGGGGCAGCGCCCAGGGCATGAGACTAAGCGGTAGTTCCGACATGTTTTCGTCGGGAACCTCACGGGAGCCGGCTTCATAGCCTGGGCGGCAAGAGCTGGCGGACGTGCTCACGCCGGACAATAAGGTGAAACAGGAACATGTTCTCCAGTTCAATCTGGAACCGTGACAGAGCACCTGGACTTCTATGATTTCACGCTGAACGCTACACTCTGCACGTAAGCGGCAGCACCTGAGAATGACCGGTTTGATGAAGTTCTGCTGTACGTGCTGAGATCTTTAGGGGCGCGTCAGGGTGCGCAGGCGGCGCAGCACTTCATGGATGTTCTCCAGACTGGTGGCGTAGCTCAGGCGGACCTGGCCCGGCGCCGAGAAGTCGGTACCGGGGACCACTGCGACCCTGGCCTGATCCAGGATGATGCGGGCGGCTTCCAGTTCATCAGCGTGAATGGATGTGGTGTTGGCCATTACGTAGAAAGCTCCCTGCGGGGTGGGCGTCTGCAGCCCCAGGTCAATAAGGCCCGCGACGATCACGTCGCGTCGTTGGCGGTAGGCCAGCAGGGCACCGTCGACGAACTTCCTGGTCAGTTCATGCTCAACCAGGGCGGCCAGCGCAGCAGCCTGACTGACACTGCTGGCATTGCTAGTGCTTTGAGACTGCAGGGCATTCATGGCAGCAATAACTGTTTTTGGACCCCCCGCATAGCCGATGCGCCAGCCGGTCATGGCATAAGCCTTGCTGGCCCCGTTGACCGTCAGGGTGTGCTCCGGAGCATAGCGGCCGATGCTTACCTGCTCGGCATCGTAAACCAGATGCTCGTACATCTCGTCGGACACGATGATCAGGTTGTGACGCTGGGCAATCCGGGCCACGGCCTGCAAGACCTCTGGCGGGAAAACGGCGCCGGTCGGGTTGCCGGGACTGTTCAGAACAATCATTCGCGTGCGGGAGGTGACGCACGCCTCCAGTGCTTCGGGATCCAGCAGGAAGCCACTGTCCGGTGACGTCTGCACCGGCACCGGCACCGCGCCGGTCAGGGCGACGATCTCCGGGTAGCTGACCCAATAGGGTGCAGGGATCAGGACCTCATCTCCAGGGTTGAGCAGCGCGAAAAAGGCGTTGAACAGAGCCTGTTTGCCACCGCTCGTGACCGTAACGGCGTCCGGGGCGTAGTCGAGTCCGTTTTCGCGCCTGAACTTGTCGCTGATGGCCTCACGAAGCTCCGGAATTCCACTGACAGGGGTGTACTTCGTCTGCCCGCTCCGGATGGCATGAATAGCGGCTGCCTTGATGTGCTCAGGCGTATCGAAATCTGGTTCCCCGACACTCATGCTGATGACATCTACGCCTGCCCGGCGCAGTTCCAGCGCACGACTCGTGACGGCGACAGTTGCCGATGGCTTCAGGCTCAGGGCACGCTGGGACAGGGTAAAAGGACCGCTCATCCTCTGAAGGTACAGGTATCAGCGGGTAAACCGGTCATCCCGGGCTAAGTATGTGCGTACGTCTGAAGGGCTTTTCCCTATGAATTGCAGCCAGAACTCTCCGCTTTTAAGCCTTCAAAGTCACTCAAAGGGTAGATATTGTGTCAGGAGCCAAGGTACGCCTGTCCTGATTCTCTCTTGCGTGGGGTTTTTCGGCTTAACTGCTCTGCGTAGGTATTTTATAGGTGGTTCGCCGGTCTGTACGCCGTGAGGGCGGAAGCCCAGATCGTTCGGATTTGGCCTGATACATGCGCTGGTCGGCCAGCCGCATAACCTCGCTGATTGAACTGTTTTCGTGACGCCACGCTATACCGATACTTGCGCTGACACCATCGACAAAAGGAATCTGAAGCCTTTCATGGGCCCACTCCTGAAACGTTTCTGGTGATCCTGGAAAGTCTGTCATCAGCAGGAGGTATTCGTCTCCCCCCATCCGGTAGACCCGACCCCACGGCCCGGTGACCCGGGAGAGCCAGAGTCCGTATCCCTTCAGCAAGGAGTCTCCCAGGGCGTGACCATACCGGTCATTGATCGCCTTGAAGCCGTCGAGGTCAATGAACACCACTGCAAACGCGTTATTCGAAGCATCAAGGCGTTTCAGGTCTGCTTCAAGTGCGTGGCGGTTGGGTAATCCGGTCAGCGCGTCCGTCTTGGCTGCGGCGGTCAGCGTGGCGAGTTTATTTCCCAGACGGACACTTGTGTCCTGAGCATCAAGATAAAGAAGTCGGAGTTCCGCGACCGCCAGAATCTCAGGTGGAAATTTGATAACGGGTTCTGAGCTCAGCCAGTATTCCGGATCTTCTGAAAGGGGCAGGCGCTCACCGTTCTGCTCCTGGCGCTCACCGGCCCATGCAATAAGGCTTGTGCCGTCCTCGCCCCATAAAGTGAGACCACGGAGACCGGGTATGCCTTCCAGGAGCTGATGAAGTACTTCCTGCTTAGTCCTTGCAGCAACCAGCCTAAGCAGCAATCCTTCCTCAGGCTGCGGGGTTGGTACTTCTTGGGGAACAAGCACAGGAGTCATAAGTTTAGCTACCAATACCAGAGGCCATGAGGTTGTTTGTCACGAAATTTCTCAATATTAAGGGAGGACGCTGATGAATGAAGAAACTCAATAGCTTTTTCTCATGAAGTCAGCCCAAGTCTTCGAATTAGAAGAAATTTTCCGAAAAAATATTTGGCTCCTGCGTGCTGCCTGATCCTAGTAAGCACATATTAATTTCGATACAATACCCTGCTTGAACGGCTAATTAAAACCAGGAAATGCCCTGGCGATTTAACGCTTCTACAAACTTCAAGATCAGTCATAAGTTTAACGCTTAACTCAATTTAAAATATAAAAAAGATATAAGAAGGAAGGTTGGCGGTGCTTTCTTCAGTGACTGGCCAGTAAACTAAAGGGCTGCAGTTGTAATATTTCGATGACAATTCTTTGATACCAGTGAATTTTTTAAGTATTAAGTTCGGCAGGACAATAAAAAAATGGGACGAGCATGCTAAGATTCCAAGTCCACCATAGTTTAGCTTGTGAAAAGATTCGTCGTACGTTCTACCGGGCTCAGGAGCATTTTTGGGCCCTCAGACCTGCAGGCATCAGAACTCCTCAGATCCATGGCTTATGTCTCGGTAAGTTTTCAGTACCCGTTGCCGTTTATCTGGTGGACCTTCCAAAGACCGGCCTCAACGAACCAGCTGCACTCAGGGAACCCTTACAAATAGAATAACCATGAACAGTTTGAGACCTTGTGATTCCACCTGTGAAGTGCCGGAAATGTTGAGGACTTCGATGGTGCTGCTGGAATGCTGTCCCAGAGAAAGGACATGATGTGCCTCCTCCGCATCGTGGTGGATGTGCGGTCTATGCGACTACTCGAGCTGTAAACCACAGGCCTGAGGTTTAGCGAAGCGACAAGTCGTCAGTACGCGATTCGACCAGGCAATCTGGATGATAAGATCGTCGCCTTTGAGCTCAACGGTTACCTGCCGGATTTTGGAGTCTCAATGGTCGTCGGAAACACGAGTGATTGCGTCCTGAATCTTATCCTCCGGTCACGACGATATGCAGACATCACCGTGTTCTTTCAATTCCCCAAAGCTCAGGTTCGCTCCGCACCTGGTTGGTGATTACAAAGGTTCACCGGGAGGTTGGTGCCTCCCGGTGCTGGTTCCCATTGCCCTTAGCTCAGCAATCCGATACTGCGTGCGCGGCTGACTGCCTCGGTGCGGTCACCGGCATCAAGCTTGGAATACAGGCGTGCGAGGTGGTCTTTGACCGTATCTGGGCTCACGCCCAGGTTCTTGGCAATTTCCTTGTTGCTGTATCCCAAAGCCAGTAACGGCAGGACCTCGGATTCGCGGGGAGTCAGACGGGGGACATCCACATGAGGCAGGCGATCGATTTCCGGGTGCATGACAATGTCGCGGACCTGACGGGCCAGACTTTCCGGATCCGTCTCCTTGCTGACGTACCCGCGTGCCCCGGCGCTGCGGGCCGCCTGGACGATAGCGGGCTCGGAGAAGGTCGTGATCAGCACGCCTACGACTTCCGGATGAGTCAGGCGCAGCTTCTCACAGACCTCAATGCCCGTCATCCCCGGCATCTTGACGTCCAGCAGTGCCGCGTCGGGCACCAGGCGGCGGCAGGCTTCCAGGGCACTGACGCCGTCAGCCGCTTCGGCCACCACGTCGAATCCCTGCTGAATCAGGGCGTATTTGAGGCCCATGCGGAACAGGGGATGGTCGTCGGCAATTACTAGTCTCATGGCAAAACCTCCGGGAGAACGATGAACAGAGCGGTATGACCCGCTGCAGGTGAGGGCAGGGTTGCGGATGTGTCGGAACTGGGCAGGGGGAGGGTTTGGCGTTCGTAGAGAAGGTGACCACCATGGGCTTCAGCAACACGGCGGGTGATGTACAGACCGAGGCCAGCGGTACCGGCGGTGTACTGCTGGCCGGCAATGATGGTGGGTTGTGAATTGAACGGCTGAGCCAGGTCCTCAAGAGGGGCTTGCAGACCGGGGCCGTCGTCCAGCACGGCAAGACCATGACTCGTGACGTGCAGTTGCACCTGGCTTCGGGCGAAGCGCACGGCGTTGTCAGCCAGATTGGTTATGGCCCGTTCCAACACACTGCGGTCCACACAGGCACTTCCCGCGCCGTGCACACTCAGGGCCACCCCTTGGGCCTGGGCCTGGGACTCCAGACGCTGCGCGACGGCACTCAGCAGGGACCGCAAGTCGGTGAGCTCAGGATGGATCTTTACGTCCTCACGCTCGAACCGATGAGCGTCGGCCATCTGCTGTACCAGTGCCAGGAGGCGGCCGGTTTCCGCCTGGATATGCTGACCTACTTCACGTCGTTCCTCTTCAGGCAGGGGCAGCGTGGCCAGGGCATGGGTCAGGTGACTGGTAGCAATCAACGGAGTTTTCAGGTCGTGAACCAGGGTTGCCATGAATGCGTTGCGGCGTGTCTGCTCAGTGCTGAGCCGGCTGAGCAAGTGAGAAAAGGCTTCCCGCAATGCACGAATTTCAGCTGGATCGTCGTCGTGGATATCGGTCAGGCGGCCACGTTCCAGTTCCCGTTCCAATCTGCTCAATGGGCGCAGCAGCGCACCGCTGAGCAGGTAGCCCAGCAAGCCGCACAGGCCCGCCACCAGCAGCATCCACGCCAGCAGCGTTGGGCTGGGGGAGGCTGGCCGTGCGCTGAGAGTTAGAACCAGATTGGGTAGAAAGGCCAGAAGAAAAATCACCAGCGTGAACTGGGTACGTAGCGTACTGAGCCGCACGGCACCCTGTTGTGGGACCGGGCGCACCAGAAATGGCAGGCGGCTCATGCTTCTCAAGCTATGTCGGGAGGTATGACAGAACCGTTACGGGAGACGAGACAAAGTCAGTGTCAATCCCCACCCCCGGAGCAGAAAGGACGTCCCCAATGATTCTGGGGGCGTCCTTTTAGGAAGTGAAAAACTATTCTTCGGTGCTGAGCACAGCCAGGAAGGCCTCCTGCGGCACTTCTACCGTTCCGAACTGCTTCATGCGGGCACGGCCCTTCTTCTGCTTATCCAGCAGTTTCTTTTTACGTGAGATGTCGCCGCCGTAACACTTGGCCAGCACGTCCTTGCGGAAGGCCTTGA
Source organism: Deinococcus deserti VCD115 (assembly GCF_000020685.1). Taxonomy (NCBI): domain Bacteria; kingdom Thermotogati; phylum Deinococcota; class Deinococci; order Deinococcales; family Deinococcaceae; genus Deinococcus; species Deinococcus deserti. Next base: position 1,768,211 of record NC_012526.1, on the reverse strand, counting down.
CGGTAGCCCGGGCAATGATCTTCGCACCGATCACTGCTTGCACTGGGACCGGGAACATCTGCCGGGGAATGACTTCGGCCATCTTGTCTACAATCTTGCGGCCCAGGCTATAGGTTTTGGTCTCATGAACAATGACGGCCAGCGCGTCAATGACCTCGTTGTTCACCATGATGTCTACCTTGCGCAGGTCGCCCTCGCGGTAGCCGATCTGCTCGTAATCCATGCTGGCGTAGCCGCGACTGATGGACTTCAGGCGGTCGTGGAAGTCATACAGGATCTCCCCGAACGGCACTTCATACAGCAGTTCTACGCGCTTGCCCATGTAGTTCATGGTGATCATGGAACCGCGGCGCTCCTGGAGGAGCTGCATCACCGGACCGACGTAGTCTTCGGGCAGCATGATCGACAGCTTGATGTACGGCTCCTCCACGCTGGTAATGCGGTCGCGGGTGGGGAACTCCGCAGGGTTCTGAGTTTCGAAGATCTCACCGTTGGTCAGCGTAACGCGGTAAACCACGGCCGGGGCTGTGGCGATCAGATCGAGGTCGTACTCGCGCTCCAGGCGCTCCTGGATGATCTCAGCGTGCAGCAGGCCCAGGAAGCCGCAGCGAAACCCGAATCCCAGCGCCTCGGAGGTCTCAGGTTCGAAGGAAAACGCCGCGTCGTTGAGCTTGAGCTTCTCCAGAGCGTCACGCAGCTTGCGGTAATCCTCAGTGTCGGTGGGGTAGAGACCCGAAAACACCACCGGCTGCGCCGGTTTGAACCCGGGGAAGGGTTCGTCGGTCTGACGGTCCTTGCCGGTCAGGGTATCGCCCACCTGAGCGTCGGCAATGTCTTTGATCCCGGCTGCCACCCAGCCGACCGCGCCTGCAGACAGTGAGTTGCCAACCACCAGGGCAGGGCTGAAGGTACCGACCTTGTCGACCTCGAAGTCCTTACCTGCGTTCATCAGCCGGATTTCGTCCTTGGGGTTCAGGGTGCCTTCAAGCACACGCACCAACAGGATCACGCCCTGATAAGCGTCGTAGAAGGAATCGAAGATCAGCGCTTTCAGGGGCGCTTCCGGGTCGCCTGGAGGTGGGGGAATCCGCTCGACCACGGCTTCCAGGATTTCGGGAATGCCGATGCCCGACTTGCCCGAGGCGAACACCGCACCGTCTGCCGGAATCCCGATGACCTCTTCAAGCTCCTTCGCTGCTCCTTCGGGATCGGCAGCAGGAAGGTCGATTTTGTTGATTACCGGAATGATTTCCAGGTTGTTGTCGATGGCCAGGTAGGCGTTGACGATGGTCTGGGCCTCGACTCCCTGAGAGGCGTCGACCAGCAGCAGCACGCCCTCGCAGGCGGCCAGCGAACGCGAAACCTCGTAATTGAAGTCCACGTGACCAGGAGTATCAATCAGGTTGAAGACGTATTCCTCGCCATTTTCACGGCGGTAGACCAGTCGGATTGGGGTGGACTTGATGGTAATGCCGCGCTCGCGCTCCAGCTCCAGGGTATCAAGCGTCTGGTCGCGCTTGTCACGTTCACCCATCGCGCCGAGCCGCTCCAGGATGCGGTCGGCCAGCGTGGACTTGCCGTGGTCCACGTGCGCGATGATGGAAAAATTCCTAACGTTCACACCTTGCAGTCTAGCGGGGTGGTGAATGAAACGCACGGCTGGCCTGGACTGGTCTCCACAGATACCTTCTGTTGAGCAGACCCACAGGGGGTCCACGTACGCTCCGGCGCCGCGCCTTGCCCACTTATCCTCTAGGAGCAGTAAGGAACGATTTCCTTGCCCTGGTGCTGGCCGGTCCGGCTCCCTGAGGAGCTGCTCACTGCCTGTGACATGTTCGCCACAGCTGTCAGGCGCAGGTCATGCTGAAAACTTGTAGGGCCTGCGCCGTCGTCCGGCTCCCTCGATACACCACCCGGACCGCTGCCAGATCATGGGCTGCGCAATCGGCGCCGGGCAGCCACGCTGACCGAGTGCATCTGCGCGCCCTGGTCACCTGGTCACCTGGGCCCCGGGAGCGTAAGCAGCGGCGTCGGTGCTTCCAGCAGGGCCCGGATAGGCGCGTAACTGCGCCGATGCACGGGGCTGACCCCCAGTTCCGCCAGGGCTGCGCGGTGCGCTGGGGCCCCGTATCCCTTATGGCCTGCAAAGCCGTAGCCAGGGTGCTGGAGGTCCAGCTCCAGCATCAGGTGGTCGCGTTCGGTCTTGGCCAGCAGGCTGGCGGCGGCGACCGTGTAGCTCAGCGCGTCAGCCCGGGGCGGAGCGGACAGCGGCAGGCTCGTGCGCAACTTCAGGTAATCAGTGATCAGGGCCTGAGGCGCCGGGTCCAGCCGGGCCAGGGCGCGCGCCGCAGCTGCGTGAGTCGCTCCCAGAATATTCAGCCGCTCGATTTCCTCGGGCCAGGCATGTTCAACGGCGTAACTCAGGGCCACGCGGCGGACCTCCTGTGCACATGCCTCCCGCTGCGAGGCGCTGAGCTGTTTGCTGTCGCGAAAAGGGTATTCCTGAGCGAGCCCCGGCAGAATCACTGCTGCCACAGTGACTGGTCCGGCCCAGGCACCTCGCCCGGCTTCGTCGACCCCGGCAACGCGGAAGTAGCCCCGGCGCCAGTGTTCGCGTTCGTAGGCCCAATCAGGAGTCACGGAAGGAGAGGCCATAGGGCGAAGGTACCAGAGGGTGAGGAAAGCTGCGTCAGGGCAGAGCCCGAGACTGATGCGGAAGATCCTGATCTCCAAGAATGCGCCCGCGCCCCTGACGCTTGCCGCGCAGCAGTAATGTATCTGCCCGCCGTAAGGCCTCCGGCAGGTCGCCATCCTTGCAGGCAACCACTCCGGCCGTGAACGACACCTGCAGGGAAGGGAATTCCGGTACCGCCATGTCCGTCAGGCGCAGGCGCAGCTGGTCCAGGTGCAGCAGGGCCTGCTCTGGCGGCATATCCGAAAAGATCACCACAAATTCCTCTCCACCAAAACGGCACAGCAGGGTCCCGCTTCCCAGTTGCGCCTGCAGAAACTGAGCGAAAGACCGCAGCACCTGGTCACCTCCACTATGCCCGTAAGTGTCGTTGACAGCCTTGAAATGGTCGATGTCCAGCATGGCTACGCTGGCGCACTGGCCAGTCTTCTGACGAACCTGCGCCGCTCCCTGGGTCATCAGAAAATGGCGGTTGAACACACCGGTCAGCTCATCAGTAATGCTGGCCCGGGCCACCTGCCGGTGCAGCGTCTCCAGTTCGGAAAGAGCCTGCTTCAGTCTGTCATTAAGCTGACGCTGATTGTCGGCCTCCTGCTGGGCCAGCTCGGTGCGGTGCAGCACTTCCAGCGCACGCACCCGCCGGGCCTGTTCGTCACTGTTCTCCTGTCGGAACAGCCGCTGGTACTCGCGCAAGTGTTCGAGCGCCCGCCGCGGATCGTCAAGGGCTTCGTAGACATCGGCCAGCAGCTCATGGACAGCCACGAGAGGCACCACCATACCGGCCTTCTGTGCCCGGGCCTGTTGCTGGAGCAGCATGTCGCGGGCCTCAGTCAGGCGACCCCCGTGAAGCATCAGCCGGACCAGGGGCGGTACCGCGACCCACAGCGGCCGCTTGCCCACCTGTCCAGTCTCCCGCTCCAGAGCCTGCCGCAGCCAGTCTTCGCCAGCTTGTGCCTCGCCACGGCTCAGGGCCAGTTCGCCCAGACGCGACAGCACCAGAACCTCCATCGGTTGATGCCCGGCACTCCGGGCGTGCCTCAGGCTGTCGTGATACAGCTGCAGGGCTTCAGGGCTGTTTCCCTGGGCTTCACGCAGGTCTGCCAGACTGTAAGCGCAGAAGGCGCGCCCCACCGTATTTCGCTGCGCCTCGAAGACCGCCCTTGCGGACAGCAGGTAGCTTTCTGCAGTCTGTGGATGGGTCCGGGTATACATAACGCCCAGGTCATGCAGGCCGGAACCTTCCGTTTCAACGTCCCCATTGTCGCGGCTGACGCGGAGCTGCTCGCGCAGGGACAGGGTGGCCTGCTCGTACTCGCCGAGTTCCAGCAGGGCGCAGCTGCGAACATTCAGGGCCCGGCTATACCACCATGAGGAGGTCTGGCTGTTCAGGACCTGGAGGGCTTCGGTCGCTGCGGACAGGGCCTCCGCCTGGCAGGCATCACGAAAAGCAAGGTAGGCATGCACCACCTGACGGGCCGTCCGGATAAGCCAGTCTTCTGTGGCGAAAGTGTTTAGAGTGCCAGATACCTCGTCCAGCAGGGCCTGACAGCGCATTGGGTCGCTTTCGCGCCACCGCCACGCGTCCTCCAGCTTTTGCATCAGAGGGTCAGACATGTCACCTAAACTACCGGGTCCGAGTGCGGGTCGTCAGTCGGCGGGCTGAACTACTTGTTTCTCGCGGACCTGCGCTCGCAGCACATGCTTCAGCACTTTCCCACTGGCGGTTTTAGGAAGTTCGGGCACCAGCTGCACCCGGCGCGGCAGGGCATGGGCAGGCAGATGCGGCGCACAGAATCCCAAGAGTTCCCGGCCCAGCACCTGGGCGCCTGGATGCAGCGTGACGAAGGCCACCGGCAGGTCCCCCTCGCTGCTGCGCGCCGCCACCACCACCGCTTCGCGCACACTGGGGTGCCGGTACAGCACGGCCTCGATCTGGGCGCTGGAGACCGGCTGGCCCTGGACTTTCAAGAGGTCGCCCTCGCGGTCGAGAATTTCCACCCGGCAGTCGGGGTGCACGACGGCCAGATCGCCGGTGTGGAGCCAGCCATGCTTGATGGCGCGCCGGGTTGCTGAGCGGTTTTTGTAGTAGCCCTTCATGACCAAGTTGCTGCGGATAATGATCTCGCCAGGAGTCTGCCCGTCATGGGGAACAGCAGCGCCGCTGTCAAGGACCACGTCCAGCTGTCCTCCGAAGATCATGGGGTGACCCTGGCGCGCCAGAACCTGGGGTGCGTCGGGTAGACCCCCGAGATCAGCCTCGTCCGTGACGACCATCACGGCGCTCGTTTCGGTCAGGCCGTAGCCATGCAGCACTTCGAACCCCTGCTGCTGCAGGGTTCGCAGCACCCGTGGGTTGGGGCTGGTGCCCGCAAGCAGCAGCTTCACCGGCTGCGGCAGGGTGGCTGCCGCAGCCGGATCGGTCAGTGAGGTCAGCAGGGCAGGGGAGGCGTACAGGTGAGTGATCCCCTGCACGCACAGGGCCTCGCGCAGGCCACGTGGGTCAGGCAGGGGAACGTGGGTAGCTCCGGCTGCCGTGACCGCCCAGGCGCAGCCCCAGCCGTTGCCGTGCGCCAGAGGCAGCGCATGGAGCAGCACGCTGTGTGGGCGCAGATTCAGGTGGTAGAGCAGGTTGCCCAGGCAGAGAAAGGCGTTGCGGTGCGTCAACATCACGCCTTTCGGGTCGCTGGTGGTTCCTGACGTGTAATTGATGCTGATCGGGGAGTCCTCGTCCAGGTTTTCGGGCACCTTGAGCGGAGAGGGACGCAGGGCTCCAAGCCGCGCGGCCAGATCAGAATCACCCGTCACAATCACCGGGATATTCAAGGTCTCCAGGGTGGTCTGGACCCGTGGAAGATGCGCAGCATCAATCAGGGCCACCTGAGGGTCGGCGTGGACACTCAGAAAATTCAGGGCTTCGTCCCCAAACGCCGGATTAAGAGGCACAATGACGCCTCCCGCGAGCGGCACGGCGTGAAATGCCAGCAGGGCGTCGGGCGTGTTGGGCGAAATCAGCAGGACATGGCCGCCTGGCTGTAGTCCACTTTCCCGCAACAGGGTGAGCAGCCGTGCGGTCCGGTCGGCCAGTTCCGCGTAGCAGATGACTGCTGTGTCCTGAATCAGGGCAGGCCGGTCTGGATAGACGGCGAAGGTGCGGAGCATGGGCTCCAGGGGTGTCAGCGGCGTATTCAAGGCGCGTCCTGTGGAGAGATATGAGAGGTGAGGAAGGTGCCGTCAGTCTGGAGAGGACAGGCTCCTTACCGTTCCTTCTGTCTATACAACAGGAAGCAAAATGACCTCAATCCAGACACCCGGCTAGACAACTCATCAAGTCGGAATCTGGTCCGCGCTTCATAATCGGAACACTCATAAGTAGACCTTCGTTCGCCCCTGCCGACTGCCGGGGTCATTCCTGCTTACGTTTGCCCCTGCTGGAGGTGCAATGCCGCAACTACATGTCGAACATGTCACCCTGGCCTTCGGTGGCCTCAAAGCCCTTACGGACGTAAGTCTGGTTGTCCCTGAAGGCGAGATCGTCAGCATCATCGGTCCCAACGGTGCCGGCAAGACCAGCCTGCTCAACTGCATCAGCGGCTTTTACCACCCGACGCAGGGCCGCATTACCTTCGGCGACCATGACCTGAGCCGCTCGGCGCCAAACGTGGTGACCAGTTACGGCATTGCCCGCGCCTTCCAGAACCTGGAACTGTTCCGGGGACTGTCAGTGGTGGAAAACCTGCTGCTGGCGCGCCATACCCACCTGAAATACGGCCTGCTGGACAGCCTGATCTACTACGGCAAGGCCAGCCGGCAGGAAGCCGAGAACCGCGCCTACGTAGAACGCGTGATCGACTTCATGGAGCTTGAGGCGCACCGTCACCATCCGGTCGGTACCCTCGCCTACGGCATTCAGAAGCGCGTGGAGGTGGCCCGCGCCCTGACGCTGGCTCCGCAGCTGCTGCTGTTGGACGAACCCATGGCCGGCATGAACGTTGAGGAGAAAGAGGACATGGTGCGCTTCATCCTGGATATCCAGCGCGAGCAGGGCATTACCGTGATGCTGATCGAGCACGACATGGGCGTGGTCATGGACATTTCTGACCGGGTTTACGTGCTGGACTTCGGGCAGAAGATTGCAGAGGGGACTCCGGCGGAAGTCAGCGCCAACCCCCGCGTGATCGAAGCGTACACGGGCGTTGCTGAACACTCGCCTGCACCTGCGCCGCTGGGGGTAGGAGCATGAGCACCCCAGCCGGCACATCAATTTTTGAGAATACGAATCTTCTGGGTGACGTCACCACGCTGACGATCCCGCAGCTGCTCGCCCGCCGCGCCGAACTGTCTCCCGAAGGCGTAGCGCTGCGGCACAAGGAATACGGCATCTGGAACGAGACCACCAACGCCACGTACCTCCAGCGGTCCCGTGAAGTCGCCGCCGGGCTGCATGCCCTGGGAGTACGCCGCGGAGACAAGGTGGCCATCATCGCTGAGAACATTCCGGCGTGGGTGTTTACCGAGATCGGCGCGCAGGCGCTGGGGGCCATCAGTGTCGGGGTGTACCAGAGCAGCGTGGCGGCTGAGGTCCGCTACGTGGTCGATTACACCGACGCCGTGGTCGTGCTGGCCGAGGACGAGGAACAGGTCGACAAGCTGCTCGAACACCGCGATGAGCTGCCGAAGGTCCGCAAGGTGATCTATGAGGATCCGCGCGGCATGAGCAAGCATGCTCACGACAGCTGGTTCATGAGCTTCGAGGAATTGCTCGAACTTGGCCGACAGCAGCCTGGGGACATCTTTGGACAGGAGGCTGCGCTGGGCCATCCTGACGACGTCTGCCATTTCAGCCTGACCTCGGGCACCACCGGCCAACCCAAGGCCGCCATGCTGTCGCACCGCAACCTGCTGTACATGGGGCAGTCGCTGGGGCGGGTCGAGGGGTTCAAGCCCGGCAGCGATTACCTGAGCTTCCTGCCCATGGCCTGGATCGGCGAGCAGATGATGACCATCGCCGTGGCGCTGTCCAACGGAATTACGGTGAATTTTCCGGAAAGCACCGAAACTGCCATGCACGACCTGGTCGAAGTCGGGCCGCACTTCATGTTTGCGCCGCCGCGCATCTGGGAAGGCATCCAGAGCCAGATGTTCATCCGCATGCAGGAGTCCTACGGGCTGAACCGGGTGCTGTACCGCAAGCTGCTGCAGTGGAGCACCGACGCCGCCGACGCGTCTTTAAGCGGGAGCAAACCCAGCGGTCTGGCGGCGTTCAAACGCTGGGTGGCCTACTGGGGTCTGACCCGGCCGCTGCTTGATCAGCTGGGCTTCCTGCGTCTGACGCACGCTTATACGGGCGGCGCGGCGCTGGGACCGGATGTGTTCCGCTTTTACCACGGACTGGGCGTCAACCTGAAACAGATCTACGGACAGACCGAGAACATCGGAATCGCCTACGTGCACCGTGACGGCGACGTGCGGTTCGACACGGTGGGTAAGATTCTGCCGGGTGGCGAAGTCCGCATTACTCCTGAAGGCGAGATTCTCAGCCGCAGCCCAGCAGTGTGTCAGGGCTACTACAAGAAGCCCGAGGCGACCGCCGAGACCATCCGGGACGGCTGGCTGCACAGCGGGGACGCCGGGCGCCTGACCGCCGACGGCCACCTGCAGGTTATCGACCGCCTGAGTGACGTGATGCAGAACGCCCGCGGCGACCGCTTCAGCCCGCAGTTCATCGAGAACCGCCTGAAGTTCAGCCCCTACGTCAAGGAAGCCGTGGTGCTGGGCGATGGCCGTGACGAGGTCACAGCCATCCTGAACGTGGACCCGATGACTGCCGGACAGTGGGCCGAGAAACACAAGCTGGCTTACAGCACCTACATGGACCTGAGCAGCAAGCCGGAGATTGCCGAGCTGATCGCGCGCGAGGTTCAGGAAGCCAACACGCGCCTGGAACCCCACGAGCGCATCAAGCGATTTGTGCTGCTGTACAAGCTGCTCGACGCCGACGACGACGAGCTGACCCGCACCGGCAAGGTCCGCCGCAAGACCATCCGGGAAAAATACGTCCCCATCATCGAGGCGCTGTACGACGGCAGCCGCAGCCGCGAGGTCGAGGCGGTCTTCAAGTACCAGGACGGCCAGGAACAGCGTGTGCACACCACCGTACAGGTTCATGACGTGCCGGGCGAGGCCGGGCCCAGTACGCTCCCGCCTGCCAGGTCTCCGGGTACTCCCGTCAGCGCCTGAATTCCGTCCTTCCGTCTCGTCATAAACACCAGCCCTCTCACCCAGAAAGGACGTGCACGTGGATCTTCTTCCCCAACTCCTGATCGCCGGCGTGGTCATCGGCAGCATTTACGCACTGGCCGCGCTGGGCTTCGTACTGATCTACAAGTCCAGCCGCGTGATTAACTTTGCGCACGGACAGATCATCGCTACCGGGGCGTTTATCGCCTTCGCACTGACGCAGAGCGGCATGAACTTCTGGCTGGCCGGGCTGCTTGCCATGGTCGCCACCTTCCTGCTGGGCATGCTGATCGAACGGGTGTTCCTGCGCCGCATGGTGGGAGAGCCGATCATTTCGGTGATCATGGTGACCATCGGCCTGAGCAGCGTTATTGAGGGTCTGATTCACCTCACGCCCTACGGTGCCGGCAGCTTCAGCTTCACCACGCCCGCTGTACTGGCCGGCGACGGCCTGAGCGTCCTGGGCACGCAACTGTCACGCACTCAGATTGCTGGGGTTCTTGCGGCGCTGGGACTGCTGGCCGGCTTTACCTACTTTTTCAACAAGTCCACCCTGGGCATCACCATGCGCGCCGTGGCTGACGACCAGATGGCGGCCATGTCGGTGGGCACCAGTGTCGAGCGGGTCTTTGCGCTGGCCTGGGCAGCAGCTGGCCTGTCTGCGGCGGCCGCTGGTGTCATTCTCGGGCTGATGAGCGGCCTGACCCTGGGTGGGCTGGCGGGCATTGGCCTCAAGGTATTTCCGGTCGTGATTCTAGGTGGGCTCGACAGTGTGGTCGGGGCCATTGTGGGCGGCATGCTGATCGGCGTGCTGGAAAACCTCTCGGCCGGGTATCTCGATGGCCTGGTGCCGGGCGGCGGCACACGCGAAGTCTTTCCGTTCATCATTCTGATCGCGGTGCTGCTGCTGCGCCCTTACGGTCTGTTCGGCACCAAGGAGATCGAGCGTGTGTAAGCCTGCCGTCCCTTCCGGAGAGGTCCGCTGATGCCCGCCTCACGCTTTACCCAGACCGGCAACTACCGCGTCCGTTACCAGCAGGACCAGACAATCTTCGCCACCTACGCCGAGCAGGCCAGCCTGATCGTGGGCGTGCTGCTGCTGCTCGCCCTGCCGCTGCTGATCCCCAAGACCATGCTGCGCGACGTGGACATGATCATGATTTTCGCCGTGGCGGTGCTGGGGCTGAACGTGACCACCGGCTACACCGGACTGATCAACATCGGTCAGGCGGCCTTCATGGGTGTGGGAGCCTATGCCACGGCACTGGCGGCCACCCGGCTGAACCTGCCGTTTTTCCTCGCCATTCCGCTGGGCGGGCTGGCCGGCGCCCTGGTCGGAACCTTCGTGGGCCTCCCCAGCCTGCGCCTGAAGTACCTGTATCTGGCGGTGGCTACGCTGGCTTTCCAGATCATTTTCGAATGGACCGTGGGACACTCGCCGCTGCTGGCTCAGGGCGGGGCGATCAGTATGCCCACTGTGCAGATTTTCGGCATCCGTGACACCTTCCTGAATCACAACATGTTCTGGTACTACATCATCCTGCCGGTCCTGGTGGCCATGGCCCTGCTGTGGCGTAATGTGCTGCGTACCCGGCACGGCCGCTCCATGATTGCCGTACGCGACAATGATCGCGCGGCGGCGGCCATGGGCATCAACCCGGGCACGGCCAAACTCACGGCCTTTATGATCGGCAGCTTCTACGCCGGCATTGCAGGCGGGCTCTTCGCGTACTTCCAGAAAGCCGTGGTTATCGAGGACTACGGCCTGCATACCAGTGTGCAGCTGCTGGCCATGGCCATCGTGGGAGGGCTGGGCAGCCTGCCGGGTTCCTTTCTGGGTCCGATCTTTATCGTGGCGCTTGACCGGTTCATGGGCAGCGCCAGCTCCTGGCTGGGCGAGAAGGACATCTTTCCGCAGGGCATCGACGTTGCGACTGCAATGAGACCTCTGGCCTTCGGTCTGGCGATCATGCTGTTCCTGATGTTCGAGCCGCGCGGCCTGGCCAACTGGTGGCGTCTGGTGCGGATGTACTTCAAGAAATGGCCGTACAAGTTCTGAGACTGCCCGCGCAGAAAAGGCTTCACAACAGCAGCCAGACCGACCTTCTTTTCCAACTTTCACCCTTTGAATCCCCCTCTCCAGCCGTCTCTTTCCTTACCCCGGAGGTAAGCCCATGAAAAAACTTCTTGCCCTGACTGCCCTCGTTTCCCTGGCCTCCTTTGCCACTGCGCAGAAAGCCACCACCCTGGTGTGGTCGGGCGCCATCACCGGCCCCACCAGCGACGCCGGGTCCAGCTACGCCGCAGGCGTGGAGGACTACTGTAAGTACGCCAACAGCCAGAAGATGCTGACCGTGACGCTGAACTGTGTGGTGCGTGACGACCAGTACAACAATGCCAACACCCAGCGAATCTTCGAGGAGTTCGTGGGCAGCCAGAACGTTCCGGTGTTCCTGGGCTACGCCACCGGTGCCATGCTGCAGATCAAGGGCGTGGTGCAGGAAACGAAGATTCCGACGTTGCCCGCCAGCTACCACATCGGCCTGATTGATCCGCCCAACAACCAGTACATGTTCCTGCCAGTCAGCAGCTACAGCGAGAACATGGTGGCGCTGCTCGAGTGGGTGGCCAAAAAGGAACGAGGCGCCAAAGTCGCTCTGGTGGTCAACCCCAGCCCCTTCGGCCGTGATCCGGTTGTAGACGCCCGCAAGGCCGCCACCCGTCTGGGTCTGAATATCACCGACGTGCAGGAAGTTGGCGGCAACAACCTCGACAACACCGCGCTGCTCAAGCGCCTGGAGTCACAGGGCGTGAAATATGTGATCAACCAGAACACCGCCGGGCCAGTGGCCAACATCCTCAAGGACGCCAAGCGCCTGAACCTGCTGGGCAAGATGCAGTTCATGGGTGCCCACTACACCGGCGGGGAAGACCTCACCAAGCTGGCTGGTGACGCTGCCAAGGGCTTTATCTGGGCGACCAGCTACTACCTGTACGACGAAGGCGACCGTCCCGGCATCCAGCTGGTCAAGAAGATCGGCGCGCAGGCGGGCCGTAAGATCGACACCATCCGCAGCGTGCACTACACCAGCGGGATGCTGGCCGCAGCCATCGCCATTGAAGCCATGAAGCGCGGAGGCAAGGACATCACGGCCGCCAGCGTGTACAAGGGACTGACCAGCATGAACGGCAGCCGTGCCTTCAATCCTGGATTTTCGGTGGGCCCAGTGACTTTCAGCGCCAAGGACCACGTGGGTGCCGAGAGCCTGCGTCTGCTTGAAGCTGACGCGACCGGCAACTTCAAGGCCATTACAGGTGCGCAGCGCAGCCGCATGTTCCAGCTTGTTCACCCCCTGAAGTAAATCCCAGGGAGGGAGGAGGCCGTTTCTTCCGGCCGCTTCCCTCCTTTTTCCCCGCCAAAGGAGGGCTCCGCTTGACCGCACCGCTTCATCCCCAACCCCACGTCACCCCACCTCCTGTCAATACGGCGATGGGCAGTGACCTGACTATCAACAACGTAGAAGTCGTTTACCACGACATTGTTCAGGTGCTGCGCGGCGTGTCCCTGACGGTCCGGGCCGGGCGCGTGACCAGTCTGCTGGGCACCAACGGAGCAGGCAAGACCACCACCCTGCGTGCGATTTCGGGGCTGCTCAAGCCCGAGAACGGCAAGATCCGCGAAGGCACCGTCACCTTTGAAGGCCGCGTGCTGTCCAGCATGAACGGCACCGACGTGGTCAAAAGCGGCGTGGTCCAGGTGCCGGAAGGTCGCCGGGTCTTCAAGCACCTGAGCGTCGAGGAGAACCTGCGCGCCGGAGCCATTCTGGGCCGCGGCAACTGGCAGAATGACCTGGAACGGATCTACACCTACTTTCCCAAACTTCGCATGCTGCGCAACAAACAGGCCGGATACACCTCGGGAGGCGAGCAGCAGATGATCGCCATTGGCCGCGCCCTGATGGCACACCCCAAGGTGCTGCTGCTTGACGAGCCGTCTCTGGGTCTGGCGCCCCTGCTGGTCGCAGAGATCTTCGACAACGTGCGGCAGATCAACCGCCAGGAAGGTGTCGGAGTGCTGGTGGTCGAGCAGAATGCCAACATTGCACTGCGCAACAGCGATTACGGCTACGTGATGGAAGGTGGCCGCATCGTCATGGAAGGGGATAGTGCCGAGCTGGCCAGCAACCCTGACGTCAAGGAATTCTATCTGGGCGTCACCGAGCAGGGCAGCCGCAAGAGTTTCCGCGAGGTCAAGAGCTACAAACGGCGCAAACGCTGGATGTAATGGTCCCGCACGGCACCTGACCTGGCCTGTCGGCTGCCTGGCGACCATGACGGAGTTTTTTCATGACGAACACCCTGCCTTCTCCCCGGTCTTCTCCGAAGGGCCTTTCAGCCCTCCTCTCACGCCTGCGCGGCCTGCCGCTGTACCGCGGGGCGCTGCAGGACATACCCGACTCCGCGGACTGGACAGCCGTGCCGTTTCTAACCCGTGAACAGCTAACGGTAGCCTTTGAGGCCGGAGAACTGCTGCATCCGGACGCAGTACGTGTGCATCTCACGCCGCACCCCGGAGGCGGCTGGCTCCCGGAGTACGCGACCCGAGCTGATATCGAGGCCCACGGACGTGCCAGCGCGCAGGCTTTTGCGCGGGCAGGCATTCAGTCCGGCGACCATGTGCAGGTCGCGTTCGGTTACCACCGTTTTGCCGGTGGCTGGCTGATGCAAGACGGCCTCGAAGCGCTGGGCGCCAAGACCATTCCTTTTGGCCCCGGCGAGACCGAGGCGCAGCTCGACACGCTGCGCCGCCTGAATGTCCGGGTGCTGGTCAGTGCGCCGAGTTTTGCGCAGAAGCTGGGCGAGGCCGGCGCTCAGGTCGACTTGCTGATCGCCGCCGGCGAGCCCATGAGCAGCATCGAGGGTCGGCGCGAGCGGGTCCAGTCTGCCCTGGGAGGGACAGCGTTGGACTGCTACGCCACCAGTGAGGCTGGTCTGATTGCGCTGGAAACTTCCGCTCAGGACGGCATGAAAGTGCTGGACGACTGGGTGTACGTCGAGGTGATTGACCCTGAGTCCGGACAGCCGGTTGAGGACGGCGCCCGTGGTGAGTTGGTGGTGACCCACCTGAGTAAACAGGCCATGCCGCTGCTGCGCTTCCGCACCGGGGACCTGACCCGGCTTGAGCAGCGCACGGACGGCACCTATCTGCCGGGCGGCGTGTTCGGGCATGTCGGCGGAATGCTGAAGGTCAAGGGCGTCAAGCTGTTTCCACGTGAAGTTGCCTTCTGGTTGGCAGGGCATGGACTGGACCATCTGCAGCACACCCTGCGTATCTCCACGTCCGGTGGCACGGACCGTGTGCACCTGAGCGTCCGGGGTGATCCACGTCCGGACATGGCAGCGTTGCAGACGGATTTCCAGAAGCGTTTTGCCATCCGTGCCGACGAACTGGTCGTCGACCCCGGCCACGAAGGTCAGGGCGTGCAGGACGAACGGCACTGACCGCATCCGGCAACACAGCAGAAAAAGCCCCGCCTGGAGTGCGGGGCGGTGGAACCGACTTCACCCGGTCGGCAATAATTGTGGGACATCCTTAGCTTAGCGGCAGACTTCTGGGATTCATTGGACGGCTGTAAGGTCACCTTCACCTTTCCGGCCCACCCTGTCTGTGACCCTGACCACGTGCGTGTGATAAAGGAAAGAACAGATGACGGGTGGACGCAGACAGAAGATCAGAATATCGCGCAGTCAGGACGCGCCGCCGCGCCATGCCCCAGGCCGGGCCGGTGAGCCTTTTGCTACAGAGGGGTACTTCACCCCGCGCCCGGCGCTGCTGCCAGAGCGACTGGACCGGCACAAGGCCTTGACGAAACCTGGGGTACGCGGGTTTCCGGAGGTAGACGCAGCGCAGGCCCTGCTCGCGCAGACCATGCGCAAGGACAAGGTGCGCGGCGATGTGCTGGACCTGACCGCCATGGGAGGATTGATTGGCAGCCTGAGCGGCGTGACGCTCCGGGCGGTGGAAGGCAGCGCTGCGGCACTCAGCGTCCTGAGTGCGGCCGGCCACGACACCTGCGCCGCGGTGCCTGGAGATTCTCTGACGGAGCGCTGGCCGGAGCGGGCGCGAACCGTCGCAATGGTTCTGGCGGGTGACCGGGGGAATGCCTACGCGCTCAGTCAGGTGGCCTGGGCACATGCCTGCACGCCTCCGGGCGGCACGCTGTATCTGGCGGGCGACCGCGACAAAGGCTTTGACCGCTATGTGCGGGCAGCAGGCAGTGCCTTCGGATCAGGCGAGACCATTGCCCGCGACGGTGGCATGCGGGTGGCCCGCCTGATCCGCCGCCCCGGACCGACACCGGTGTATCCGGAACCCGAAGGATACGAAGCCTACGGCGTCAAGGTGGTGGGTCTGCCTGGGGTGTTCAGCGCCGCCAAACCAGACAAGGCCACAACACTGATGCTCGATCACCTTGTAGATCTGCAACTGCAGGGGCGCACGGTGCTGGATCTGGGCTGCGGCACTGGTCTCATCGGAGCCTGGGCAGCCCTGCGAGGAGCGCACGTGACCCTGGTCGACGGCGACCTTTTGAGTGTGCGCAGTGCCCAGGCCACACTGGTGGCCAGTGGCCTGGGGGGTGAGGTCGTGCACAGTGACGTGGACGCCGAACTGGGGGACCGTACCTTCGACGTGATCCTGACCAATCCACCTTTTCATGTGGGACGTGGGGTCGTGCTCGACGTAGCCCGGGAATTTATTGCGGCCGCTTCCCGCCGCCTGAATCCTGGAGGCGCCCTGTATCTGGTGGCCAATGAGCCGCTGCCCTATGAGCAGGCCATGCAGGCTGTCGGCCAGACACGTGAGCTGATCCGGGCAGGAGGCTTCAAAGTTCTCCTGGCCACCCGGCCCGCCTGAGGCCTGGGAACCCGGAGGGGCCCTACCGCGTATAAAGCTTGTTCTGGACCTCTGAACTCCAGGCCTGCGGCGAACCGGGCGGGTTTGCTAGAATTACGCGCTCCGCTCCCCGGCCCCTTGAATTCCGTCCAGACACCGCCGAGGCACTGAAGTTCCGATCGTTTCCCGTTCCGCAGGAGGCCGCATGGCAGATTCCACCAAACCTCGCACGCGTACCAAGGTCGCTGCGACCGCTGACGCCCCCAAGGCCGAGCCCGTTATCAACACCCCGGACAAGCCCCGCACGCGTGTGAAGGCGGTTGGTACCGCGGTTGCCGAACAGCCTGTGACGCAAGAGGCCAAGGCTGCCCCCAAAAAGGCAGCTGCCGATAAGACGGCGAAGCCTGCTGCCAAGAAGGCTGCCGCCAAGCCAGCCGCTGACCAGCCCAAGACTGTGGAAGCGGCCAGCAAGCCGGCTAAAACTGCTGACAAGGCGGCCAAGGCTCCGGCCAAGAAGGCAGCCAAAGCACAAGGCGACGCTGAACCGGCTGCCAAGGCAGCCAAAGGCGCCAAAGCTCCTGCGGTCAAGGTGGTGGCGCCCAAGGCTGGCGGTCCGGCTGACAAGCCGTACTACGCCCACCCCAGCATTCAGGACATGCTCAAGGCCGGACGCGCCGCAGGCGTGCTGTCCAGCGAGGAAGTCGCGGCGGCGCTGGGTCTGGCGCTGGAAGCCAACGGCCTGGATCCGGAGAGCCCCGACGCCTTCGAGGACATGCAGCTGTACCTCGCTGGGCAGAACATTGAAGTGCAGGACCTCGACGAGGATGAAGACGAGGACACCGACGATGATGCCGAGGTCGAAGAGGTCCCGGGTGCCCGCGCGGCCACCGACGACGACGAGGAAAAATACTTCGACGATATGCCCCGTGCGGTCAGCAACGATCCAGTGCGCCAGTACCTGCACGAGATCGGCCGTGTGTCGCTGCTGACGCTGGAAGAAGAAATTGCGCTGGCCCGCCGCATCGAGGAAGGTGAGGAAGCCCGTAAGCTGCTCGAAGAGGATGTAGAACTCGACGACCGTGGCCGGCGCCGCCTGATGCGCCAGATGGAAGACGGTGCCAATGCCCGTCAGGGTTTGATTGAGGCCAACCTCCGCCTGGTGGTCTCGATTGCCAAGAAGTACACCGGGCGTGGCCTGGGCTTTCTGGACCTGATCCAGGAAGGCAACCAGGGCCTGATTCGTGCAGTCGAGAAGTTCGAGTACCGCCGCCGCTACAAATTCTCCACCTATGCCACCTGGTGGATCCGTCAGGCCATCAACCGCGCTATTGCTGACCAGGCCAGGACCATCCGTATTCCGGTGCACATGGTCGAGACCATTAACAAGCTTACCCGTACCGCCCGGCAGCTGCAGCAGGAACTCAGCCGCGAGGCAACCCACGAGGAGATCGCTGAGGCCATGGGCCCGGGCTGGGACGCTGCCAAGGTCGAGGAAGTCCAGAAGGTCAGCCAGGAACCGGTATCACTGGAAACCCCTATCGGGGATGAGAAGGACTCCTTCTATGGAGACTTCATTCCCGACGAGAACCTTGACTCCCCGGTCGAGAACGCGGCCAAGACCCTGCTTTCCGAGGAACTCGAAAAGGCCCTGAGCAAGCTCACCGAGCGTGAGGCGATGGTCCTGAAGTTCCGCAAAGGGCTGGTAGACGGACGCGAACACACCCTGGAAGAGGTCGGGCAGCGCTTCAGCGTGACCCGTGAGCGCATCCGCCAGATCGAGAACAAGGCGCTGCGCAAGCTCAAGTACCACGAAAGCCGCACCCGCAAACTGCGCGACTTCCTGGACTGAGTTTTACCTCCACGTTCTGTTGTTGCCCCGGACTGTTGTGTCTGGGGCAACTTCGCTTTTGAGCTGGCCGTGCAGCCGCTAGACTGCCGGAAATGCCTCTGTTTCTGCCGTTCCCCGCTGGCCGGGAAGCCTTGCCATGACAGCGGGCACATTTTCGCCTGTGGAAGAAACGTCCGCCATTAAACACTGGCGGGCGTATGGGCTGGCCCTGCTGCCCCTGGCCCTCCTGGGCATCATGCCAGTCTGGAGCTGCCTGACTTTATGTGTCGTCTATGCGCTGGGCGTGCGCAGTCCCGTATGGGCAACCCTGCGGCTGACGCTGACACTGCTGGTGACAGCTGTTACCGCCATAGTCAGTGTCCCGGCCGCGTTTCAGAGCGGGTTGGCTTCCCTGGTGGTGCTGGCCGTGTCGTACATCGTCTGGACCCTGGCCGGCGTATTCCTCAACCTGGGGGCCCAGACCCTGCAAGAGGGCGCGCGCCGTGGTATATGGCCGGTGCTGGCGGCTGGTCTCGTGGCGCCCCAGCCGCTGCTGCTCTTGGCGCTGGTCGGCGGACTCGCAGCCCGGCCGGGCCCGGATGACCGTCGCTCAGACCGGGTACTAGATCGGCGGGTGTGGTCGTGGACGCTCGCAGTGCTGGTTGCAGGTGTGCTGATCTCAGCCCTGCTGCCTCAGGCGAATTCCTCATGGCTGACCAGCCGCATGGCGGGAAATGAGACTGTGCGCAGCCCGGATACGCTCGGTGGACCCCGCCAGACTGCAGAGCCAGTTCATTCCGGGAATCGATCGGCAGGCACCGAAGGCGTAATTACCAAACCTCTTGAAGTACAGATTGACGCGTCACGGCTGCTGACGCCTTTGACCTTCCTTCTGGTTGCCGGTGCACTGCTGTTGCCTGGATTGGCTCTGCTGCTGCGTCTTACCCTGCGAGGGTCTGGTCAACGCCGGCATCCTGCTGAAGTTCTGATTGCTATGACCCTCATCCTGACCGGCGTGGTTTGGCTGGTGGTAGCGGCGCTTCTCAATAGTGGTGGTAGTAGTGCCATGGGCATGGACGGTATGAATCTAATTGAAAAGCTGATGCGTATGCCAGACGCTTTGACGCCAGCGACGGCCACCCGCTCCCTGGAGCTGACGCCTCTGGTGCAGCTTCAGATCTGGCTGGCCCTGGCGCTGACCACTCTCCTTCTGGTGGCACTCTTTCACCGGCTGCGGCGCGGCTTCGCGCTACCTGCTCCGCATAACTCTGCTGTGACTGATCCAGGCACTGTACCGGCCACATCGGTCCAGCAGGAGGCGCTGCACCGCGTTCGAATCGCTTACCGTAACGCGGAGGCGGCCTTGACGGCCTCTGGGCGAGGGCGGTCCCCCGCTGAGACCCCGGCAGGCTACGCCGCCAGGTTGGGAGCCCGTGATCCTGTTCTGGCTGATGCCCTGACGACCCTGGCAAGTGCGTACGGACCAGTGCGCTATGGCGGGCGTGTGACTGACGACAACGCTGACCAGGCTGAAGCGGCTGTGGCAGAGCTGACCAGAGCTCTGAGCACGCTGCCGCAGCTCGGCCCGGACGACCTTACCGACCCCCACCCGGAATCACCCAACAACTTCAAGGAGCCCCTATGACCATGCAGACAACCACATTTACCTCCCGTGTCCTGGACAACGTTGCCCGTGTGCTGGTTGGTAAGGACGAGGTCACCCGTCAGGCCCTGGCTGGTGTTCTGGCAGGCGGCCACGTGCTGCTCGAAGATGCTCCGGGCACAGGTAAAACCATGCTGGCGCGTGCGCTGGCGGCCAGCCTGGGCCTGACCTTCCGCCGTGTCCAGTTCACCCCGGATCTATTGCCCGGCGACGTCACTGGCGTCAGCGTGTACCGCCCGGCAACGGGGGAGTTCAACTTTGTGCCCGGCCCGATCTTTACTGGCGTCCTGCTGGCCGACGAGATCAACCGGGCGACCCCCAAAACCCAGTCCGCGCTGCTTGAGGCCATGGGTGAAGGGCAGGTGACCGAGTCTGGCGTCACGCACCGGTTGCCCGCGCCCTTCGTGGTGATCGCCACCCAGAACCCGGTGGAGCACGAGGGAACCTACCGGCTGCCCGAAGCGCAGCTTGACCGCTTCCTGCTGCGCCTCTCGGTGGGTTATCCAACACTGGAGGAGGAAGTCCGGTTGCTTGACCGCCTGCAGGGAGAGCATCCGATTCATACCCTGGGGGCGGTGACGACCCCAGCGGAACTGCTCCAGGCGCAGGCGCAGGTCCGCGAGGTGTTCGTATCCGAGGACCTGCGGCGCTATGTGGCCGGCCTGGTGCGGCGCACCCGTGAGCACCCTGTGGTGGCGCTGGGTGGGGGACCGCGTGCCAGCCTCGCGCTGCAGGGTGTGGCCCAGGCGCTCGCCTGGCAGGAGAGCCGGCAGTTCGTGACGCCAGACGATGTGCAGCGGGCGGCACCCGGAGTGCTGGCCCACCGCCTGAGCCTGAACATTGAGGCGAGATTGCAGGGCCACCCGGCGGAGCGCGTCGTCCAGGACGTGCTGAAAGCCGAGCCGGTACCGGTCGAGAACCAAGGGATCGAGGGCCAGGCTGCTGCTATCCCCGTCCGGGGCTGAGCCGTGTCGCTCTTCCTGACCTGGGTGCTGTGGGCCGCCCTGCTTTCAGTTCTGGCAGGCGGGCTCTGGGTTCTGTACCGCACCCCGCCTCAGGTCACCCTGACGCGCGAGCTGCCGTCCAGCGGCTTTCAGGGTACACGCGTACAGCTGGGTGTGCAGGTGCTGATCAGCAGTCGTCTGCCGGTGCGTTATCACGTCGAAGACGCCCTGCCCCGCAGTGTCATTCCCGATATGCTGCCAGTTTTCAGTGGTGAGCTGATGGGCACACGAGAACACACCTGGGATACGTCCCTGACCCTCAATTGCCGTGGAATCTATGACTGGCCGGCCGTCACCGTGCGCTGGGCCGATCCGTTGGGTCTGTTCTGGCGACAGCTTACCTTGCCGGTGCCAACCCACCTGGAAGTCTTTCCCGGTACTCATGGCCTGATCCTTCCCGACCTGTTGCGTCCACTTCTGAGCGAGGGTCACCTGAGCCGCACGCTGGGGCTCGACGACCCGATCAGCCTGCGGGGTGCGCGTGAATACCAGACCGGCGACTCACCGGGACGGATCCACTGGCGCCTCTCGGCCCGGACCGGCACCCTGACCGTCCGCGAGCTGGAACGTACCGCTGCAAGCAGCCTCACGGTGTATCTGGACACCACAGCCGGAGGCTCGACCTATACCGAGAGCGCTGTCCGTCTGGCGGCCAGCCTGGTGCGGGAAGCTGTATCTATGGACCTGCCTATGGCAGTAGCTTCCCAGGGGGGGATGACTGTAGCGGGCCGCGGCGCCGACGCACAGCATGCGGCGTTGCTGCATCTGGCACGGCTGCAGCCCGAACCTGGCCCGCCGATCATCCCATCCACCCGTCCTGGCGGCAATCTGGTCATCCTGACCGCAACAGCCGGACCCGCACTTGTCGAGCAGGCGATGCGGGCGCGGGCGACTGCCAGCCGGGTCGTCATTGTGGCCATGCCTGAAGGATTTTACTTGGAGCCCGGCGAGAAACCGCGCCGGCAGTGGGCAGGAGCGCCCGAGACTATCCGGGAGCTGGAGCGTCAGGCAGGTGTCCTGGCGGGAGCTGGTGTGCTGGTGTATGTGCTCCGCGGCAATCAGAGCGTGCTGCGACTGGGTGCCTGACCTTGGCCGCATGTGAAGGCAGGTGAAAGCCGCCTGCAATGGGCATAAAGGAAGTGCTCAGGTGGCTGCGACAAGCCGCTGCTACCGTACAGCTATGACCCACGACGACAAAAAACAGCAGACCTCCCATTCCGGCGAAGAAATCAGCAATGTGGACCTGCAGTTCATGGGGCGCACCGACCCGCGCCCGGCGATGAGCGTCGATGAAGCCGCTGAAGCCAAGGTGGCCGACGAGTTCCAGGACCTTGGCCTGGATGCTCAGGATGTCGCTTCGAACGGCAGTATGATTACCAGTGATCCTGCCAGCTCTCACATGCCAGCCGACGACACCACCAGGCACGAACATTGAAGCTCCGCTGAAATCAGGTACCCGTATGGGTATCTTTTTTGGTCAGGAAGCATCTTTGAATAAGGTCTTCCTTGTGACCAGAACGCAAGCTGAGCTTAAGTTGGCATGATACAAATCCAGAATAGTGGGAGCGGGGGCGGATACCAGAGCTTTAGGTTTCGGGTGCCCCCTCTTCGCGGTAAGAGTCTTACTCCGGATCAGCACTTTCTGTGTCACCTTGACTCTGTGATCCATCATGAGTGAGCTTCGATGAGCGCCTTCGATGAACTCCAGGCTGTGATACGCCGGCATGCGGCTGCCCGGCAGGCCGAGCAACAGGCCTGCGAGACGGTATTGACCGGGCTGTATCAGGCTCTCCGCACGGCAGGTGGGCCGGGGATGCCCCTGAACAACGTGATGCTCGATATGGCGCTGGACCCAGAAGTCAGACTACGGCCCCTTCCACTGGGTGCTTTTCACGTTGGATGGCTGCGCCTGGGCGTATGCGAAGTGATGGTGAGAGTCCGGTGGACAGGTGCAGCCTTTCACGGCGAGTTCGGGCCGGGCGGAACGTTCCAGCTGACCAGCGTTTCAGAAGAGGATCTGGCAGTTCTGGCCCGGCAGCTGCTGCGTGAGCTCACGGCAACCTATGCCAGTGAGGATCTTCCAGGTGGCCCAGACACGCTCAATTGATCCCTTGGCCCCTACGGGTGCGCAGTGGCAAGGTAACGCTGTTTTCTCGGCAGGTTGACCGGATGCCCATACGCACTTTCCAGGTTGATCTTTTGGACGTGTGGTTGCCTGACTCCCGCCGATGATTCAGCATGCTGCAGGCCGAACGGCCTTCCATTCCCAGGCGTGGCCCCATCCTTCAAGGAACAGGGCAGAGGCCCATGAACGGGGCAGGGATCTCTGAAACTGTGGCATAAAAAAGCCGCCGACTGACATAGGTCGGCGGCCTTTTTTTAATAGCTTTCAGCCTTTGACGGCTCCGGCAGTCAGACCAGACACGATGTTGCGCTGGAACACCAGTACCAGAATGATCAGCGGTACCGTGACCACGATGCTGGCGGCCATAATCTGGCCCCACGGCTGGTCATATTGCGACGCGCCGGAGTAGTTGGCGATCACCACAGGCACCGTACGGTTGCTGCTGGTAAAGGTGAGGGCAAACAGGTACTCGTTCCAGGCATTGATAAAAGCGAGCAGCCCGGTCGTGACCAGAGCTGGCATCATCACCGGAAACAGTACTTTGAACAGGGTCTGAAGGGGAGATGCGCCGTCGACGAGCGCAGCTTCTTCCAGCTCTCCTGGAATGTCACGCACGAACGAGGTCAGCACCCAGACCGTAAACGGAATCGTGAAGATCAGATAGCTGAAAATCAGAGCAATCGGGTTGTTGTACAGGCCGGTCGCACGCACAAGGGTGAACAGGCCCCCCAAGACCGCGATCTGCGGGAAGACACTGACAGCCAGGATGATATACAGCACCATGCTCTTGCCCTTGAACCGGAACCGTCCCAGAGCGTAGGCCGCAAAGGAGCCCAGGATCAGGCTGATTATTACCGCTGCGACAGCCACAATCACGCTGAACAGCAACCCGCGCTGGAAGCTAGGATTGGCGAACACCTGAACGTAGTTGGATACGGTGGAGGGCGCCATGACGAACTCCATCGGGCTCAGGAACAGGTCACCCGAACGGCGGAAGCTGGTCAGAACAGCCCAGAAGAACGGCAGCAGCAGGTAGACGGAAATGACGAGGACCAGCAGGTAGAACAGCCCGCGCTGGAGGTAGTATAGGGTAGGGTTGGTTTTTTGCAGGTTCATGGCGCGGTCTCCCTCAGTCGAACTTCACGCGGAAAGCGGTGACGTAAACGACGACAATCACCATGATGATCAGGAAGATCGCCACGGCTACGGCGCTGCCCATACCCAGCATCGAATTGTCGATCATGGCCTGCCGGGCATAGCCGGTCATGCTGGTCGCTGCGGCATTGTTGGCACCCAGCATCACATACATGATGTCGAACACGCGCAGGGCGTCCAGGCTGCGGAACACCAGTGCGACCAGCAGCGCCGGACGCAGCAGTGGCAGCGTCAGCCGCCAGAACTGGGTCCATTTGCTGGCCCCGTCCATATCGGCTGCTTCGTACATGTCGCCGGGCAGGCTTTGCAGTCCAGCCAGAATCAGCAGGGCCATGAAGGACGTGGTTTTCCAGACATCTACAGCAATCAGCGCCCAGATGGCCGTGTCGGTGTTGGCCAGCAGCGCCTGACCTCCCAGCAGCCCGCGACCAACCAGCCCGAAGGAATCGTTATACATATATGCCCACATCTGGGCGCTGACCACCGTTGGAATGGCCCAGGGCACCAGCATGGCCGTGCGCAGAAAAGCCCGGCCCTTGAAGGCACTGTTGACGACAAGGGCGATAATCATCCCGAACACTGTTTCCAGGAACACGCTGACGACTGTAAACAGCATGGTGTTCTTGACTGCTTCCCACCATTTCGGATCCTGCAGAAAGCCCAGGGCAACGCCTTCTTCGGTGGTGAACCAGAAATTCCCCAGCCCCAGGAAGGTGCGCTGGTCCGGCGTGGTGAGGTCTGCTTCAAACAGGGCAAAGAAGATCGTTCGGTACAGTGGATATCCGGCAACCAGCGCAATGGCGATCAGGGTAGGAAGCAGCAGCCAGAACGCCTGCCGGGCGCGGGCGGCTTCCGTCCCACGCCTGCGGGTCGGGGGTACCGGGGTGGATGTGACCTTGGTCGTCATGAATATGCCCCCTGTCCTGCCCGGCGACCGGGCAAGGTGGGCCGCAGAGGCGGCGCGGTAAGAACGTGAACGGACGGAATCTGAAGGTCGGTTTGGCTCTTCCAGCCTGCGCCCGCAGGCTCTGGCTGAAATGAAGATCAGCTGGAGCGAACCTGAATGGATGTCATAAGAGGGGGGGACGTCCAACTTGTGGACGTCCCCCAGGGACCTACGCCCTATGGCGTCCTGTTAAGGCTTACCAGCCCCGGCCCTTGATGCGGGCAAGGTCGGTATTGAGTTTTGCCACGGCAGCCTGACCCTTGGTGTTGCCGTTGAGCACGCTGCTGACTGCCGTGCTGAAGGCCTGGGAGACCTGGTTGTACTTGCTCTTGGTCGGGCCCGAGGGACGCGCAACCGCGTTCGTGAACACGCTGTACAGGCTGCCGAAGAAGGGGTTCTTCGCCAGAATGGCCTTGTCCTGGTACAGGGTGGTAATGGTGGGGTTGTAAGCACCTTCAATGGCGCGGATCTTCTGCTCGGCGGGGCCGGTCAGGTAGCGCACGAGGTCAATGGCGGCAGCCTGGTTCTTGGAGTACTGGCTCACGCCGAGGTTCCAGCCACCCAGGGTCGCGGCGGGCTTGCCGCCCACTCCGGCTGGCAGGGGCGCAACGCCGATCTTGCCCTTGACCTTGCTGTCATCGCTCTGGCCCAGCGCCCAGGCATAGGGCCAGTTGCGCATGAAGGCAGCGTTGCCCGACTGGAAGATCCCGCGGGCTTCTTCTTCGCCGTAGGTGGTCACGCCGCGGGGGCTGATGTCGCGGATCCATCCCGCAGCGGTATCGAGCGCCAGAGCCGCCTTGGCGTTGTTGATGGTCACCTTGCCGGAGTCGTCCACGATGGTGCCGCCGCCGAAGGAGGAAACCCATTCCAGGGCGTTGCAGGTCAGACCCTCGTAGTTCTTGCCCTGGAATACAAAGCCAGCAAAGCCCTTGTTGGTCTTCTGCTCACCGCTCTGGATTTTGCGGGCCATGGTCGCCATTTCCGCCCAGGTCTTGGGAGGAGCGTTGTATCCGTACTTCTTCAGGAGGTCAGTGCGGTAGTACAGGAGGCCGGCGTCCGTGAACCAGGGCATGGAGACCAATTTGCCGCCCACGGTGTTGGCCGCCACGATGCCCTTAAAGTGCGTGTTGACTTCACTGGCCGGGATCTTGCCCTTCAGGTCAACGAAGTGCTGGGAGAGCAGACCGGGCCAGATCACGTCAAGCTGGTACACATCAATGTCACTGCTCTTGGCGGCCAGCTGCTGCTGGTACAGGCCCAGGCGGTCGTTGGTCAGGTTAGGGCTCTCAAAGATCTTGACCGTGTTCCCGGTCTTCTTGGCCCAGCGTGCTGCGCCTTCCTTGCACAGCTGCAGTTCCTGACCCACAGTGCCGCAGGCAAGGGTGACGGTAACAGCCCCGGCCTGGCTGGCGCCGGCAAGAGCAGTGGTAAGACCTAAGATGGCAATTGCTTTCTTCATGTGTCCCCCTGTGTGAAAGTCCTACACGGTCCGTTCCAACGGCGGAAGCGGTTCCACACTTTTGTGAATTCTTGTAAAAGTAAGGCTACACTCCCCTGTAGACAGTGTCAATTCACCTGTCTGGCAACCGACACTCAGGACAGTTTATAGGCAGCGTCACGGGTTCCCGTGCCCAGTTTGCGCAGCAGCCCTGCCTGAACCAGGCTTCGCAGGGCGCGCCAGGCCTGCTGGGTATTCAGGCCGCACGTCAGTCGCAGGTCTACGTTTCGAACGCGGCCACGCTCGCGCGCCAGGGCCAGCGCAATGGCACGGACCTCGGCCCCGGTCGGCCCTGTGCCATCGGCAGCTGAACGACGTGACCTGTTCATAGGCGTGAGAGCAGGCGCAGAGTTGACCGGTAGGGTAACGTCGGGGGTAGACGCTGGCGCAACCGGCACCGGTATCACCACAGGTGGCATCGTCGCCGCCTGGACGTCACGGCCCAGCGCCCGGCGCACTTCGCTGCTCAGGGTATAGGCGATGCCGCGGCCCACTCCGGACCGGGCGATCAGGCGGTGCTCCTCCATGCCGCGCAGCAGGCGGGGAGTACGGTCCTCAGGCAGTTGCAGGGCGCGCGCCAGAACCGACCGGGTCGCCTCGCCCTCACGTGCCAGCAGGCTCAGGACGATCAGCATGTCCAGTGACAGGGTCTGCATGTCTTCCTGCTTGCGGGCCACAAAACGCACGAACTCGGCATCGAAGCCGGGGCTGTGCAGGGTCAGCGTCACCGCGTCGGCGTAGGTGGTGTATTCCGGTGGCTCCTTGCCGTGACGGAGCATCAGACCGTACATCTTGTCCACGCCCACCCCCGCACGCTCGACCAGTCCGAGGCGCGAAAGCACCTCGGCCAGCAGCGGATTGCGGCGCTTGGGCTGATGGCGAAGGATGTTGCCCGGGGTGATGCCGCCCGGCAGCCCACCGGGATTCATGATTTCCAGCCGGTCGGGATAGTGATGGACATGCACGGCGTCACGCAGGGTGTAATCGCGGTGCGTCAGGGCATTAAGCAGGGCCTCGCGGTAGACCGCCTCGTCCTGGTCCCAGACCTCGATGCGGAAGAGGCCCACCTGCACCGGCGTAAACCGGTTGCGGGCCTGGATCAGCTCGGCCAGACGGGTCAGCAGCGCCGGAATGGGACGCAGGAGGTCCTCCCGAAACTGGAATTCCACGTCGCTGGTGGCGTGATGGTAAAAACACACCTCGGCTTGAGGCACATGGGCCCGCAGCGCTGCAGGCGTACCTGCCAGCATGATGGCCGCCAGCGTCGGCCGCAGGGCTCCGGCGCTGGGAACAATCAGCCCCAGCTCGCGCAGGAAGTCCAGGTCCGGCAGACTGGCGGCGCCGCCTTGTCGGCCCAGGCCACGCAGCCGCGCGACTTCGGCCGGGTCCAGGTCTGCCAGCGAGGCATCGGGCGGCACGACTGCGGTGTAGTCCTGATCTGCGACCGGTTCGGCCTCTGCCGGAGTCACCGGTACCAGATGTGCGCCGTCCCAGGCGATTACCGCACCATCGGGCGCGGCCAGGACATACGGCGCCTGAGGGACAAACACTGCCAGGACCCGGGTTCCGCCGGGAAGGCGGTGGTGCTGGACATTGACGGTCAGCCGTCCGCCGGAGAGCTCGAAAATGGCGTGGGTGACCATCAGCGGATGCAGTTCCCCGGCGTCGCGTTCAGCAGGAGCGGCTGCGCCCACCAGATCTGCGCCGACCAGCACGGTTCCGCCGCGGGCGTTGGCCAGACCCACAGCGTGGCGCGCCAGATCCTGGGGGGTCACGTTGAGCGGCAGGTGGATGCAAGTTGGACCAGATGGAGGCAGGACCCCCAGCGGTGAAATGGCATGTCCGGCGCCTTGCGTCACAAAGTCAGAGTATACAGCTGCAGCAGGAAGCCTCACCAGGGTGGAGTTCCGCCCAGAAGCGTTCCACCTGAACCGGGGCAGGCTCACACCACACCAGTGCGGCCCTTTGCCCAACCGCAAACAGTACGGCCGCCTGACCGAACTCACGCCCCAGCTTCACCGTTTCGGCCAGGGAGATGTCCAGCAGCAGGAAGGCTTCCTCCTGCCAGTCGCCTTTCCCATTGACGGCGTCCATGCGGCGCAATTGGGCTGTCCGGATACCGAGTCTGGTGTGTGCAGCCCTGTTGAGTGCAGCGTCCTGAGCCCGCGCTCCGGGGTTCCAGGCCGTCACTATTCCCCAGCCGCGGCCAGCTATGGTCCAGGACGGCGCAGGTGCGCGCGTGGGGGAGAGCCGGAAACGTTCGGTGGCCGTGCCGTACTCACTCCTCAGAAAGGCGGTTCGCATTTCCTGGGCTGCCGCTTTATCCGGCTTATCCGGCCCGCTGTTCAGCGCACCACCACGGCGCTGGCATTCAGCACAGGGGTCTGGCGCAGGCGCAGCACCAGACTGACCTTCTGCCCGACCTTAAATTTTCCGCCCAGGACGATCCGGTAGCGGGCGTCCGGACCCAGCTGCAGTGAACGGTCCAGAGGCAGGGTCTGGACGACGACGCAGCGCGGCGTACAGTGCAGCAACCTCGCCCGCCCCTGACCGGACCACACGCCGGTAATCTCGTCAGCCCGTGGGATATTCAGCCTCCCCATCAGCAGTGCGCCGCCCTGGGTCAGCTGCAGTTGCAAAGGAGGGGGGGCCGTTGTGCTGCTGCCACTGCCGGCCAGCAGCACAATCAACGCCCACCCAAGCATTGCCCTCACTCTTCGGCCTCTTCGCTACTTTCAGGGTCGTGCAGTGCCGCGCTGTCCACGTCTGATTTCATGATCTCGCGCAGGACGCTGGTGGCGAAACTCCCCTTGGGCAGCGTAAATGCCACTGTGAAGCCGTCGTCCTCAGGCGTGACCAGTGTGCCTTCGGGAAATACCCGGGTCAGGCGACGGTCACCGCGCCGCGAAGAGAACACCTCGGGGCTCAGACCAAAAGCCGCCAGTGCTTTGGCCTCCAGTGCCCCGGCATCCAGCGTCAGGGGTCTGGCTTTGCGGCCGAACAGTGTGCCGGTGGCGCTGACTTCACCGCGTTCGGCGCGTGGCGTTTCCGCTTCAGGGTCCTCGACCAGGAACACGCCGCCGGTATCGTGTTTCTTGGCCATATCGCCCAGAAGCAGCGTGGCGAACACCCCACGCTCCAGGCGCAGACTCAAAAAGGCGTTAAAGATCATGCTTTGCACGCTGGTGGTCAGAAACCTGCGCACCCGGGGGTCTTTCAGACGTGACTCGCCGCGCAGCACCCGCAGGCCCTCTTCGGCGTTGAGCCCGCCCACGCCGAAACGCTGCGGCCCGAAGTAGTTCGGCACCCCACGCTCGGTCAGTTCCTGCAAAGTCGCCTGGGCCTCCGCAGCGCGCCCGACCGGGCCGCGAACACGCACCACAAAGCGGTTTCCACGCAGGTGGCCGAGGCCCAGCTTGTTCCCGTGCCGTGTGGTTTCCAGCACCCGCACACCGTCCATGCTGAAGGTTGCCAGCCGGGGTTCAGCCTTGGCCGGAAGGCTGATCCACTGCGTGGTCACTGCATGGCGGTCCTTGAGACCGGCGACCCCGATATCACGGTCACGGACTCCCAGCTGCGCTGCGAGTTCACGCAGCACATGAGCGGTGGTATGGCCGGTTTTTTCCAGCTGCAGATACAGGTGCTCGCCCTCACCGGAGGCCGCATAGGCCGGCACCTCCTCAACCCGGAAGTCACCGGGTTCACGACGCAGCACGCCGCCAGTCCCAGGGGACGCCGTAAGAGACCCCAGGGCCGACCAGTCAAACACCAGACTCACAATGCCGCTCACCATATCCCTACAGACCGCCCCGGGCGTGAGAACCCGTTGCTCTGCTTCATCAGTTCAGCACGCGCTGCGCCGCTCGAGCTGGCGGTGTCCAGTCGGCCCGGAACAGGCATGTTGCTGCGCGGCCTCGTTCGGGGGCATACCAGACACGGACGCCCCGGTCGTGCTCGTCCAACGGCAGAAAAGCCACCTGACCTGCCTGAAGAACGTTCATGGCCCGGCCGTCCTCACCGCGAACGCGGTACCAGGCATTGATGCCCGCAGGTGACCACCCTGCCACCCGCAGAGTCCCGCGAGACACATTTTTCAGGTGCGCGCCGCGTGGAGACAGGCTGACGCTGAGATCTGGCCACTCTGGTGTGACTGTAGCTTTCCACCGTGCCTCGAAGCCCAGTATCCTGGCAGGCCGGCGTGGACCCAGCACCGCGGCTAGCATTCCCCCTGTGCCGGCCAGCAGGCAGCCCATCGCGGCAAAGGCTGCGACACTTTCCACCTGTGCCGAGCGCAGCACACTCAGGGCCAGGGCCATTCCGGTGACCAGTCCCACCGCAGGCCAGGCCCAACCGGGCCGCACACGCGCCGGCACATACGCGCCCGGCCAGAATTCGGCCAGGAGCAGCAGCGCCGCTCCCACCCCAAACAGGGCCGGCACGTCCAGGACCGGTGTCAGCAGCAGCAGCAGCACCCCGGGCACCGCCCACCACGCCACACGCGGTACAAATCCCATGCGAGCCTCGCGTGCCACACGCACCAGCCAGTAGAGCGACAGCAGTGACACCATCACCGCGAACGGGGCTGTGACCTGAGCAATGGGAGCCAGCAGACCGAGCCACTGCAGTTCACCCGTCATGAGTTCACCTGCGGCGTCTCCGTTCGTCGGTGTCGTCAATGAGGGCATGGCGGCCCAGCCCACCGGGCACCACCGACCCGGAGCCATTGGACGGGGGTGTGCTGGACAGAACGTCTGGTGTGCTGGCAGGGGATATGGCTTCTGCAGGCGCAGGGCGCAGCGTGCCGGGCATCTGTCCGGCTGGCTGCCCGTGCCGTTCGACTTCATAGGCAACATGACCCAGTTCGTCGCGCAGAATGCCAGTCCAGGCGGTCTGAACCGCATTCAGGCTGCCCGGCATGGCGAATACGGCCGCGCCACGGATCAGTCCTCCTACGGCCCGCGAGAACATGGCTGCGCCACCGACCTGGGCGTAGCTCAGCATCCTGAACAGTTCTCCAAAACCTGGCATTGGTTTGGTCAGCATGGACTCCACCACGGGCACCGTGACATCACGGCCGCTCATGCCGGTGCCGCCGGTCAGCAGGACCACGGAGGCCTCGCGCGCCAGGGCCACCAGCGCGCTACGGATCTCGACGGCGTCATCGCGCACCAATCGGTAACCCACCAGCTGATGCCCAGCGGCTTCCAGCTCCTGACGCAGATACTGACCGCTGGTGTCGGTCTCTGGAGTCCGGGTATCGCTGACCGTGACCACAGCCACCCGCACGGAAGTGGGCGCAGCGTCCCGGTGCTCGGCAGAGGACGTGACAGGACCCTGTGACTGGGGACGGTGTAGGGCGTCGGACATGATCCTACGATACGCCCCGCCATAAGGCTGTGCAGCGTCAGACGACGCTCCGAACGTTTCATAAGGTAGCTGGTCTGCTCATTAGCTGGTCTGCAGTCCTGGCAAGGTCAGGGAGCTCTGCTGGTCACCGGATCCGGCTTCTGGCTCACCGGACGCAACTCGCTGCTGGGTTCTGACAGTCACGATCACGAATGACGTTGACCATACCGAGCGGACCGCATATCTCCGGATGCTGACGTTGCAGGGCACCGCTGCAGATAAACAAGCGCGTGCGCGTGACGCAGCTAGACAGACCAGTCAGGTGACTGAGAAGTGGCTGTACTACCTTTCCCACTATCGGCAACCCTGCGTCCGCCCCCAGGTTCATTTGGCAGCTTGGTGACGGAGTGTCGTTGTTGTGTTGTTCCCCTGATTCGAACTTGCGGCAGCTCGTTGAAGACACCGTTGCCCCGCCAGGCCTCCGCACGCGCGCTGGAACTCCTGTGTTCCGGGATTTTCTGGGATTATGGAGAGGTCTGTTTTCCTGTGCCGGACAGAGGCTTGGTTGCATGTCCTGGCCCTGACGAGCACTTGAACTGATGGGATGACGAGCCCCTCAGCTGAAGGAACAGTGGAAACTGAGCGCCGTCTGAGCAGCAGAACTGCAGCCCGATTCACGAGGCGGTGAAGGGCTTGGATCTTTTGGCCCAGACCGCTCCAAGACGGGGCAAAGCCGCACATACAAGGAATTAATCGCGACCTGCGTTGAGGACCTGGCGCACCCTGTCTGGGAGGGCGGCACGATCTGCGCGGCCAACCGCCAGCCGAGGTTTGCGGAATGTCAGGGCCAGGAACGAGGCCGCCTGCTGTGCCAGAAACTCCCGGTATCCGGTCTCCTGGCCGCTGCGCACACATTCCAGCGCCAGCAGCTCCATCTGTTCGGTCAGGAGGCCCAGGGCGACATACCGCGCTGCATTGGTGCCGCTGTCGCCCAGCACCGCCGGCAGTTCATTGAGCTGTTCCGGGGCCCGCAGCAGGGCGCGCGCTGCGCGCTTCACATTGGGGTCCTGCAGAGTCAGGGTGCAGGCCCGGCAGGGCTGCTCGCTGCTGGGTTCACCGCACACCGGGCAGGGCCGCCAGCCCTGTTCCTCACGCCAGCGCCGGGCCCGGGTGACCGCTTCGGCTGCGCGCAGGGCCACGGACTGCAGCTCCGGATCAGTGACCGCCTGCGCCATCTCCCTGGCCCGGCGGCGGTCAGGCGCGGGCAGCGGCGCAGCTCGGGGGGCGTCCAGTGGTGCGCGGATTGTCCCCACGCTGAAGCGGATTTCCTCAATGGGCGCGTCGGGCAACAGTGCATTCAGCGCCTTGAGAAAGTGGTGTCGCTGCATGGTCAGGTGGTGGGCTGTGGCGCTGTCGCGTACCTCTACGAACAGGACCCGCCCCTGCTGGGTGCGCGGTCGCGTGATCCGCGCCACCTGGGGCCCTACCGCCTGTGGCCACGCCAGAATCGCCTGCGCCTTCTGGACGCCGCGCGCCAGTTTGGCGCTGCCCAGGGTGGCGCCCATCAGTTCACCGAGACCACGGGGACCGCCCATGCGCCGGCCGCGCGGTTTGTGGCTGCTCATGCGCCCACCTCGTCTACCGCGACCTGGGCCGAGACGGGTTCAGGTTCCGGTGTGAAGCGGCCCGCATGGGCACGGAGCGTCAGGGCAGCGCCGGGCGCCTGCTCGGTGCCGGTCACGATGGCCTGCGGCACGCTGGCCGCCAGGTCCAGCAGAAAGGCGCGGCGGGTGGGGTCGAGCTCCGCGCTGAAGTCGTCGATCAGCAGCACGGGCTTCTCACCGAAGCGCTCGGCCAGCAGCTCCAGTTCGGCCCGGCGCAGAGCCAGGGCAATGGTGCGCCCTTCCCCACGGCTGGCGTATTCGGTCGCCGGGAAGTCTCCCAGGGTCATGGTCAGGTCGTCACGGTGCGGCCCCGTGGCGGTGGAGCCGCGGGCCAGTTCTTCTGCGCGCCGGCTGCGCAGGTCATGCGCATAGGTTTCGGGGGTGGTGGATTCGGACAGACCCAGCACGAGCGGTTTGCGGCTGCCCAGCGCCTCGTTGGCCTCGGCGGCCAGCTCCGACAGGCGGGTCAGGGCCCGGCGCCGGAACAGCATGATGTCGCTGCCCAGCTTGACCAGCGCGTCGTCCCAGACATGCATGGCCCATTCCTCGCCGCTGCGCAGCGCCGCGTTACGCTGCGACACGGTGCGGTCATAACGGGCCAGCTGCTGGGCGTAGCGGGCACTCAGGCGCGACAGCAGGGCGTCCAGAAAGTTCCGCCGGCCCGAAGGGGAGCCGAAGACCAGTTCGCTGTCCTCGGGCCGGATCCACACGGCACTGCCCCGTGGCAGGTCCCCGGCACGCACCCGCACGCCATCTACCTTGAGCTGCCGGCGCCCGCGTCCCAGGCCGACTTCCTGAATGCTGAGGCTCCCACCGGATTCCAGATCGGCGCGCACGTAGGCTTCGCCCTCGCCGGACTGCACCAGCTGCTCCAGGCGGGTCACATCGGTCAGGCCGGTCAGGGCCAGGTAGGCTGCTTCCAGCAGGTTGGTCTTGCCGGCGCCGTTCTCGCCGAAGACACCAGTCACCCCAGCCGGGAAGCTCAGCGTACAGGGCGCGAGATTCCGGTAATTGAGGGTGGACAGCGACTCCAGTTGCACGCCTCGCATTCTAGGCGCCGCATCCCCGTATGTTTGTGCCGGCGCTCCGCTCGCCCCGGACCCCGCCTATCCTGAGGCCCATGACCCAAGCCCGCGACGCCCTGCTCGTACTGACCCCCCACCCCTCGGGTGCCCTGCCAGCTGACGTGCTGCGCGACATGCTGGGCGAGGAGATGTTCGATACGCCCCGGCGCGAGGCGCTGCTGCGAGCGGTGTTTCTGGACGGGGACGCCTACACGGAGCTGATCTATCACGTGCCTGGAGCCCGTCACCTGCAGGCCTCCTGGAGCCGCTTTGCGGCTGACCTCAACCGTGACCGCTCTGACGAAAGCGACAACGGAGTGTTAAAGCGAACTGGTTTTGACCGCGAGCCGCTGTATCCCGCCGGGTTCGAGTTTGACCCAGCGGCGCGCGAGGCCCGCCTCAGGCGGATCTGGGACCCGTTTGACGCCCAGGTCCGTTCAGAACTGCCCGGCACCCGCCTGATGATTGTTGGTCACAGCATGGCGCCGTACGGCCCGGCCCTGGGCCCCGATACCGGCACGCCACGCCCGGCGCTGTGCCTGATGCCAGGCACGCCGGCAGCGCCTACCTTTCCTACTGAACTGTGGGAACCGCTGCGCCGGGCCTGTCAGGAGGCGTTTTCAGACGCTGTTGCGGGCAGCCCTGACCCCCGGGTGACCATCGGCGAGCCGTGGTCTACCGATACCCTCAGCCTGACCCACCAGCGCCACAGCGGCGTACCGGCCTTCGGTATCGAGATCAACGCCGGGCTGTTCCTGAAGGATGAACAGCCGCAGGATCATGCGCTGCGTGCATTAAATGCCGCCTTTTCCCGGTTTGCGGACGCGGCTCTGGCCCTGATCTGAAGCTCAGATGGCGCCGTGGCCCGAGGAGCAAGTTATTGAAGCTTTCAGCAGAGCTTGAAGACGGACTCAGCCGCGCCGCAGGCAGGGGAGAAGCACGCCGTGAGATGAGATGGCGCGTGACATACTGCCGACCCTGATCATCTTCAGTACAGACCCCTTCAGGCATCCCGCGTGGCCAGTGCACGCATGGCGCCGAGGATCTGCTGCACAGCAGCCTGACCCGGCGCCCCTGACAGAGCCGAGCTCAGCAGGGACAGGCCCTCCTCGGCCCGGGCAGCTGCGTAGTCCTGGGCAGCGGTCACGCAGCCGCTGTCCAGCAGCCACCGATGAATCTGCGCGATCACGGCCGGGTCCTTGGCGGCGCGGTCCCGGCGCATCTGGTCCAGAAACACCTCGCGCTGCTCTGCTGGAGCCTGGGCAAGCCAGCGCAGCACGATCAGCGTCCTCTTGCCTTCCAGCAGGTCGCCGCCGATTTCCTTGCCGTACTTGAGCGGATCGCCCAGCAGATTCAGGACATCATCACGAATCTGAAAGGCGCTTCCCAGCGCCAGACCAGCGTTCGTAAAGGCACTGGCGGGCTGCACGCCGGCAGCCAGGGCTCCCAGGCGCAGCGGCACAATCACGGTGTAATGGGCGGTCTTGAGCTGCACCATTTCCAGGTAGTCGGCCTCCCGCAGCTTCCATTCGCGGTGTTCGACCCAGCTCAGATCCAGGTGCTGGCCTTCAGCAGTCCGGTGGATCATGGTCAGGAACTCTTCCATCGCACCTGGCACTCCTGCGCGGTGGACCGCAGCCCACATGTAGGCGTGCAGCGCGTCGCCCACGTTGATCGCCAGCGGCACGCCGTACAGACGGTGCAGCGCCGGCTGACCGCGGCGTTCCTCGCTGTCGTCCTGGATGTCGTCGTGAATCAGAACCCAGTTCTGAAACAGCTCCAGGCCCGCAGCCAGCCACTGCGCCTGATCCCAGGCGTCGGTATCGTGCGCAACGCCGTGTGCCTGGGCTGAGGCCAGCAGCAGTTCGCTGCGAATACCTTTGCCGCCGCGCTGGGGGTAGTCGCGCAGCATCTCGGAAAACTGGCGCAGTTCGGGCCGTGTGCCACCGTCCGGAAGCAGCGACAGCACACGCGAAAGCAGATCGGGACGCATCAGGGGCCAGTGTAGCGGCCCGGGCTCCAGCTCCATGTTTTCTCAAGCCCCAGGCATCCATGGCTCAAGCTGGTCTGTCACCCTGAGCCCATGCGCATAGATGACCACATGGATCTGAATGAACTGGCCCAGCATATGGGCGGGGCGACGATCGAGCAGGCGCGGCGGATGCGGGAACTGCTGCTGGAAAAACCCCGTGCACGCACGGAGGATTTTACTGGAAAGGAGTGGGCCGAACTGGTGCTCGAGGCGACCCGCTAGTTATGCCGAGCAGCAGCACGGGTGTCAGTCTGGAACGTCTGGCCGTCAGGGTTCTGCTCCGGCTTCAGGCCGAGCCCGGAACCTGGACTGCCCGCAGCCTCGCACGGGAACTGGGAGAAACGGCCAACCGCGTTAACCGAATTGTCCTGGCCATCGAGGCTGAAATGGGTATAGAGCGCAGTGGACCGCACGGCTTCCTGACCGTTACGTCTAAGAGCTCCTGAGCTCCTCATGCCTTCTCATAGAGGTCCTGCCTAGAGTGAGGCATGAACGCCACTCCGCTGCTTGTCCTTGCGCTTGCCCTGACTGCCTGTGCTCCGGCCACCATTCTGGGCAAGACTTCTGCTCCTCCCGCTGTTGCAGACGCCAGCGGCACCTGGACCGGCCGGCTGTCTCATCCGGTTGCCGGGGCGTTCGTCGTCAACGCCAATTTCAATGAGCGCCTTGATCCTGCTCCTGGCCAGCTGGTGGGGGACCTGAATGTGGTGCGGCTCAGCAACGAATTGCTGAGTGTGAGTGGTAACCTCAATACTGGGGTTCTGCGGGCCACAGGCCGCACTCTTGACATCGACTGTAAAGGTACGTTCACCAATCGCACGTTGTTCGAGGGCCGCTGCACGGTCGTGAATGCCACCAGCCTGGGGGTCGAGGCGGACCTGGTACTCACACGCTCTTGAGGTGACGGAGCCGATGACGGCCGGACTTACTGGCCCGCAGGCACGGGTGCTGGGTGCGTTGCGTGACGGCGCAGCGCTCATCATGCATACCCGCACTGAACGCGGCGCCTTTTACACCCTGGGAGGGCGGCGGCTCAGCGTGACGCTGCTGAAGGATCTGGAGCGTTTGAGGTATGTGTCGCGTTCGGCTGGTGCAGGCCGCACGGCTGTTGCCTACGAGCTGACACCCGGCGGTTCGGCAGCTCTGGCGCAGTGGGAATCTGGAAATCCTGCCTCCAGAGGATAGAGAAACGTGCTGCACGGCTGGTGCTTTAGGGCTTTGGTGATTCTTCCATCCAGCACTCTCAAAAATTCCTGGTACGTTGAGCTGTGTTTAAAGACGATATGGCAATCCATGCGGGCGTCCCGGAGAAGGTAGTTAAAGCGGCATTGGTCAAACTCCGGGAGGAAGAAGACATCTCAGGGGTGACATGGGACCTGGCGCGCTCGCGCCCGGGCCGTCCCATCAAGGTGTATTTCGAGGCCTCCACCATGCCGGAAATTCAGGCGGCAAAAAAGCACCTGGAGCGCCTCCTGGATGAAAGCGGGTATGACCTCTATCCCTGAACCAATTCAATGTGACGCCCCCGCCAGGCCGAGTGCCGAGGCGGGGGCTTTTTAAGTTCGGTTGCTTCAGGGCGGGCGAGCCAGGCGCTGCTGATCTGGTAGACCCTGAGACTCGTCTGTTTTTCCGTAGGACTGGGTCAGTAAGTTCATAGCTTCGTGTCTTAAGCACAATCGATGGATAGAGAGCAAGAGGAAACGCCATGATAAAAATTCCGGCACAAAGACGGTAGCTGTGCACCAGTGTGGCATCATGATTAGGAGTGTGGTCCTTAAGCCCTCTGTTACGTGTATCAAAGTCGACAACGGCTCGGGCGCCACGTGGGACACTGGCTCCCTGACTGTGTCTGCTCCCGACGACACCTTCCGATCCAGTTACCGTAGAAATTACGGATGGAGCCCATCCTAGATCGGTATACATCATCGGTATAACAGGAAAGCGGGTGATGAGATGAAGTCGCAGCCGTGATGTACTTCTCCGGGAAATGAAGTACCAGCAAACTCAGGCAAAGACGCCGAGACATCATCTGGGAGGGTTCTCTTCCGGCAGCTCTCCATAGGTATACCTAGTGATCAGCCACGCCTATTGAATATGGAGTCGTGAGGATGTGGGGAAAGAAGTGGCCGCAGATTTCATGAAGTGCAGTCCAAGAAACTGGCGATAAGGAGCCAGAGAACACATTTTCTGGTTCGTAAGATTCAGGTAAGCCTTCCGAGAGGAGCGGCTCCGTGGGAAGCCCCACCTCCTGGCCCCTGTGGCTCGCGGGTGGGGCGTTTTTATGTTGGCTGTCCGAAACGTGAGCAGGTGCCGTTTACCGGACAGCGACACCCTTTTTTTGTTTTCGAACATGATTACCAGTAGGAAAATACATATAAATCCCGTCTCACTGCCAGCAGCCTTAACAGGCATTTTTGTGGTGATGTTCAGCTAAGAACCCCGCCTGGGTGGTAGCCAGGGAGGGGCTTTTCCTGTTTCGAGTAACGTCCCTTTAGCGAACTACGATATTGAATATCGTTAAAGTCGGCACAAGAAAAATCAACCGCTCTGAACAGTGATTCGCCCCCTCTAGCCTGATCAGCAACCGCGCCTTCGAGGTGTCCAAGGCTACCCTGCGTTCCTCCAGGCTCGTCAGTCCTGGCAGGTAACTCCGCATGGCGTCAGCCAGCGTCAGGTTCAGCCGCATGTCACGCTCCGGCATCTCCAGCTCCTGCCTCATCGGCTCCAGCGCGGTCATCATGACGTCATCCGGCAGGTTATGCGTGACCGACCGCTGCACCAGCTGCGCCATCATCCCCCTGAGTTCTTGGATGCGCGGCGAGTGATCCGGACGATTCGGCGCGGTCCGGGCCATAGCCGCCTGGAGGAATGCAGGGGAAGCCATGGGCTTGCAGAACATCACCCAGCCCACCGGATCAATCACGGTAATGGAGCGCATTCTGCGCAGAGTCCACAGCGTGCCGCCCTGCCGGACGAAGTGGGTCGTGCTGGCACGGGCCCCCCGGCGCCGGTAATACGCGTACTCAGTCACTGCGCCGCTCTTCTTGACGTTTTTGTTGCTGAAGACGCGCAACGTCCCCCCACATGCCGAGCAGCGCGTATGGCCGACAAAGAGGGCGAGGTGAACGACCTCCTGGCGCATGGAGGCAAAGAGGCTGCCCTGGCCACAGCGAGAGGAAGACCAACACGAGCGGCTCCATTGACGTGTCCTCGCAACAACCCCTCGAACGCCGCACGAGCCGTGTCTCCGAGAGTGGCAGGAGATCTGCGCTCCGAGATGACCGCTCGTGTCGCAGCCATATCGTCACCGAGGCGACGTGACGAAGATGTCGAACCACTGTGGCGTGTGCGCGTGAATCAGGATCATCCAGATCATGATGTCGAAGGAGAGATGCACGACCAGGACGTACAGAAACGACTTCGTTCGGTAGAAGATGTAGCCTTGCAGCAGCGCGAAGGGGATGGTGAGAAACGGGCCCCACGCCTGGTAACCCAGCTCCCAGAGGAACGACACGAACACTGTCGCTTGCAACGCGTTCGCCTGCCAGAACGAGAAGTGCTGGCGCAGCAGCGCGAACACGGTGCAGATGAAGAACACCTCGTCCCACAGGCCTACGGCATTGACGCCGACGAACAGCCGGATGATCTCGTCGGGCTCGGTGACCGTCGGCCAATTCTGGTATGCGCCGCTGCTGATGAAGTACACGGGCAGCACGAGGTAACCGAGGGTGACCACCACGGCGAGATACGACCACTCGAATCGCGTCCACCGCGTGTTGCCCACGGGGAAGCGGATGACGTCCTCGAGCAGGACATGGCGCGAGACCACGAGGGGGATGAGCACCGCGAGGCTCAGCACCACCGCGAAGCGCAGGATCGCCTCGTTGCTGAGCTCGGCCTTGAGCGGCACGAGGCCGATCACAATCAGCGACGCTCCGATGAGCGCGAGGTGTCGCAGCAGGGGCCAGGCGCTGGGGCCGAGAAGGGCAGCAACGAGAAGCCCGGCTCCCAGGAGGGAGCCACCGACGAGCTGCTCCTGAAAGCCGTAGAGCGCGATGGCCGACCCGCACACGAGCGCAGCGGCGAGGAAGCAGGGGAGCGCTGCCGGAGCGTCGGCCGGGGTATCTGCGCTCATGATGAGCCCATCATCGCACCTCTTGCTGCAGGCTGCTGAGCGCGTCCATCTGCGCGTACGAATATTGCTGGGCGGCGTTTACGGAGGTGTCGGTGTTCCATGACGCGCGCACCCTGATCCTGGCCCTGGACACCAGTGTCTTCCTTGAAAGGTTCTGCCTGATTCGTGTGACTG
Source organism: Deinococcus deserti VCD115 (assembly GCF_000020685.1). Classification (NCBI taxonomy): domain Bacteria; kingdom Thermotogati; phylum Deinococcota; class Deinococci; order Deinococcales; family Deinococcaceae; genus Deinococcus; species Deinococcus deserti. Next base: position 1,727,753 of record NC_012526.1, on the reverse strand, counting down.
TTCTGTTCCGGGAACGAGCAGTGCCGCTCGTCTCCCGGGTCCCCAAACAGCAGCGTGAGCCTGCCCCATTTTGGGGTCCAGCCTGGACCTCTCACGGCAGACTACCTCAGCCCGCCGAACGGCGGGCAAATTCTCCTGAAGCCACTGGCCAGAAGAAAGCTGCCTACGCCGAATGCTGGGGCTCACTGCCGTCAAAAAGTATGACCACAAAATTCCCGTGCTGGGATGATTCATGGTCTTGCCCCGGGTGGATGGCATGGAAGCGGCAGCAGGCAAAGCCGCTGTGGCCTGGGGCTACGCGGCTATGGCACTGGACCAGCCGGCCGACTCGTCGCCGATTGGGCAGGAGCGCGGTGAGGTTGTGGAGGAACTTGCGCCCAGCTTCCATGACGTGCTGTCTGTTGAGCTGAAGGACCGGTAAGTACCGAACAACTCAGACGAAGCGCCCCGCTCTGGCTGATACCAGAGCGGGGATTTTTCTAGTTGAAGCAGAGATTTATTTTGCGTCTTTCACGACGATATTGATAATGCGCCCAGGCACGTAGATCTCCTTGACAACCTGCTTGCCCTCGATGAAGCGCGCCACATCAGCATTCGTCCTGGCAGCTTCCAGCGCCTGATCCTGGGTGGCCGTCTTGGAAATGCTGACTTCTCCGCGTACTTTGCCGCTGACCTGCACGCCGATGGTGACGGTGTCGCGCACGGCGGCTGCCTCGTCCACAGCAGGCCAGACGTGGGTGTGGACACTGCCTTCCTGGTTGCGCCCGGCCCAGATCTCTTCGGCGATGTGAGGCGCGATGGGCGCCAGCATCAGGTTGAAGATGCCCAGCGCCTCGTCCCATGCAGCAGTGGAGGCCACGGGGCTGCGCTTGGCCTTGACCAGGATGTTGGTCAACTCCATCAGGGTGGCAATGATGGTGTTGAAGCTCATTCGCTCGAAGTCACCGTTGACCTTGGCCAGAGCGCTGTGCACCGCATGACGCAGGTCGGCTTCGGTGATGTTTTCTTCAGGACCAGTGGTTTTGTCCTCGAAGTACAGGTTCCATACGCGCGACAGCCACTTCGCCGGGCCGTTGATGCCCTGGGAGTCCCATGGCCCGCCCAGTTCCCACGGGGCAATGAACATCAGGAACGTGCGGACCGTGTCGGCGCCGTACTCGCGCACCAGATCGTCCGGGTCCACGACGTTGCCGCGTGACTTGCTCATCTTCTCGTTGTCCTCGCCCAGGATCATGCCCTGGTTGCGCAGGCGGGCGAAGGGCTCACTCTGCGTAGTCAGGCCCATGTCACGCATCACCTTGGTCCAGAAGCGGCTGTACAGCAGGTGCAGGATCGCGTGCTCGATGCCACCGGTATACAGGTCCACGGGCAGCAGGTGTGCGTGCGCCGGGTCGAAAGGATGCCCCTCTGAGTGGGGAGACAGGTAGCGGTACATGTACCAGCTGCTGTCCACAAAGGTGTCCATAGTGTCGGTGTCACGCTCTGCGGGTCCGCCGCAGACCGGGCAGGTAGTCTGCACCCAGTCACGGTTCAGTTTCAGCGGGCTCTGGCCGGTGGGGGTGAACTCCACGCTTTCGGGCAGGCGGACGGGCAGTTCTTCTGCCGGGACCGGCTGCGCTCCGTGCTCGGCGCAGTACACGATAGGAATTGGCGTGCCCCAGTAACGCTGGCGTGACACCAGCCAGTCGCGCAGGCGGTAGGTGGTCCTGGCCCTGGCCACACCGCGCGCTTCCAGCTTCTCCACCACTGTGGCGATGCTGGCCTTGCCGCCGGGCATGCCGTCGAACTCACCGGAGTTGACGATCAGTCCTTCACCGCTGTAGCTCGTTTCCGCAGTCTGCGGGTCCATGGCTTCTGCACCCTCTGCACGGATCACCTCGCGGATTTCCAGCCCGAATTTCCGGGCGAAGGCGAAGTCACGCTCGTCGTGGGCGGGCACGGCCATGATGGAACCCGTGCCGTAGGTCACCAGCACGTAATCCGCCACCCAGATCGGCAACTGGTGCCCGGTGATCGGGTGCGTGGCAAAAGAGCCGGTGAACACGCCCGTCTTGTCTCCGCTGTCCTGCTGACGCTCCACGTCAGTCTTGCGACCGGCTGCCTCGACGTAGGCTTCCACCTCGCTGCGCTGCTCGTCGGTGGTCAGGGTTGTGACCTTGGCGTGTTCCGGCGCCAGCACCAGGAAGGTGGCGCCCATCAGCGTGTCAGGGCGGGTGGTAAAGACCGTCTCGGGGCCGGCTGGAGTTTCGAAGGTCACTTCCGCACCCACCGATTTGCCGATCCAGTTGGTCTGCATCAGGCGCACGCGCTCGGGCATGTCTGCGCTGCCAAAGTCCAGCAGCTCGTCGGCGTAGTCGGTGATCTTCAGGTACCACTGGCTCAGGTTGCGCCGCTCGACAGCGGTGCCGCACCGCTCACAGTGGCCGTTCACGACCTGTTCGTTGGCCAGCACCGTCTGATCTTTCGGGCACCAGTTCACCAGGCCGTCTTTCTTGTAAGCCAGGCCGCGCCTGAAGAACTCAGTGAAAAACCACTGGTTCCAGCGGTAGTACTCCGGATCACAGGTGGCGAATTTGCGGCTCCAGTCAATCATGGTGCCCATGCGCCGGAACTGCCCGGTCATGTGCTCGATGTTGCTGTAGGTCCACTTGGCGGGGTCCAGATTGTTCTTGATCGCGGCGTTCTCGGCGGGCAGGCCAAAGGCGTCGAAACCCATGGGGAACAGCACGTTGTATCCCCGCATGCGCATCCAGCGGGCACGGGCGTCGGGGGCCACGTTGGCATACCAGTGGCCGATGTGCAGGTTTCCACTGGGGTAAGGGAACATGGTCAGCGCGTAATGTTTCTCGCCGGGCCCATGCTCATCGAAGGTGTAGATGCCGCTCTTTTCCCAGTGGTCCTGCCATTTCTGCTCGATAGCGTGCGGGTTGTAGCGCTCGGCCCGGGGTTCGTTGATCTGGATAGGTGTGGTCTGCTCGTTGGTCTGGGTCATGGTGTGTGAGCTCCTTGGCAAAAAAAGGCCCCGGCTTACGCAGCCGGGGACGGTCGAACAAGCTGTGAAGCTAGTCGAGGCGTCCCCGGATGGTAAGCGCAGAGCGGATCATGGCTCACAGTGTACCGGATGAGCCCCGGCCTTGCAGCAGTGTGCCCTAGCGGCCACCGCGCGTCGTGATACTGACCAGCGTGTCTTCGCCCATGCGGTCGGCCACATACGTCAGACGTTCCTTGCCGCGCGCCAGGACCGCGGCTTCCTGAATACCGTCGTCCGGGATCCGGCTGACCACTGAAAACCCCCCGGCCACCAGTGCGTCCAGCACTGGCGCAGGCTGCCAGCCACGCAATTCGTACTGTTCAAGCCGGCTCTCGCCCCGGCGGACCTCTTCGCGGACCGTCTGCGACTCCGGACAGGCAGGGGTCGCACCAGCAGGCACGGGCACGGTGCCCCACACCTGGCCTTGGACCTGCATGCAGTACAGCGGCTGCTTCCATCTGGCCTCGCGGGCCAGCCAGAAACTCATGCCAGCTGTCAGCAGCCCCAGCACCAGCAGGGAAAGCACTGCGGCGCGCTGAAATCTCACGCTTACTCCTGGCTGGTGATAAACGGCAGGTTGCGGTCGAACTGGGCCCGGTCCAGCCCGTAGCCGTATACAAAAGCGTCAGGGATGGTAAAGCCGAGGTACTCCACCGGGATTTCCACCTTGCGGCGGCTTGGTTTGCTGAGCAGCGCAGCAATCTTCAGGCTGGTGGGGCCACGCCCTTCGAGATAGTGCAGCAGGTAGTTCATGGTGATGCCGGTGTCCACGATGTCCTCGACCAGAATGACGTGACGGTCGCTGATCGGAAACTGCAGGTCCTTGACGATCTTGACCTCGCCGCTGCTCTGTTTGGCGTTGCCATAGCTGCTGGCCTGCAGGAAGTCGATGGTGCAGGGCAGGTTCAGGGCACGCACAAGGTCAGCGTGAAACATGAATGCACCGTTGAGTACGCAGATCAGGTGAGGTTCACGCCCGGCGTAATCCTGACGGATCCTGGACGCGAGCTCCTGAATGCGGGCCTGAAGCTGCTCCTGCGTGATCTGCACGGGGCCATTACCGGGGGCGATACTCATAACCTGATCAGGCTAACACGCCTGCCCCGGGCCAGATGAACCCGGCCAAGGGGCAAACGAGGCCCGTATACTCGCCGCCATGACCCGCCCGCCGCCTGAGCCCAGCCTGCCGCCCCTGAACCTGAGCGCCGTTCCAGGCGTGCTGGGGCGCATCGTGTCCGAGCGCGCCGCGGATTATGACGGCGCAGACCCGGCGCTTGGTCCGGTTCGCCCGGCAGCGCGGCGCTTCGAGGCGGCGCTGCAGAGCCCGGGCCTGAGTCTGATTGCTGAGATCAAGCGGGCAAGCCCCAGCCAGGGAGCCATTGCGCCGCTTGATCCGGTGGACGCTGCGCAGGCCTACCGGCAGGGCGGCGCCGCAGCCCTGAGTGTGCTGACCGAACCGCGGCATTTCGACGGCCACCCCGACTTTCTGCGGGCCGTGGTAGGGGCGGTGGACCTGCCTGCCCTGCGCAAGGACTTCGTGATTCATCCTGCCATGCTGCGGGAAGCGGCGGACTGGGGCGCCTCGGCCGCGCTGCTGATGGTCAGTGTTCTGGGAGAGGCAACCGCGGCTTACCTGGAAATGGCCCATCACCTGGGTCTGGACGCCCTGGTGGAGGTCCACAGCGACTCGGAACTGGACCTGGCCCTGGAGAGCGGCGCACGCATCATCGGGGTCAACAACCGCGACCTGACCACGCTGCACATTGATCTGGACGTCAGCCCGCGGCTGATCCGCCGCGCGCGCGAGGCCGGCTTCGGCGGCGTTCTGGTGGCCGAAAGCGGATACCGGACGCCTGCTGACCTTGCTCAGGTCCGTGGCCTGGCCGACGCGGTGCTGGTCGGCAGCAGTCTGGCAGGCAGCGCAGATCTGGCTCAGGCCACCCGGGACCTGCTGCGCGAGTGAGTTCCGCGCCCACCCTGACCTTTCTGGGCACGGCCGACAGCAAAGGCGTGCCGCGCTTCTGGTGTGGCTGCGCAGTCTGTACCGAGGCCCGTGCCGGCGGCTGCAACCGCCGCACCCGCACGGGGCTGCTTCTGCGTGCGGCAGGTCAGACTGTGTTGTTCGACGCCAGCGCAGACCTTCACGCCCAGCTTGCACGCCTTCCTGAGCCGGTTGTGCCGGACGCGGCGCTGATCAGTCACGCGCACAATGACCACCTGCTCGGCTTGGGAGATCTGCTGGACTACGTGCACTACGCCCGCGGGTCCCTGCAGGTGTATGCGCCGCAGACGACCCTCCCCGATATTCAGGCCCGCTTTGCCTATGCCTTTCGGGCTTCCGCCCCGGTACGAGTCCTGCCGGAAGACGGTGTCATGCTGGCTGGCCTGAGCCTACGGGCTTTTCAGGTGCCTCACGGTGCCAACGGCCAGAGTCATGCCTTCCGCCTGGAGCGTCCTGGCTGGGCAGCCGTGATCATGACTGACGCTATTGACGTGCCTTCTGAGATCGCGGGCGTGTGGCTGCAGGACCTGGACCTGCTTGTTCTTGGAACGTCCTTTGCAGATGAATCGGGCTCGCCGCGCAGCGGACGCAGCGTGTACGACATCCAGGAAGCGCTGGAACTTCCCTGGGCGCGTGCCGCTGGCCGGGTGGTGCTGACTCACCTGTCTCACGGTGTAGACGCACGCGCCGTGGTCCTGCCTGAAGGCTGGTCCCTGGCTTATGACGGCCTGAGTGTCACCCTGGAGTGAGGGGTGCGCTCTGCCCAGGCTCCTCCCTTGGAAGGACGTCTGTTCTCACTGCCTTTGTCTAAACTGCGCAGGTGACCCTCGTCCGTACCTCTCCGCCCCGCTACCTGCGCTGGCTGATCCTGGCTGGTGTCCCGGCTGTATTGCTGGGACTGGGCCTGATCCCGGACGTGCGTGATTTTCTGATCCAGGGCTATGCCGCTCTGACTTCCACCGACCCGGCCGTGACGCAGGCCTTCGTCGAGGACCTGGGGTGGGCCGGCCCGCTGGCCCTGATTGCCGGCTTTGTGCTGCAAGCGGTGCTGCCGGTGCTGCCGGCGCTGGTCATGACCGCGGTAACAGCGCGCGCCTACGGACCAGTGGAAGGGTTTTTCATCGTTTACGCCGGCACGTTGCTGGGAGCGGTAGCCGGCTACTGGCTGGGCCGCTCCGTGGGCAACTCGCTGGTGCGGGTACTGGTCGGAGAGACCGCGCGGCGCAAGGCTTACGATTTTGCAGAGCGCTACGGGGTGCAGGGCATCCTGATGGTCCGCCTGATGCCGATTCTGAGCGCCGACGCCATGAACCTGGTGGCTGGCGCCGCGCAGATGCCGTTCCGTCCGTTCATGCTGGCCACGGCGGCAGGCGCGGTGCCGGTCACACTGCTGGTGGTATGGCTGTCCGGCTCGGGGGAGCGGCTGCTGTGGGGCCTGGGGGGCCTCTCGGTGCTGGTAGCGCTGGTGGCTGGAGGGCGCTGGTGGCTGGCGCAGCGGGCAGCAGCGCCCTGAAGTGCTCTTCCCGGCCGAGTCGGGTAAACTGGGTCCTATCAAAGCGCCCCATCTGCGGGCGCTTCTTCCGGGAGGAGCATGAAGGACAGCAACACCGACGCAGCACCCCAGGGGGCGTCTGCCTACGAACGCGCGGGGGTCAGTATCGACGCCGGACACCGCGCCGTTGAACTTATGAAAGGGGCCGTAGCCCGCACGCACGGCCCCGAAGTACTGGGGGGCATCGGCGGTTTCGGCGGTCTGTTCCGCGCTGCATTCGGCACCCTGACCGACCCGGTGCTGGTGGCCAGCACAGACGGCGTGGGAACCAAGACCAAGGTGGCCGTGCGGGTTGGGCGCTACGGCGGCCTGGGCGCCGACATCGTCAACCACTGCGTCAACGACATTCTGGTGCAGGGCGCCCGGCCGCTGTTCTTCCTCGATTATGTGGCCATGGGACGCCTCAAGCCCGAGGCCGTGGCCGAGGTCGTGACCGGCGCCGCCCAGGCCTGTGAAGCTCTGGGCGTGGCTCTGCTGGGCGGAGAGACCGCCGAGATGCCCGGCGTGTATGTCGAGGGTGAACTGGATATTGTGGGGACCATTGTCGGCGTCGTGGACCGGCCCCGACTCGTGGACGGTCAGCGCATTGAGGTCGGCGACAGTGTGATTGCGCTGCCCAGCTCAGGGCTGCATACCAACGGGTTCTCGCTGGCCCGCATGGCCCTGGACGGCCTCGACTGGGACGAGGCCAGAAGTGATCTGGGTGGTCAGTCCCTGGCCGAAGTTCTCCCAGTGCCGCACCGCAGCTACCTCCAGGCACACGCGGCGCTGGAATCGGCCGGGGTGGACATCCGGGGGATGGCGCACATCACAGGTGGCGGCCTGGTGGACAATCCGCCGCGGGTGTTTCCAGCTGGCATCGGCATGCGGGTAGACACCTCCTCCTGGAGCGTGCCGCCGCTGTTTGAACTGATCGTGCGTGAGGCGCAGGTCGAACGTCTGGAAGCGTTCCGTGCCCTGAATATGGGCGTGGGCTTCCTGTTTATTGTGCCGGCAGCGCAACGTGAGCAGGCGCTGCGGGTCCTCGCCTCAGCCGGCGAGCAGCCCTGGGTGATTGGCGAGATGATTGCCGGCCAGGGGGTCAGCTTTTCGGAAAGTGCCGCTGAAAACGGAGTCACCACTTGACCAGACGCCTTGCCCCCTTTGGCTTCACCGCGCCCGACCGGAGCGTCGCTACCGAATTCTGGGTGGTTCGTCATGGGGAAAGCACCTGGAACATGGACGGCCGTTACCAGGGGCAGACGGACGTGCCGCTGAGCCATGTGGGCGTGCTTCAGGCCGCCAGTCTCGCCGAGCGCCTGACCGGCCTGCATTTCGATGCGGTGTACACCAGTGACCTGATCCGCGCCTCCCAGACTGCCGATGCGGTGGCCGAGCGTCTGGCAGGGGCGCCAGTGGTCCAGCCGGACTACGCTCTGCGTGAGATCAACGTGGGCGAACTGGCTGGACTGGTCATTGCTGATATTCGCGCCCGCTATCCCGAGTACCTGGAGGCTCTGGCCCAGGATTCCTGGACCACCCGCCGCCCTGGCGGGGAGAGCATGGAAGACCTATTCGAGCGCTGTGGGGCGGCCTTCCACCGCCTGCGCGAGCGTCATCCTGGCCAGCGGGTGCTGGTCTTTACGCATGGCGGCGTGGTCCGGGTGGCTGTGGGCCTGGCGCTGGGCGGCGTTCCGGCACATGCCTGGTCGCGCCTGAGCGTCACGAACTCCAGCATCACGCGGGTGCTGCTGGGGCCCGACAGTGGAACGCTGCTGGGTTTCAATGACGATGCCCACCTGGAAAATCTGCTGGAGGCCACCGAGGCCGACGACGTGCTGGGGCAGTCTCCCTGAGCAGATTCCTCACAGGCCCTGTGCGCAGAGCCGGGCAGGTTGTAGGGTAAACACCGCCATGACCGTTTTTTCCGCCTGTCCTGTCCGGGGGACTCAGCCATGAGCCTGCCCGACACCCTGCTTGAGCGCTACCGCTCCGGCGATCTTCGTGCCCTGGCACGGGCCATCACCCTGGCCGAAGCAGGGCTGGAGGCTGCCCGTCCGCTGCTGCGTGCTGCGCGTGAAAAGTCGGCCAGCGGGGCCGCACACCGCGCGGTGGTGGTGGGGGTGACCGGCAGTCCCGGCAGTGGCAAAAGCACCCTGACCGACTCGCTGATTGCGGCGCTGCGGGCGCGCGGACAGCGGGTGGCCGTCCTGGCCGTGGACCCCAGCAGCCCTTACAGCGGCGGGGCGATTCTGGGTGACCGTATCCGGATGCTGCGCCACCACGCCGACAGCGGTGTCTTCGTGAGGTCTCTGGCCAGCCGGGGAGCCCTGGGTGGGCTTTCGGCGCGTACCATGCAGGTGCTGGCTCTCATGGACGGCGCTGGCTTCGACTGGGTGATTCTGGAAACCGTCGGGGTTGGGCAAAGTGAGGTGGACGTGGCCGCGGCGTGTGACCATACCCTGCTGGTCCTCACGCCGGCCGGAGGCGACGGGGTGCAGGCGTTCAAGGCCGGCATCATGGAGATTGCAGACGTGATTGCCGTGAATAAAAGTGACCTGCCGGGAGCGGACCGCACCGTCCGTGAGCTGATGGCCGCGCAGGGCCTGGGGGCTCACGACGAGCACACCTGGATGTCGCCTATCCGCAAAACCATCGCCTCTAAAGGCGAGGGCATAGACACAGTCATTGCAGCTGTCGAAAAGCACCGTGCCTGGCTTGGAGAAGAAGGCCTGCAGACCCGCCGCGAACGCCGCGCGGAATTCGAGGTGCGTTCTCTGGTGCAGGAGCGGCTGCTGCAGCGTGCCCGCAGCGCCGCACATGACCTTTATGCCCGGGTGGCCCGCGGCGAACTTGATGCCGACGCTGCCGCTGATACCCTGCTGACTGTGCAGGCATGAAGGCGCGGGCCTTTGCCCCCTGGCTGACTGGAGCCATCGCCGTGCAGCGCCTGCTGGAACTGCGGGTGGCCCGGGCCAACGAGCGCTGGGCCCGCGAACACGGCGCGCAGGAGTACGGGCAGAACCACTATCCGCTGTTTTTTGTGTTGCACCCGGCCTGGATGCTGGCCCTGCTGCTGGAGGGCCGCGCTGCTGGGGGACGCGTCAGGCTGTGGGCACTGCTGCTGTTCGTCCTGGCGCAGCCTTTGCGCCTGTGGGTCATCCGCAGTCTGGGGCGATACTGGAATACCCGCATTCTTATTGTTCCCGGAGGCGAGCGCGTTACGAGCGGGCCCTTCCGGTATGTCAAGCACCCCAACTACGCGGTGGTAGCCCTGGAACTGGCCACAGCGCCCCTGGCCCTGGGCGCGTGGCGCACGGCCCTGGCTTTCACCGTGCTGAACGCTGCGCTGCTTCTTCTGATCCGGATTCCAGCCGAGGAGCGGGCCCTGGCGGCCTACCGGCAGCAGTCCTGAATACTGGGACCATGACAGGAGGCCGCCTGAACTTACTCAGGCGGCCTCGTTATGTCCTGGATTCTGTGCTGATCAGGCGCTGCACCAGGTCAGAAGAACACCATCATTTTTTCACTGGTCAGGCAACGTGGGGGGTCCGGCGCTCCTCGCACAGGCCCCGTGGGGTATCTGCGACTGGTATGGCCGAGCGCACCTTGGTGTTCAGCAGTTCCAGCCGGGTCCGGCCCAGTCCACTTGACCGTTCGACAGCGGCGGCCACTACTGGCACCTCAAGCCCATGATGTGCCGCGAACAGCAGGCCCTGGAGCTCTGGAATTCCGCTGTCAAGCAAATGAGTGACCAGGACTGCAACGGCGCCTGAACCCTCGACTGGCAGCGCCACCTTCGTTTGATGGGCACGCAGGGGAATAACCATGGCCGGCACGCCTCGTAACCGGGCCAGGGTATTCATGAGCGCTTCGGTGCCCGGCAGCCCCAGCAGAAGGTCAAATTCCGGCAATGAGGCAGCAAAATCATCCGCCAGGTCCTGAACCGCAGCGGAATCTAGAGAGGCCAACTGCAGTTGCAGACGCTCAGCGCTGGGCAGCGCCTGCAGGACGGTATTGCGGAAGACGGCTGACATGGTCCAGTGTACCGTGAATTTTCTCACGCTACTAGCATCCGGACTCACACTTGCTGCGTGAGGCTGGCATGAACGGGCAGAAGAGCGTAGCGTACGGGCCTATGCAGGCACGCAGCGCCGTTACCGTTCCCGTAGCCCGGCACGCCACCGCCATTGCCGTGGCGGTAACAGCCGGGCACTTCATCAATGACGCGTACAGTGCCATGCTGACTCCGCTGACGCCTGCCTTGCAGGCCAAATATGGCGTCAGTATTGCGGCTGTTACTTTTCTGTCCAGTGTGTACTCATTGACCAGCAGTGTGCTGCAGCCTGTCCTGGGCATTCTTGGGGAGCGTATTGACCGGCGCTACGCGGCTGCACTGGGCCCGCTGATGACCGGTCTGGGCCTGACCATGATGGGCTTTGTTCCGTGGTTCGGCGCTCTGGTGCTGCTGGTGGCGGTTGCTGGGTTTGGCAGTGGATTCTTTCACCCGGCAGGAGCGGCCTATGTTGCGCAGCACAGCCCACCTGACAAACGGGGCTTATGGGCCAGTCTGTTCAGTGCAGGGGGCACCGGGGGCATGGCCCTGGGGCCAGTGTTCGCGGGAGTTGGCCTGACGCACCTGCCCTGGTTTGCGCTGATCGGGGCGGTGCTTGCCGCAGTGACCTTTGCCGTCACGCCCAGCGGGCGCCAGCAGTCCCGGCGGGTTGGCCTGCGCGAGTACGTAGGAATCTTCCGGGGGCCCATCGTCTGGCTGTGGGGCATGGCGGTGCTGCGGTCCCTGGCCAGCATGGGATACAACGCCATGCTGCCGTTCATGTTGCTGGCCAAGGGTTTCGGCGCCCGTGAGGTGGGCATCACGCTGGCTGTGTACTCGGTGGCCAGCGCCCTTGGAGGCATTCTTGGCGGCCGGTACAGCGACCGTTACGGCCGGACACCCGTGCTGCGGGCCGCCATCCTGACCACCATTCCTTTTTTCGCTGCGCTTATTCTGAGCAGCCCGGCGAACTGGTGGTTCTACCCTCTGACCTTCCTGGTCGGCGCAGCCGTGAACGCCAGCATTCCGGTTGGTGTGGTAACCGCGCAGGAGTATGCACCGGGCCACGTCGCGGTGGCCAGCAGCATCATGATGGGCTTTTCCTGGGGCTTTGCCGGATTACTGGTGTTTCTGGTGGGTGCCCTGGCTGACGTGACGACCCCACAGGCTGCAGCTATGGCCAGCCTGGCGCTGCTCATTCCCAGCGCCATGATCGCCTACCGGCTTCCAGAGCCCAAGCGAGCTGAGTTCGAGTAACGCGGTCTGTCAGGCCTGTAGGTGCAACCGACGCTCCGAAAGGACCGGCATCACCCCGGCGCAGCCGCAGCACCATCAGGCCAAGTGGCAGAGCCTGTTTTCCGCCTGGGTGGGAGCACAGATCACGCGGATAGACCGGAGCTTCGGCATACTGGGCCAGCTGCAGCGACCCTCTCACAGGAGCGGCCGCGGCGTGTCCTGAAGGCACCGGAATCAGATCAAGGACAGACAGGGGCAGGGAAAGGTGCTCACCCGCCCGAGTCTGCGCTGCGGCTATCTGTCCAGAACCTGAGCTGCCTTACGAGCGCACGGGCTGCGGATTTCACTGTCGCCTAGTTCAGTGAGGTTTCAGACACCCTGTGGTCCCGGCTGCCCGGCCTATCCTGGGCGCATGAGGTCCGGCCTTTGAACCACGACATTCCGGTGCTGCAGATCGGCCCCCAGGGCGAGGTGATGGCGCATGGCGTCGACGCCTGCGTGCACTGCGGCTTTTGTCTGCCTGCCTGCCCAACGTATACGCTCCTTGGTGACGAGATGGACAGCCCACGCGGGCGCATTGTCCTGATGAAGGAAGTCCTTGAAAGAGCCCTTCCTCTGGAGGACGCCGCACCCCACCTGGACCGCTGTCTGGGTTGCCTGGGCTGTGTCAGCGCCTGTCCCAGTGGGGTGCCGTACGGCGAACTGATCACCGCGTTCCGGGGATGGAGTGAGCCGCAGCGCCAGCGCTCTCCGCTGGACCGGGCCAAACGCTTCGCCATTCTCAAGGCCCTGCCGGCGCCCAAGCTGTTCAGCGTGGCCGCCCGCGTGGGACAGTACGCCAAACCATTGGGGCCCATGCTGCCCGCAGCACTTCGGGCGCCCCTTGACCTGCTGCCTGAATCGGTGCCGGCCATGCAGCCCAGTCCAGCGTTGACGCCCGCACAGGGACCCCGCCGGGGCCGCGTAGCGTTTCTCGTGGGCTGCGCACAGCAGGCGCTGGCCCCCAATTTCAACGCGGCGACCCTGCGGGTGCTGGCGCGCAACGGAATCGAGGTCGTCATCCCGGAAGGCCAGGGCTGCTGCGGAGCTGCGGCGCTGCACACCGGCGCACGGGACGAGGCCCTCAAACTGGTCCGCGCCAACCTGAAGGCCTTCAACCCTGATGACTACGACGCCATCTTGTCCAACGCCGCCGGTTGCGGCGCCGGCCTCAAGGAGTATCCGGCTGTGCTGCATGGGCTGCCCGACGAAGCGCAGGCCCGGGCCTTTTCTGCCAAGGTGCAGGACATCAGCGAGTATCTCTACGGCCTGCTGCGCAGCGGTGACCTGACAGCGCCCATGCCTGCTTCGCGCCCGCTGAAGGTCGCCTATCACGACGCCTGCCATCTGGCGCACGCGCAGGGCGTCCGTATGGCGCCCCGTCAGCTGCTGCGCTCCATTCCCGGCGTAGAGGTCATTGAAATTCCGGAAGGCGACCTGTGCTGCGGCTCAGCCGGAACCTACAACCTGGAGCAGCCGGAACTGGCTTCACAGCTCGGAGCCCGCAAGGCTGGCCATATCCTGGGCACCCAGCCGGATCTGGTCGTCAGCGGCAACATCGGTTGCCACACCCAGATTCAAAGTCACGTGCGCCGGCAGGGCAGCCGGGTGCCGGTCATGCACACGGTCGAACTGCTTGATCTGGCCTACAAGGGCGAACTGTGAGCCCGGAAAAACAGGGCCTGAAGCCAGGACTCAGCCGCTCACGTCCCCGGTCGGAAGGCAACGAGGCGCACCCGCTGGGAGCCGAACTAACCCGCCTGCTGGGGCCGCGCAAGGTCCTGTCCAGCCTTTCTGAGCGCCTGAACTACCGCTACGACGCCATTCAGTTCGGGGTGACGCCGGTCTGCGTGGTCCTGCCGGAAAGTACGGCCGATGTGGTGGCTGTGGTGAAAGCCGCCCGGCGTGCGGGGCTCCCCATCGTGGGCCGGGGCGCGGCCAGCGGCCTCAGCGGGGGCGCGGCCCCCATGGAGGAAGCGGTCGTGGTGTCATTTACCCGCATGACCGGCCTGCAGATTTTCCCAGAGAGGCGGGAGGCGGTGGCCCAGTCCGGGGTCATTACCCTGAAGGTCACCGAGGCGGCACGTCCACATGGACTGATCTATCCGCCTGATCCGGCCAGCTTCCGCACCAGCACCATCGGGGGGAATCTGGGGGAAAATGCGGGGGGGCCGCTGTGTTTCAAGTACGGCGTCACGGGTGATTACGTGCGCGGCCTGGAATTCGTGGATGCGGAGGGCGAGGTGTATACCCTCGAGCGGGACGCCTATGACCTGCCGGGCCTGTTGATCGGGTCCGAAGGCACCCTGGGCCTGATTACCTCCGCGACCCTGCGTCTGGCACCGCCCCCGGTACACACCCGCACCCTGCTGGCCAGCTTTGCAGAGGTTGGTGCATGTGCCGAGGCCGTCAGCGCGGCCATTGCTGCCGGCGCGGTGCCCAGCAAGCTGGAATTTATGGACCGCGCCTGCACCAACGCCGTAGAGGACTTTCTTCACCTGGACCTGCCGAGAGACGCCGAAGCTGTGCTGCTGGTCGACACCGACGGCGATGACCTGGAAACCGTTCAGGAAGAACTGGCCCTGGTGGAAGCTGCCTGCGTGGAGGCAGGTGGAAAGGTCCGCCGCGCCACCACCGACGCCGAAAGCGCTGCCCTGTGGCAGGCGCGGCGCAGCGTGTCGCCGGCCCTGGGCCGCATCCGCCCCCAGCGGATGAACGAGGACATCGTGGTGCCCCGCAGTGTCCTGCCGGAAGTCGTGCGCGAGATCCGGGCACTAGGGGATGCCAGCGGATTTCATCTGGTGCAGTTCGGGCACATCGGAGACGGAAACCTGCACCCCAACATCCTCTTCGATCCCCGGCGCGAATCCATGGAAGCCGTGCACGATCTGGCGCACCGGATTGCCCTGGTGGCTATCCGCTATGGCGGGGTACTGAGCGGTGAGCACGGTATCGGCACCATGAAACGAGCCTTTATGAATGACGCAGTTGACCCGGTTACCATGAGCGCCCTGCGGGACGTGAAAGCAGCCCTGGACCCCGCTGGTGCCCTGAACCCCGGCAAGCTGCTGCCCGATCCTCTTCCGGCCGTTTCTTCCCAGGAGCCCGCGCATGCCGGTTCTTGAGCTGTCTCCCGGAGACCAGACCGTGACCGTCAGTGGTGATACCCCGCTGCTGGAAGTCTACGCGGCCCTTCCTGCCGGGCTGTATCCGCCCTTCCCGCCGGTGGAACTGCCCGGCGGCGTCGGGGGACTGGTGGCCCGGGGCGGCTTCGCCCAGACGTTTTTCTTTGGAGCCGAGGTTCTGGGGGTCACCTTTCAGGCGCCCAGTGGCCGCACAGTGCACGCGGGCGGCAGGACCGTAAAGAACGTCCAGGGGTATGACCTGACCCGGCCTTTTGTCGGCAGTTTTGGCCTGCTGGGTGATGCACTGGAAGTAACACTCCGCTTGCGCCCCGGCCGGGTGGGCCGACAGGTGGTGGCATCTGCAACCCCGGAAGCAGGGCTTCAGTCAGGAGCTCGCTTTGCCTGGACACTCGACGGTCAGCTCCACCTGATGCACTTTGGCCACGCCCGCGAAGTAGAGCGTGCTCTGGCGTCACTCCCAGAAGTGCGGGAGATGCCGGCGACACTTGACCTGACCTCCCGGTTTCCGCGAGGCATGGGGGTAGGGGAGGGACCCGTGCGGGACCGGCGCTTTTCCTGGTCGGACGGGGCGGCCCGGCCACCGGTTCCCCCGTTGTTCGAGCGGCTGGCCTCTACGCTCTGAACTCGTTGGCGTCGCGCAGGGGAGAACGGTGGGCGCTTCTGAGTCTCCCGCGTTAGCACGTCAATCGTGGCACGCCAAGGCTGGGCATGGGTGTTCCTGCACTCGCAGGGAAGTTGGCGGGCCTCAGGTGATGCTGAAGGCACCTTCAGAGCTTGACCGAACGCCTGAGATGGTGGAGGCGCTGTGGGGTCTGGAAGGTGCCGGGCAACCATGTCCAATTGCGGACATGGTCCTGGCACCAGGGCGTATTCTGATGGGCGTGCAAAAGCAACTTGCCCTGATGGCTGCCCTGCTCCTGGGCACGGCAGGCGCGCAGACCGTAGATCTGCGCATCCTTGAGACCACTGACCTTCACAGCAATGCGCTGGGGTACGACTATTACCAGGACAAGCCCACTGGCGAGTTTGGCCTGGAGTACACCGCCACCCTTATCGAGAACGCCCGTAAGGAAAAGCGCAACACCCTGCTGTACGACAACGGCGACCTGATTCAGGGCAACCCCCTGGGTGATTACGTTGCCCGCGTCAACCCGCTTCGTGATGGCCAGAAGCACCCCATCCACGCCGCCATGGCCATATTGCGCTACGACGGGGGGAACCTGGGCAACCACGAGTTCAACTACGGCCTGGACTACCTCCAGCGGGTTCTCAAAAGCGCGCCAATGCCGTACGTCAGCGCGAACGTGTATCTCAATGACGGTGACAACAACCCCGACAATGACAAAAACGCCTTCACGCCGTACATGATTCAGCGCAAGCTGGTGTACGACACCAATGGCCGCCCCTACTTCATCAACGTCGGTGTCATCGGCTTGCTCCCCCCGCAGATCATGTTGTGGGACAAGAGCCACCTCGAAGGTAAAGTCACCACGCGTGACATTGTCGAGACTGCCCGCAAATTCATTCCGCAGATGAAAGCACAAGGGGCCGACATTGTCATAGCTATTGCTCACAGCGGCATCACTGCCGATTACCAGCCTGGGCAGGAGAACGTCGCCACGGAACTGACCAAGGTTCCAGGACTGGACGTGGTCCTCAGCGGCCACAGCCACCAGGAGTTCCCTGGCCCGGTGTACAAGAGCATTCCCGGCGCGGACATCACCAAAGGCACCATTAACGGCAAGCCCGTCGTGATGGCCGGCTTCTGGGGTAATGATCTGGGCATTATCGACCTGAAACTCAACTTTGACCGCAAAACTCAGAAGTGGACTATTGTTAACGGCACAGCCGCCATCCGTCCGATCTGGGACAAGACCGCCAAGAAGAATCTGGTCACTCCAAACCCGCGCATTGCTGCGGCCGTCAAACAGGCACACGAGGGAACCCTGGCTTTTGTGCGCAGCAAAGTCGCTGACCTGACTGCCCCGATCAACTCCTACTGGGCACTGGTGCAGGATGACCCCAGCGTACAGCTGGTGAGCAATGCCCAGACCGCTTACGTCAAGGCCGCGCTGAGCAACACGCAGTACAAGGACCTGCCAGTGCTGTCCGCCGCCGCACCCTTCAAGGCAGGCGGCCGCGGAGGAGTCAGCTATTACACCGATATCCCTGCCGGAACCTTAGCTATCAAGAACGTTGCAGACTTGTACGTGTACCCGAACACGGTTCAGGCGGTGCTTGTCACTGGAGCACAGGTCCAGGAGTGGCTGGAGCGCAGCGCTGGCCAGTTCAAGCAGATTGACCCCAGCAAGAAAGAGCCCCAGGCTCTGGTAGACGAATCCTTCCCCACCTACAACTTTGATGTCATCGACGGTGTCACCTACGAAATCGACGTGACCCAGCCCAGCCGGTATAACAGCAGAGGCGAGTTGGCCAACCCCAACGCCCGGCGCATCAAGAACCTGCAGTACCAGGGCAAGCCGATTGACCCGGCTGCGCAGTTCGTGGTGGCCACCAACAACTACCGCGCCAGCGGCGGCGGTTCCTTCCCAGGCCTGAATGGAAAAAACATCATCCTGCAGGCGCCGGACGAAACCCGTGAGGCGCTGGTCAAGTACTTCACCGAGCAGAAGACCGTGAACCCTACGGCTGACAATAACTGGAAGCTCACGCCAGTCCCAGGCGCGACAATCCTGTACGTCAGCAGCCCGAATGCCCAGAAGTACCTGCCCGCTGGCGCGACGCTCCTGCGCACGCGTGACGACGGATTCGCGGAGTACGCGATCAAATACTGAGAACAATGCGAAGGGGGGCACTACCGCGGTAGTGCCCCCCTTCCTCTTTGAGTTCAGATTATGGTTTTGTAGTCGCAATGATGTTTGCGCCGTCGTAGAACTCTACGACTCCCGTGATCATGTCCTGAACAACAAACGAAGTTGCATACGTGCCAGCAGCTGGGAAGACAATCTGGCCGCTGGAAATAACTGCGTCCCCTGTTCTTGAGGTGTCAATCCCAATAGCCGAGGGAAGTTCACGCGCAATGCCCTGATCATTGGAATTGTAGAACAACTCAATGATGCGGGTTTCGTTGACAGTCGTGCCGTCTATCTGCCACTGAGCGCCTGCAGGGGTTAGCTTGCTTGCGGCAAGCTCAAAGGTCGTTGCACGGTTGTAGCCCAGGCCTGCAATACCATTCTTGGCTCGATTGACTTCTACTTTCATTTCGCGGAAGCTGCTGAAGTTCGTGTCATCGGTGGCGGTCGCGCGCATTGTGTAATAGCCGTCAGGAAGATAAGGCTCGCCGTCCATCAGTACACCCGTGTTAAACAGACGGTATTGGATGCCTGCCTTGTTGACTGGAATGTTGTAGCTATACACGTTGGTATTGCAGTTCTGGCCGGGCAGCACCTCGGTCGGGTTACATACAAACCGCAGATTGATCTGCCGGACATTGTTGCTATCGCTGGCTTGAACGACAATGGCACTTTTGCGTGTCAGAACAGGACGAAGGGTATTGGAGCCCCCATAATAAGCGGGCATAAGGATGTTCAGTGCTGGTGCCTCATCAACACGGGACTTGTTGACAAAAGTACTAGTGGTCATGATGGTACTTGTATTAGTAGCCCCGCTCAACTGGACATTCGCCCTGGCGCGCAATGTGTAGGTGCCATTGATATACTGGGGAGAATTCAGATCAATCTGACTGCGAGCTTCCCAAAGTCCATCGTTCACTTTGACGATGTCGGCCTGCTGCACGGTGATGGTACGGTCACCCGAGTCCACAACTTCAATGGTGGTCTTGCCGTCCACAAATGTGAAGGGGGTGTTGTTCTGCTGGAACTGAACCACAATAGGCGCAATTCCTGTCACTTCGCCGCCATTCACAGGGTTTGTAATGCGGATGCTGGGGCTGACCTGGTTGGCGACATTCACCGTGGTAATGTTTGCAGTCTCACCCCGACGGTCCAGGGCGTCGATGGCGATTGCGCGAAGCTTCAGAGCGCCATCTGGATATTTCGTGGTGTCGATGTTGAACGTAACGGTCTCCTGAGTGCTGGAGTACGTGGTCGTGTCCACGATGCCCTTAGCATCCGTTACTTCCAGGATCAGCTGCTTTAGACCCACCCCTGCTGCTGCACCTGCAGACACCGTCACGCTCAGCGTGTTGCTGATAGGAGTAGTTGGATTGGTCTGGTAGCTGGAGTTGTTGACGATGATGGCTGGCTTTGGAGGCGCTGTAACGACGCCTCCTCCTTCAGATGGTTTCATGGATGTGAAAGTAAAAGGCAGAGCATTGGCGTTGTTAAACTGCACGGTGACTGGAAGTCCGGTTACGCTCGGGTTAGCTGCGAGGACCTTGCTGAACAGCTCTGAGTTATTGATGATCCGCGTAAGCGTGCGATCTGCGTACGTAGTACCTGCGTCGTTGAAGTTGCAGCTGGCGCTGGGATTAGCTGCCACGGCGGCGCACGTCAGCCCTGCTGGCAAAGTAAACGCGGCCAGATTGACGGTCTGTGTGGTGACAGCCTTTGTAGCGGGATCGTTCCAGGTAAGAACGGCAGAGTTGATGGTTGCTTCGCGGCTGCCCGCCTTGTTGGTAAAGGTGAAGGTAGTTGTGCCTGCCGTGTCGGTGGAGGCCATGGTGACACTTGTTTTGTCGGCAGTAACGTTGACGACCGACGCACCTGGAGTAGAGCTGCCACCATTGCAGGCTGCAAGCATCAGGGGCAGGGAGAGTAGGGCGAGTTTCTTCATTCTTGGTCCTCCGAGTTCGGGGCGTCTTTTAAGTGCGGGTTGAGAATGTAGAAGGCCAGGCGTTTCATGCCGGCGAGGAAGTCGACGTTTTCGACGATGACATTTCGCCATTCGTCGCTGAGCTCATGCTGGCCCGCGCGTTCCAGCGTTCGGGGCTGAATGACAACGGGTGCAAAATTGAGGATGCCCCGAACTCCTGCGTCCACCAGACTCTGGGCGGCGTCCTGGGCATGGTCGGGTGGAACAGCCAGGAACCCCATGTCGACGCGGTTGACCTCTACAAAGGACCGAAGGTCATTCATGTGCTGCACGGTCAGGCCGCGAATCTGCTGACCAATAACGGCTGGGTTGACATCGAACAGGGCCACATACTGAAACTGATAGTCGCTGGCGCCAGGGTAGTTGGCGATGGCCTGTCCAAGGCGACCGGTCCCGATGATGACCACGTTCCAGGTCTGATTGAGCCCCAGCACGCGCACCAGTTCTCGTTTGAGGATGGCCACCGTGTAGCCCATCCCGCGGGTTCCGAAGCGCCCGAAGTAGGCCAGATCCTTACGCACCTGAAAGGCGGTCACGCCGGCGCGTTCGGCAAGGTCGGTGCTGCTGGTGCGGCTGATGTCCTGCGCTTCAAGCTGTTCGAGGATGCGCAGGTAGGTGACGAGGCGGCTGATGGCGGCGGTGGGAATATCAGCCATATCAACGCACCCGGAACGAGTCGTGACCGGCAGCGCTGAGCTTCGATTCGGCATCGGTCAGGGCTGTGCCACTAAAGGGGCCAACCAGCACGGTTACCTTGCGGCCTTCCGGAGCGTTAACGCTGGGGGTGAACCCCGCGGCTCGCAGCTGCTCGACCAGCGTCTGAGCACTTTCGACGCGGTCGAAGGCGCCAACCTGCAGGTAGGCCGGGCTGCTGGCGGATGGCGGTGCTGCAGGTTCGGCCGGGGCAGGCACAGGCAGGGGAGGGGCTGGCGTGGCTGCTGCCGTATTGGTGCCTGTTGCAGGTGCGGGCGTCTGTACGGCGGGAGTTTGAGTTTGAGCCGCGGGCTCCTGCGCTGCGGGGGTTTGAGGGGTCTGGGGCGCAGGAGCCGTTTCTCCGGTCAGGCTGACGCCCCGGGGGGGATACAGCACGGCAGATGGAAACGCGCGCCGAATATCGGCGAGGGCACGGCGGGCGGTCGCCTCGTCAGCAAAGGGGCCAACCTGCGCGACATACTGACCGCCCAGATCAATCGGGTGCACGGTATAGCCCAGTCCGCTGACTCCGGCTGTCTGGGTGCGAACCGTCTGTTCTGTACCAAAGCTCCCGAGGCTGATGCGGTAGTCGCTGCGCAGGGGGACGCGCTGCTCAGCTGCGGGGACTGCTGCGGCTGGCGGGGGGCTGATGGTAATGGTCTCTGCAGCAGCGTTGCCAGTAGTTAAAGAGGTTGGAGGTGTTACTGGAGCCGCCGGTGTTTCGGGCAGGGTGGCCGCGCTGGGTACCTCGCTCTTCTCGGTCCCGGCTGCCGTGGGCGCTGGCTGCAAAGGAGCAGCAGCGACGGGGTCGGTGCCGGGCGTGGCCTCCGTGGTTACAGGGGCTGTCGTGGCTGGTGCCGGCACCTCCGTTGTGGTCGTCGGTTCGGGTTCGGGGGCGGCGGACGCCGGAGAAGTGGGAGGTGTCACCGCTTCGGCGGGCTCACTGGGTGGTGTGGCGGAAACGTTGTCTGTGCCAGGGGCGGCAGGAATGTCCGCTTCAACGGCTGCTGTCGAGGATTCCGTCTCGGCGGTGATGGTTGCGGCTGAGTTATTCCCCCTCATCAGCAGGGCACCAAACCCACCCAGCAGCAGGACCACCAGCACACTGATCATCAGATCGGGCCAGCGGCGTGCCATGCCCGGCGAGGGACGAGATCCGGCTACGTTAGGACGGCTCATTTCAGTGCCTCCTTGGCTTTGGCGTGGCCCAGGTTGGCCGCTGACTTGAATGACTGTCTGGATTCGGCCGTGCGCTGCTGGGAGCGCTGTGCCAACCCCAGCAGGTACCAGGCTTCGGCATGGCGGGGCGACTCGGTCACGAGGCCCCGTGCGATGGCTTCCGCCTCAGGGTACCGGGCCGTGGCCAGCAGGGCAGAGGCCAGATTCTGGCGTGCTGTGGGGGTGGGATCGAGTTTGACACTCTCGGCCAGGGCGTTGACGGCGGCGGCGTAGTCTTTCTGGGCGTAGGCACTCAAACCCAGCCAGAGTGCCGTGTCGGCACTGGGTACGCGCCGCAGGCTGCTTTGCAGAGCCGTCCGGGCCTGAGCGTACTGACGCTGCTGATAGGCGCTGACCCCCTGAATGTACAGGGCGCGGGCCAGGGTAGAAGCGTCGGGAGTGAGCCTCAGGGCCTGTGCTGCGTCCTTGGCAGCTTGTGCGGCCTGACCGAGCGACAGCCGTACGGCGGCCAGCCCGGTGCGGTAAGCCGCACTGTCCGGGGCAAGTTTCACAGCATTCTGGTAGGCCGTCAGTGCTCCGGGCCGGTCACCCCGCTGAGCGCGGAGTTCTCCCAGGCGGGCAAACGCCAGCGCATTGCGGGTGTCTTCCCGCGTGGCGTCCTGGGCAGCCAGGACAGCTCCACGGGTATCTCCCCGGGCTGCCAGGATGTCGGCCTTACGCAGCAGCACCTGGGCGCGGTCTCCACCATTGGTTACCCGGCCGGCGGCCGCGTCGAGTTCACGTACGGCACGGTCCGGCAGCCCCTGGGTGACATAGATGTCAGCCAGCAGCAACGCTGCGTCCACGCGTGCTGGAGCACGTTGGAGTAGAGCGTAGATACCGGGAAGCGCAGCCGTGCCCTGACCACTGAGGGCCCGCGCCTGTGCCAGACGGAACTGGGCATTCAGGTCGCCGGGCTCCAGCGTGGCCACCATTTCGAGGGTGGTGGTCAGGGCGGCGTAGTCGAGCCGGCGGGCCTGTTCGGTCGCCAGCGCTTCAAGAACCTGCCGCTGAGCGGCGGGCGGAGCCTGATCTTTCATCAGGCCCTGGGCGGCCGTGTACAGGCGCAGGGCCTCATCAAAGCGGCCCTGACGGGTGGCGATCACGCCAAGGTTGTATGGCCCTTCGTAACGATCTGGCGCAAGGGCCTGAAACTGGGTGAACTCGAACGCAGCGCCCTTTTCGTCATTCTGGGCCAGCAGCGTCAGGGCCAGCCCGAAATGCGCTTCGGGATGTGTGTAGTTCTGGGCAATAAGGCGCTCGAAGGCGGTCCGGGCCTGAGCATACTGACCAGCCTGAAACGCTGCCTGGGCCTGGGCAAGCAGGGTGCGCTGCGCGTCGGTCAGGGGCGTGATGGCCACAGCCGGCCTGGCCGTTTCAGCCGGAGTTGCTGGCGCCGGAGGAGCAGGCACCTTGGGTACGGTGGGGGATACAGCCGGAGTCTGGAGCAGCGTGTTCTGGATGCTGGTGGTCGTCACGACCTCAACCAGACCCTGTGCACTGGAAGGAGTCGTCAGGCCCAGAAAAAGGCCAAGCATAATCGTGCGTTTGGGGTGCGTCACTCGGAAGCCTCCTGAGATGCGGAAACGCCTGTAGGGTACCATTAATGCCTTTCCTAACCCTTACTCATATGGGTCGGCCGGACTGTGTGATGGTGTTCCACAATCCGGCCGACCAGTTCAATGAAGATGTTCAGGCAGCGCCAGTCACGGCCCCCGGGCGCTTCAGCGCCAGCTGACCACACGCAGCGCCCGCATCCTTGCCTCGCGAGCGCCGCACACTGACGTCCACTCCGCGCGCCTCCAGGGTGTCGTAGAAGGCCTGGATCTGGTCTTCGGTGCTGCTCTCGAAGCCGCTGCCGTCCCAGGGGTTCATAGGAATCAGGTTGACATGGCTGACTAAGCCCTGCAGCACGTCGGCAAGCAGCTCAGCCTGCCAGAGGTGATCATTGATGCCGCGCAGCATGGTGTATTCCAGGGTGATCCGGCGGCCTGTGACCGCCTGATAATCCCGCGCGGCCGCCATGATCTCGGCAATCGAATTGGCCGCCCCGGTTGGAATGATGCGCTGGCGGGTGTCCTCGTCCGGGGCATGCAGGCTGATGGCCAGCTTGATGCCCAGGTCGTCCTCGGCCGCCAGCTGACGGATGCCCTTGGCGATGCCTACCGTAGACAGGGTCACGCGGCGCTTGCTCATGCCCAGAGCCTGAGGATGCAGCAGGATCCGGGCAGCCTGCATGGTGTTTTCATAGTTCAGCATGGCCTCGCCCATGCCCATGAACACCAGATTGCGGATCTCGCGCGGGCCGATGCCCTCGCCGCCCGCGACGGCCAGCACCTGCGCGACAATTTCCCCAGGGGTCAGGTTGCGCCCGAAGCCCATGGCCCCTGTGGCGCAGAACGCGCAGCGGGCGGGGCAGCCCACCATGGTGGACACGCAGATGGTCTTGCGGTCCAGGTAGGGCATGTACACCGCTTCCATCTGACGGCCGTCGGTCAGGGTAAACAGGTACTTCACGCTGCCGTCTGCGCTGCGGACGGTTTCGATCTCACGGAAAGGATTGAGGTGATAGCTTCGGGCCAGCTCGGCGCGGGCCTCGGCAGGCAGGTTGGTCATGGCATCAAACGTGCCGACTCCCTGCACGAAAACCCACTCCAGCAGCTGGCGCCGCCGGAAGCCCTCCAGAGGATAGGCATCGGGGTGTAGGTCGAGAAGAAACTCCATGCCTGCCAGTCTACGCAGGGACGGTGGAAGGCGCAGGAAGCCGCGTTGCAAAGCGGATGATCTGGCATAAGAGCTGAACCGGATTACCGGACACGCCGGCGGCCAGCCCAGGCCAGTGCCCCGCCGGCCAGCAGCCCCCACACGGCGCTGCCCACACCCAGAAAAGTCACTCCGCTGGCGGTGACCACCAGGGTCAGAAAGGCCGCTTCGCGCCAGGACTCGTCGTTCAGCGCCGTGCTCAGACTGCTCAGCGCCGTTCCTACCAGTGAAAGGCCGGCCAGCGCCGCGATGACAGGTGCAGGAATGGCACCCACCGCGCCCAGCACCCAGCCGGCCCCCAGCGCCAGCAGCAGGTACAGGGCGCCAGCACTGATGCAGGCGACCCAGCGCCGTGAGGGGTCCGGGTGGGCTTCTTTCCCGGCCGCGATGGCTGCCGTGATGGCCGCGAGATTCGTGGTGTGGGCACCGAACGGAGCCGAAAGGAGGCTGGCCACCCCGGTCCAGGTGATCAGTGGCGAGACCGGCACCTGGGCATACCCGCACTGACGCAGCACAGCCACGCCGGGCAACTGCTGCGAGGCCAGCGTCAGGACGGTCAGGGGCAGCGCCAGTGCCAGCATCTTCGCGAGATCAAAGCTGGGCGTCTGGAGGAGAAGGGCTCCGGGGCCACCGTCACTGAGGCTGCCGACCTGTCCTGCCAGGACTGAAAGTAAGGCGCCTGCGACCAGCACTGCCGGTACGGCCCAGCGGGGGAACAGCAGCCGCCCGGCGAGGAAGACCAGAATCATCCCGGCGACCGGCACCGGGGCCGCAGGCACAGCCTGAAACGTTCCCAGGATAAAAGGCAGCAGCACACCCGCCAGCAGAGCACCGGCCAGCGCCGGTGGAATGCGCGACGTCACGGCCTCGAAGGCTCCGGTCACGCCCAGGGCGATCATCACCACTGCGCTCAGGACGCTGGCGCCCAGAACCTCGGGAAAGGTGGCCTGCCCAGTGGCGGCGACGGCCGCAATGACAGCCAGCCCCGGAGTTGTCCAGGCCAGAAGCACCGGGGCCCGGAAACGCCACGAGAGGACCAGGGTTCCCACTCCGATGGCAAGGTAGCTGGAGGTCAGCCAGCTTGCGGTCTGGGTGGCGCTCAGCCCGAAGTCCTGGGCCGCTGAGACCAGCAGGCCAATGCTACTGGCCACACTCACGATGAGGGCCACCACGCCAGCCAGCACCGCCGAGAGCGAGGCGTCACCCCGCAGTCCCGCCAGTCCAGGCCGGCTGACCGCGCTCAAAGGCTGACCGGTGCGGCGCCGCCGCCCACCCACACGCCCTGGGCTCCGTCTCGGGCCGGGGTGAACTGGGCTGTGAGCCGGGCAGGAGCGCCAGGCATCAGTTGGGCGCCGCGAATCACATCACTGGTGTCGGGCAGGAGGCCGGCCACGCTGAGAACTCCCGTCAGGCAGGCGAACATGTTGCTGCTGGCGGCATCTTCGAGAAAGCCCTTAAGCGGGCCGAAGGCACGGAAGCTCACGTCGGCGCGGGCCATGCCGGCGTGCGGCGCCCCGCCAGGCGTAAAGAGCAGCAGCCCGGTCGTTCCTGTCGCCTTGTTGAGTTCGGAGATGTTCTGCTCCTGGGGGACAAACGCAATCAACGTGTCCAGATCCGGGAGCTGAACGGCCAGGTTGGGCCGGCCGGCCGAAGTGATCCACACCGGGCAGGCGTTCAGGCCCAGCGCACTCAGGTCAGCTTCGGTCGCCTGCACCTGCACGTCACCCTGCATGAGCAGCCATTCTCCGCCGCACAGCTGCGCGGCCTGAGTCTCTCCGGCCATCTGTACGTCCAGAGCGTCGGGGACCTGACCCTGCAACGCCGCGAGTGCGGCAATGGCCCCCGAGTCCGAGGCTCCCTTTTCACGGGTAGGGGTAAACAGCCGCAGGGTCACCAGACCGGGTTCCACAGCTTCTACAAAAGCTGTCAGCGGGGTGCCTGTTGTGGCGGCCTGCGTGGACGCCTCGTCTCCGGCAGCAGGCTGTACCGCAACCAGTTTGCCGCCCTGTTCTCCAGGCGGCGCGAACACGCGGTATCGGGCAGGTGGCAAAGGCTGAGTCATGGGGATTATTTCAGCATGCCAGGGGACGGCGGACCTGTTCTTGCCTGGAAGAGCCCGCTGTCTCCGCGCACCCGTTGGGACAAATGGGAAAGCAGGGTCAAATGCTAAAGCAAGCAGGTCTGCCACAGCTGGACCGGCTGACAGTCCGTGTAGTTGCTGCCAGAGGGCTTCGGCCTCTTTCCATCCGGCGCCTGGGACAGCGCTGGATTCTCTGAACCCAGGTGCAGGGCCAGCGGAGGCGCGATCAGTGTATGTTGGCCGCCGTCAGGTTAAAACGGCAGCCGTATATTTTGAACCGTGCGCACATAAGTGTCTTCCCACCGGGAAGATCTGGCAAGGACTGCGGTTTAAGGCGTGCTCTATGCGCTGACCCACTCACGCAACACCTGTTCCAGGTGCTCGTCGTCCAGTTCGTTGTGCTCGGCCAGGGCCTTGATGTGGTCGGTGACGCGCCGCAGGGCATCCTCGCCGTAGTGCAGGCCCAGTTCGCGGGCCTTGTATGCAATGGCGTGCTTGCCAGTTACCTTGCTGGCGGCCTGGATGCGGCGGCCCACGCCGAACACGCCGGGCGGAATGGCTTCGTAGGCGCCGGGATTCAGGTAGATGGCCTTGAGGTGCATGCCGGCCTTGTGGTTGTAGGCGAATTCGCCGGTCAGGTAGTTGTTCCAGGGAATAGGCAGGTCGACCATGCGGGCGACCATGCGGTCAAGTTCCGGCAGCAGTTCCAGGTCGTACTTGTCGATCAGGCCCATCGGGTCAAAGGTGAACATCCGGGCCAGGAAGCCCCCGAGCGGCGTGATCCCGTTGCGCTCGCCGATGCCAAGAATGGTCGTGTCGATGTGCGTGGCACCGGCCTCGACTGCCTCGTAGGCGTTGCTGACCGCGCAGCCGGTGTCGTTGTGGCCGTGAAATTCGATGCCGCATTCGGCGTGAATCACCTTGCGCACTTCGCGGACCAGGGTATAGACCTGACGTGGCGTGGCGACACCTACCGTATCGGCCAGTCCTACGCGGTGCACGCCCATATCCGACACCGCGCGGTACACCGCCATCAGGTCGGTTTCCTCGCTGCGGAAGGTATCCTCAGCGGAAAAGCGGATCTCCAGTTCCGGATGATTGTCCTTGATCCAGCCAATGACGCTCTGGGCGCTGTCAATGATCTGCGCAATGCTTTTGCCATGCGAGAATTCGCGCAGGAACGAGCTGGTGCCGAACAGCAGGTCCAGACCATGCACGCCGGTATCCACGGCGCGCTGCACGTCTTCCATATGGCAGCGGACATGCGTCAGAAACCGCGCCTTGAGGCCCAGACCGGTGAGGAGCCGGATGTCGGACAGAGTCTGGGCGCTGACCATCGGCGTCGTGACCTCGATAAACTCCACACCGAAGGCGTCCAGAGCGCGGGCAATCTCGACCTTGTCGCCGGTCTTGAAGTTGCCGCGTGCAAACTGCTCCCCCTCCCGCAGGGTGGAGTCAATGATGGCCCACGAGTGGGCGGGAATCAGCGGAGCGGGGGAGTCAGTCATATCAACCTCTACCGTGCATTGTCTCCCGGCACTTGATAAATGTCAACTAAAGCGATCAAAATCCTTTCATTTGATATTCGTCTATGAGGACTGGGCTGTGTAGGCGGTGCGCCAAATGGCTGACGGAGAAAGCACATTCATGGTGTACCGTGGCGCGGTATGACTGCCGCGCCCACCTCATCCCCTTCTTCTGAATCGATCCAGTCTCCGGCGCGGGAAATCAGCTCTATCGCCGTGCCGGTAAGCCTGGAAATGGTTATTCAGCTGCTGCTGACCTTCGTGAACCAGGTGATCGTCGGAACGCTGGGTGCTGTCGCTGTGGCTGCGGTGGGCCTGACCGGCAGTCTCAGCTTCCTGTTTTTCATTACCCTGGGCGCCCTGGGCAGCGGGACCAGCATTCTGGTGGCCCGGCGGGCGGGGGCCAGTGACCCGCTTGGGGTCAACCACACGCTGACAGTGGCCCTGGTATTCAGCGGCGTGGTGGCTGGCGTGCTGACGGTGCCAATCGTGCTGGGGGCCAGCAGCCTGCTGCGGCTGGCTGGGGCCGCCCCGGAGGTCACCGCCACCGCCACGCCTTATATGCAGGTGGCCATGCTCTCGTTCGTGCCGGGCATTCTGGGATGGATTCTCAGCGGCGCCTTGCGTTCCCTGGGCCATGCCCGGACGCCCCTGATTGCCACGACCATCGCTGTGCTGGTCGAGGTCGTGGCAGCCTACGGACTGGTATTTGGTACCGGCCCGCTGCCACAACTGGGCGTGGTGGGAGCAGCCTGGGCGCTGGTCATCAGCAATGTCCTGAAAGTGGTGCTGCTGGCCTATCAGGTGTATGGACCGCGCTGCCTGGCCCGCCTGACGCTGCCCAGGCCCGGAACCCGCCGCGGCATCATTGGTCCACTGGTCAACGTCTCGGCTCCACTGGCCTTCACCGAGTTCGCCTGGAGTCTGGGAGGGTTTCTGTACGCGGCTGTGTTTGCGCGCGTGGGCACCGAGGCGCTGGCGGCCAGCCAGATCGTGGGCACCCTGGAAGGCATCTTTATAGTCGGCTCGTTCGGGCTGATGAGCGCGGCCACGGTGCTGATCGGGCGCAGCCTGGGTGCGGGGGATGCTCAGGGTGCCCGGACCTGGTTGCGGCGGATCACCCATGCCGGGCTGATCACAGGAGTGGGCTTCGGGGTGCTGTTCGGTCTCAGTGCTCTGGTGGTACCCGGACTGTTTCCCAAGGTGGGTGCGGAGGTGCACCATATCGCCCTGGTGGGCATTCTGCTGGGCGCAGTCATTCAGGTGGTCAAGGTGCGGAACATGATTGTTGGGGGCGGAGTGCTGCCCGGCGCTGGTGACGGTAAAGGCGTCATCATCGGCGATGTCGTGGGCGCGTTCATTGTTGGCCTGCCGCTGGCGATCTGGCTGGGGCTGTACACGCCGCTGGGTGTGTGGGGAGTGTTCCTGGCGCGTGCTCTGGAGGAGATCGTCAAGGTCTGCGTGTTCGAGTGGCGCCGCCGCCGTATCGACTGGGAGAAGCTTGCCCTGGAGCAGCGCGGTAAGGAACCGGCTCCTGCGCATTGAGCCTGCTGGCTCCAGGCCTCTGCTGCTGGTTTGAGCTGGGTGAAAAGGCTCTTGGGGTTTTCTGTTCGCGCTGAAACGGTCCGGCGTGGAACTTCCGAGCCGGTAGCGTTGCATACAGGTTTAGATCTGGCAGGACTGACCAATTGAAAGCGCTGTGCGACAAGGTCGCACACGTGACCACCCAACCGCAGTCCGTCTGAGACACTCAGGAACGGACCTGATCTCTTCGGCACCTCATTCGTATCACCGAGGGGAGAGTCCGTCGTGTGAAGAGAGCATCATTCCTACTGTGAGTACCAGGCAAAACAATCAGTTTGTGGTGGGTGGAGCCGGTTCCGGTCCTGCTACAGGGATATAGTGTCTGTCTCGCTTGCAAATATGAGGTGTAGCGTGCAGCCGCTGTGGTGGGGTACAGGGAGTGGCGCACGCTGAACAAGCCGGGCTGAACCCATTTGGAGTTCAGCCCGGCTTGTTTGGAAGTTGAGGCTGGTTACAGCGGGGTGGCACCGGCCTGACCTTCAAGCGCCGCACGCAACTGCTGCACGCTCAAAGATTTGGCTGGGGCATCAAGAGCAATCTCGCCGCCTCGGAGCGCAATAACACGCCGACCCAGGTGCAGGGCTTCGTCCAGATGGTGGGTCACGAACACGACTGTCAACTTGTGGGCCCACCAGATGCCCAGCAGTTCGTCGGCGAGGCCGGTACGGGTCTGGACGTCCAGGGCGCTGAAGGGCTCATCGAGTAGCAGGAGTCCAGGCTGGACCGCCAGCGCACGCGCCAGGCTCACCCTCTGGCGCTGGCCACCACTGAGCTCGTGAACCCGGCGCTTCTCGTAGCCCTGCAAGCCCACCTGCCGCAACGCATCTAGCACCCGCGTTTCGCGTTCCGCGCGTGGCAGGCTGCGCAGCCCGAAACCCACATTGCCCGCCACAGTCAGCCAGGGAAACAGCGCGGCTTCCTGCTGAACCAGGGTCAGGCGGGGGTGAGGGCCGTTCAGCGGAGCGTCCGCCAGGCGGATCTGGCCGACCTGGGGGCGCAGAAAACCGGCAAGCAGGCTCAGCAGCGTACTTTTCCCGCTGCCTGACGGCCCAACCACGCACAGGAATTCGCCCGGTTCCACGTGCAGGTCAATGGGGCCCAGGCCAGCCTGACCGCTCCCGTAGCGGAAGGTCACCTTGTCGAGGGTCAGGCTGTCACCCTGGGCACGATCCTGTGCGGCCACCTGACGGTCTGTGCGTGGCGTTTCCATCGTGGCCGTCATTGTGTCACCTCCAGCCCGTAGTCACGTCTGACACGAGTCTCGACCGCGCGCAGCAGGCTGTCGAACAAGCCCCCGATCAGGCCAATGATGATGATGGTGGAGAGCACCAGCGCCACATTGGCAGTGTTGCGCCCGACCTCCAGCTGCTCACCCAGACTTTTGGCTCCGGCAATCAGCAGTTCCCCGCCAACCAGCGCGCGCCAGGCGAAGCTCCAGGCGGTGCGCAGGCCCGTCAGCAGGTTCGGCACCGATGCCGGGAGCAGAACACGCCAGGTTAGGGCCAGTCCGCGGGCTCCCAGGGTCCGGCCCGCGATGCGGAGGGCTGGGGGTACGTTCAGCAGCGCACCTGAAACAGCCAGCGCCACTGGGATGAACCCTTCCAGGATCACCACGAAAAGGACGGCCCGCTCATTGAGCCCGAAGAACAGGATGGCAAACGGCACGAACGCGATGCTGGGGATGCTCTGGAGGCCAGTCAGGTAGGCGCCCAGCGTGGCACGTAAGGGCAGCCACGCTCCCATCAGCAGCCCGGTCAGGCCGCCAAGGACCACGGCGACCAGATACCCCGTGAGAACGCGGCGCAGGCTGCCAGCAATGGCGGCAAGCAGTTTGCCATCCTGTGGACCGGTTCCCCACAGGCCGTAACTGATCTCGGTCCAGACCGCTTTTGGCCCGGGAAACACGTACGGGGGATACAGCTTGAGAATGTCGGTGACCAGCCACCAGATGGCCAGAATCAGAGCCAGGCCGGACACCTGCCAGCTCAACACCTGCCAGCGCGACAGGCCGCGAGTTTCGGGACGGGTCAGATCAGGGTTCAGGCGAGTTGTCACTGCGTCACTTCCGGAAGAACGGTGCGAGGTCCGGCACACTGCGGGCGTATCCGGCGTTGACGTTCAGAATGGCGTATTCGCGCATCGCTTCGGGGTCCAGGATGGTGGTAAACCGGGTCCGGGCAAAGGCGCGTTGCAGGACCCGGACGTCGAGCTTTTCGCCGGTCAGTTTGTCCATTTGCGCATTGACCGCCGTCTGGGCAGCAGCAGGTGACTTGACCAGGAAGGCTACAGCCGACGCGTGTGCCTTGAGAAAGCTGGCGACCAGCGCCGGGTTGGCCTGAGCGAACCGCGCATTGACGATCACCAGGGTCGTGGGGTATTTCCCACCACGCCACACAGTTTTCTCGGTGCCGATCACCCGGTGTCCCTTGGCTTCCAGCGCCGCTCCCCAGGGTTCGGGGACCAGCGCGGCGTCAGCACGCCTGCCTGCAAGGGCACTCACCGTATCCGCCGGGGGCACCGGCACGACCGTAACGGTGCCGCCGTCCGCCCTGGATTTCAGCCCCTGCTCGGATAGGAGGTGCCGCAGGCTGATGTCCTGCGTGTTGCCCAAGCTGGGAACGGCCACGATTTTGCCACTCAGGTCCTTGTACGAGCGGATCGGAGTGTCCTTTCTGGCCACCAGGACCGCACCAGCCTCACTTGCTCCGGCCAGAAACTGGACCGGCATGCCACGCGTTGCAGCGGTGATCGCTGGCCCTGGCCCCACGTACGCGATGTCGATCTGTCCAGCGGCGAAGGCTTCGGTCAATGTGGTTCCGGACGCGAAATGCCGGGGATCAAGCTTGACGTTCCCCAGGGCCTTCTGAAACAGGCCCCGTTCCAGTCCGACCAGTGCAGGCGCATGGGTCAGGTTGGGAAAGAACCCCAGACGTACCGTTGTGGCCTGCTGGGCACTGGTATGAGGAGCCAGGGTCAGCAGGCCAATCAGGGCCAGAAACGCGGTGGGCCGGGAACTTCGGTGCAGTTTCTTCATCACGTCCTCCAGGGGTAGGGGTACGGGTCAAGGGAGACCGGAACGGCTGTGAAAATCCTTTTTCGCAGCCGTCCGGTGAAGAGCGTGAGGGATTAACCCTGGGCGGCGTACGCCTCGCGCAGCACTTCAGCTACCTCGGGACGGGTGAACTCGGCCGGCAGGGTTTCGCCAGCACGCAGCTTCTCGCGGACCTTGGTTCCGCTGAGAACCAGGTGATGACTGGAATCGTGGGGGCAGGTGCGGGGGCTGACCAGCTGCCCGCAGGACTGGCAATAGAAGGTGTGCTCGAACTTGAGAATCTGAATGCCCAGTTCCTGGGGCGCGTAGGCACTGAAGATCTCCTGCGCGTCGTAGGTGCCGTAATAGCTGCCCACGCCGGCGTGATCGCGTCCCACGATGAAGTGGGTCACGCCGTAATTGCGCCGCGACAGGGCATGCAGGATCGCCTCACGCGGACCGGCATAGCGCATGGCGGCCGGGTACACGCTCAGCAGGGTGCGTTCCTGGGGGTAGTAGTTGTCGAGCAGCACTTCGTAGGCCTTGACGCGGGTATCGGCCGGCACGTCGTCACCCTTGGTGGCCCCGACCAGCGGATGCAGCAGCAGGCCGTCAACCAGTTCCAGCGCCACCTTCTGCAGGTACTCGTGGGCACGGTGGATGGGGTTGCGGGTCTGGAAGGCCACCGTGCTGCGCCAGCCACGGGCCTCGATCACTGCGCGCACTTCTGCCGGAGTGCGGTGATGACGGGGAAATGCACCGCGCGGCACGTCGAACAGGGCCACCGGTCCTGACAGGTTGACGTCGCCCTGGGCCAGCAGCGCTGCCACTCCGGGGTGTGCCGGGTCCTCGGTGCGGTACACCTCACGCGCCTCGAAGCTCTTACGGGCCTCAAACTTCTCCTGCACGTCGATCCAGCCGACATCCTGCCCGCCGTGGGTCAGGACCACGCGGCCGCTCAGTTCGCTGGCCTGCTCACGCGTGACCGGCAGCGTGATCGGAATGCTCCAGGGCGTGCCGTCAGCCAGACGCATCCGCTCGATGATGCTGAGGTAATCGGCCTCGCCAACGAAACCGCGCAGCGGCGAGTAAGCGCCGGTGCCCAGCATTTCCAGGTCGGCGGCGCTGCGTTCGCTGAGGGCCAGACGGGGCAGATCCCGCAGTTCTGCCGGATCGAAGTCGTGACCGGGACGGTGCAGGGCATTGACCAGGGTGCCGCCAAGAGGGGTGGGCAGGATGGCAGTTTCGGAAAGCAGGATCGTCATATCAGGAAACCTCGCGCAGCGGTTTTGGCGCACACTGGTGGATAAAAGAACTCAACAATAGGAACGAAAAAAAGAGCACGGATATCAGAGGGCGTTATTGCCGGCCCACAGGCCACACTCGGTCTTGCCCTTACCGGCCCAGCGCCCCGCTCGGGCGTCCTCGCCGGGGCGAACGGCACGCGTGCACGTCCAGCAGCCCACACTCAGAAAGCCGTCCCAGTACAGCGGATTGACCGGAAGATCATTCTGGGTGGCGTACGCTTCGAGCTGTTCACGCGTCCAGTGGGCCAGCGGATTGACCTTGACGCGCACACCTGTTTCGACAAACGGGATGTCGGCGCGGGTGGTGGCCTGTTCACGGCTGCGGGCGTTGAGCAGGGCAGAGGGGGCTTTCTGACGCAGGTGGCTCTGCAGCGGCGCGACCTTACGCACGGCGCAGCAGGCGTCCGGATCGCTGGCGTACAGATCGGAGGGCGTCTGGCCATCTTCCGGGTGGGCCCCGGCATTCAGCGTCACGAAGCTCAGTTCCGGATAACGCTCAGCTAGCCGGTCGCGGGTCTGCAGGGTTTCGGGAAAGTGGTACCCGGTATCGACAAACACAACCTCGCCCCGGTAGCCGGCTCTGACTGCCAGATCCAGCAGCACCACTCCGTTGAGGTTGAAAGCACTGGGCATCACGACGTCCGGGTGGGCTTCCAGTGCCCAGCGAATCACGTCGAGCGGATCAGTCTCGGGACCAAACGCTGGAGCGCTCCGGTCGGCTACACCTCGTTCACCGCGCGGGGCACGGGGCTCGGTGGTCAGAGGCACACCGCCCTGCTCAGGCGTGCGGACCTCGGGACGGTCATTGACGGCAGTCATGCATTCACCCCCAGATGATCAAGCAGCTGCTTAAGCCCGTCTTGCACGCTGATGCGGTCGGTGCGCAGGTGCAGATCCGGATTCTCGGGCGCCTCGTAAGGATCGCTGACCCCTGTGAAGTGCGGGATCTCGCCGGCAAGGGCCTTCAGATACAGCCCCTTGACGTCGCGTTCAGTTACCACGGCCAGCGGGGCGTCCACGAACACTTCCGTGGGGTTGGGCAGGTTGGCCAGTACCTCGCGGCGGGTCTCGGCGTAAGGGCTGATTGCGCTGACCAGGACCGTGACGCCGTGCTTTGCCAGCAGTCCGGCCACGAAGGCGATGCGGCGCACGTTGGTGTCGCGGTCAGCCTTGGTAAACCCCAGGCCCTTGCTGAGGTTCTCGCGCACTGCGTCGCCGTCGAGCAACTCGACCTGTTCACCACGGGCGATCAGTTCCTCGTACAGGGCGCTGGCCAGGGTGCTCTTGCCGGCACCTGACAGACCGGTGAACCAGACGACGCGGCCGGTTCCGACACTTTCACGCTGCAGGGTTGCGGTCATGCGTTCACCAGTTCCTTGGGTCCCAGAACAGCGTCGGGCGTAAAGCGCTCAGGGCCCATGCGGTCGGCGTATTCCACGAAGCTTTCTTCGGGCTGCTTGTTGGCGCTGAAGTCCGCCAGAACAGCTTCGGTGTACTCGTTGAGGCGCTCGGCGGGAACTGCACCCTTGAGCTTGGTGCCGGTGCGCTGGGCCTGACCGATGCTGCCGGCCAGGTGAACGTTGTAGACCTCGTGCACGGTACCGTCGGGGTCGGTCTTGTTCGCTCCCATGAAGCCCAGGTCCGCCACCTGATAGCGGGTGCAGGCGTTGCTGCAGCCAGTCAGGTTGATGGTAAAGGGAACATCCAGCTCCAGGAACTTCGGCTCCAGGTGGTCCACCAGGTTGGCAGTACGCGCCTTGGTTTCGGTCAGGGCCAGGCGGCAGAACTGGTTGCCGGTGCAGGCGATGGTGGTGCCGCGCAGCGTGGTTTTGGGAGCCAGCGCAATCGTTTCGAGTTCAGCGGTCAGCTCGGCCAGATCCTCGGTGCGCACATGGGGGATCACCATGTTCTGGAAGGCGGTGGTACGCAGCACGCCCTTCCCGAAGCGGTCGGCCAGTTCGGCCAGCTTGCGGGCCTTGAGGGGATCAATGCGGCCCACGGTGGTCGCCACGACCACGTAGTTCAGCCCGTCCGCCTGAGGGTTGATGCCCAGTACATCGTTGCCGCCGAAGCGGGCAACCGGTGCGGCAGGGCCGTCCTGCAGTTTGCGGCCCAGGTAGTCGTTCTCGACGATCTCGCGGAACTTCTCGACACCCAGGTCCTTGATCAGGAACTTCAGGCGGCTCTTCTTGCGGTTCTGGCGGTAACCGTGGTCACGGTACGCGGCGGTGATGGCCTGTCCGACCTCCACCACTTCCTCAGGGCGGATAAATACGCCCAGGCGCTTGGCAAGGTGCGCGACTGCACCCAGACCGCCGCCGACCCACACGTCGAAACCGATCTCGCCGTTCACGCGGTGCGCCAGGAAGCCGATGTCGTTGATCATGTGGATGCCTTCGAGCTCAGGCACCGCGGTGATGCTCATCTTGAACTTGCGGGGAAGATCCTGGAAGTCCGGGTTGCCGGTCAGGGTGCCTTCCATGGCGAGGGCAAGAGGCCGGATGTCGATAATCTCGCGGGCGTCCAGGCCAGCCAGGGGCGAGGCGATCACGGCACGCACGGTATCGCCGCAGGCGCCCTTGGGGTGCAGACCCAGCGGCTCAAGGCGTTCGAAGATCTGGGGGATCTTGTCAATGGTCAGCCAGTGAAACTGGAAGGCCTGACGGTCGGTCACGTCCAGGAAGCCACGCCCGTACTCCTCGGCGATGTTGGCCACCTCGCGCAGGGTCGCGCTGGAGAACTCGGCGGTGGGTACACGCACGCGCATCATCAGGAAGCCGTCTTCCTGAGGACGCTGCGGGTATACACCGGCCCACTTCAGCAGATCGATACGCTCGGGGTCGATAAAGCCCTGGGCGGCGTACTGCGGAATCAGGTCAAAGATCTGGAACGGCGGAACTTCTTTTTTCAGGGCTTCAATGTCGCTCATGGATTCAGTCCTCGGGGTGGAAAGGGGCGGTCAGCGGTGAAGCAGGGCGTAACGCATACGGCGGTACTGGAAGTACATCAGACAGCCCACACAGATTTTCTTGGAGAGGTTCAGCGCCGCCAGGGCAATAACGAGAACGCCAAGGACAGCGCCCGCTGCGGTGAGTCCCGACAGCGTCAGAAGAGCTGAGGCCAGCAGAAAGGTGCCGCCCACGCCCTGTGCAAAGTGGTGCGCGCGGGGATCTTCCTCGACAACTTCGGGTTTCAGACCAAACAGCGGTCCCAGCGCCCGGTAAGCGGCGCGCAGGGGAGAGATGTCCGGGCGCAGGGCTCCGGTCAGCATGGCTGCCCCCAGCACCACAGTCAGGACTGGCAGCTTCAGCACGAGTGCCAGCAGGGTGATAGACACCACGGCAAGCTGATTGAACTTCAGCGCGCTGAGGTCGGTGCGGATAGGAGTACGCACGGCAGTGGTGGAGGGCGGCACGATCATCAGACAACAGGATAAACCCTAATAAGATACAAAACAACTCAACTTGTCCATTTGTGTAGATAGCTGCTGAATTCAGCCGCCACCCTCAGGGCTGGATTGAATGCGTCTGGCGCGACGCTGGCAGCTTTTTCTGCTTCTGCATGAGATCAGCAAATCACGACGATTTACCGTCAATGAAGGCTGTTCCCCGGTCGTCACTGCACAGGCGACAGCAGCAATACCCAACCCCTAACGAGTGGTCAGCAGCTATCAGGCCACGCTCGTCTTGCGTCCGTCCGGAGCTCCATGATCTGCTTGGCAGCTAATCCTTCAGCGGTTCCCGAGGTGCGGGGTGCTACGGACGTGTTGTCCGCACCACCGCAGGGGAAAGAAGAGCTCAGTGGCCTTACTGCCCCTGTTGGCGCCGGCCGGCGGTACGCGTCAGGGCCACGCGCCCGAAGTGGCGTAAAAGAGGACGTGTATTACAGCAGATGGTCTACACTCTGGCACGTGAGAACGCATAAGGTTCAGGTGGGCCCGGTCACCCGTGAATTGCCCATCGTGGAAGTCGCTCCAGGGGTCAGCGTTGCCCTGTTCAACATGCTCGGTGACACAGAAGTCACCGAGGCGGCCGGTGCTGAACTGGCCCGGATGCTGCCGCCAGAGGTTGACGTGCTGGTGACGCCAGAGGTCAAGGCGCTGTCGCTGGCGCACGTGATCAGCCGGGAAAGCGGCAAGCCGTACATCGTTATCCGCAAGACACAGAAGCCCTACATGGTGGACCCGGTCGCGCGTGAGGTGGTCAGTATCACCACAGGGAAGCCGCAACTGCTGGTCCTGGACGGCTTTGATGTGTCCAAGATCCGAGGCCACAAGGTCGCCATCGTGGACGATGTCGTGTCCAGCGGCGGGACCCTCCATTCACTGCGGCAGATCATCGAGGAGGTGGGGGGCGAGGTCGCAGCTGTCATTGCGGTCTTTACAGAAGGTCAGGAGCGGCCTGAAGTCACGGCGCTGGGCCATCTCCCGCTGTTTTCCAGTGAGGCCACTCAAGGCTGAACCACTATGACCTCCACTGAGATTGCTGAGCACCGCCGGAACCACGTACTCCGGCGGTGCTCGGTC
The DNA here is from genome assembly GCF_000020685.1 of Deinococcus deserti VCD115. Lineage (NCBI taxonomy): Bacteria > Thermotogati > Deinococcota > Deinococci > Deinococcales > Deinococcaceae > Deinococcus > Deinococcus deserti. The sequence goes on along the minus strand of NC_012526.1, from coordinate 1,689,193 downwards.
TCCGTACGGAGATCAGAAAATTGGTTGTCCCAGGCGCTGAGAATGGGGCCCCGAATTTCACAAATGCTCTAGGCTGCTCGGTATGGATTCTCTCATGGTGACCATCGGTGGCGTCAGCCGTACCCTGCCCACTGTCCGCACGGGCAATCTGGGACGCGTACCACTTGTGGAATTTATTGGTGACAGCGAGTTTACCAATGCGGTGGCCCAGGAGATGCTGCGTCTGATTCCGGAAGGGAGTGAGGTCCTCCTGACAGTGGTCACAAATGCGTTGCCGCTGGCCCATGAAATCAGTGACCGCAGCGGGCTACCGTATGTCTGTGTCCGCAAAAAGCGCCGCACCTATATGCAGGATCCTCTGATTCAGGATGTGCCCAGCATGACCATGGGCGTTTCCGAGACACTGTGGCTCGACGGACCACACGCTGCACGCCTGAAGGGAAAGCGCGTGGCTATCGTGCAGGACGTCGTGGCCTCCGGCGGCACGGCGCAGGCCCTTGCGCGCTTCGTGGAACGCGCAGGCGGCAGCGTCAGCGGGTACATCGCCGCCTTCCGCCAGGGACAGACCACGCTGCCGGTTCAGTACCTGCAGGAACTGCCCCTCAGCCTGTAATTTCTGCTGATCAGAGGCCGAGCCAGGAGCAGCCCCCGTACAATGCCCGACTGACGCTGTGCCGAACCCTGCCCTCTTTCCCCTCCTGCCCTTTCACCGGCTGCTGACCGTTTCTCGTCCCGCACTGTGGGTCAACACGGTTGGCACGCTGGTCACGGGCCTGTGGCTGACCGGCCATCTCTACCGGCTGGATGCCAGCCTGCTGCTGCTGCTGGTGTATCTGACCCTGCCCTTCAACCTGCTGATCTATGGCCTGAATGACCTGTCCGACCGCGAGGTGGACGCCCGGTCCAGCCGCAAGGGAGGCTGGCAGGGCGCGCGCCTGACCCCTGGCGAAGCCCGCCCACTGCTCAGGTCCACGCTGCTGCTGAATGTGCCGTTCCTGCTGGCTCTCGCGCTGCTGCTCCCGCTGAAGGCCACGCTTCTGCTGCTGGGCTCTGCCGTGTTGTTCGCGGCCTACAGTCTTCCTCCCCTGCGCCTGAAGGCGCGGCCTTTCCTCGACGGCCTGAGCAACGTCGCCTATGCCCTGCCGCTGGCTCTGCCTGCGCTGGTCCTGGGCGCCCCGGTTCCCTGGGCACCGCTCCTGGCCCTGATGGCCTATTCGGTCGGGAAACATGCCTTCGACGCAGCTCAGGACATCCCCGCCGACCGCGCTGCAGGGACCCGGACGGTCGCCACAACCCTAGGGGTGCAGGGAACCGCCCGCTATGCCCTGTTCTGGTTTCTGCTGGCCGGCGCCTGCCTGTGGCCGGTCAGCCGTCTGACAGCCCTGGCGCTGTGGCTGACATGTGCCGGTATGGCGCTGGCGCTGCACATACGTCCGACGCTTCAGCAGGCTTCACGTCTGTATCCGCTGAGTATCGTGACTCCCTGGATCGTGGGCGCGGTGGCGGGTGTGCAGCTGGTGGCGGGGCTGGTGCGGGGCAGCTGAGCATGGCTGAGACGAGAGATATTGGCGTGCTGGGCGGCGGCGTGGCCGGGCTGGCGTTATCGGCCCTGCTTGCGGCGCGGGGCCACCATGTGACGGTCTATGAGCTAGGCCGGGCCGGCGGAAAGCTCAGGAGGATCCAGGTCGGCGGGCTGACCTTCGACACGGGGCCCAGCCTGTTTACTTTTCCGGAGGTCTGGCAGACTTATCTGGCACGTCTGCATGAAGCTGATCCTCTGGCGCTGACACCCCTGCCGGGCGGTTTCGGAGTACATCACACTCCCTTCGGTGCGCTGCCCCTGCCGGTTCCACCGGACCATCTGCTGTACGCGGAATGGCAGCGGTATGTGGAGGCTGCCGCGCCGCTGAGGCCGCACCTGACCGCCCTGCTCACCACGCCTCCCCGGTTGCGTGACCCTGTGTTCCGCACAGCCAGCCACAGCTTGTTTCGCGTGACGGCCCCGCATCTGAGTGCTCAGCAGTGGCTGAGGTCCCGGTCGCTGCCCGCCAGGCTGCTGCACGCACTGAGTACCCATGCCCTGAATGCCGGTCTTGCCCCACAGGACGCCCCGGCCCTCTACGCCCTGATCCCTGCGCTTGTCGGCCACGACGTGTTCCGGCCGACTGCCGGGATGGGGGCCCTCCTTGATCACCTGGTTGCTTTTGGACGGGCGCGGGGTGTCTGCCTGCGTGAGGACACGCCGGTGGCGAGGGTAAGGAAACAGGCCGTCACGCTGGGTGGGGGAGAGACCGCTCACCACGACCTGCTGATCAGTGCAATGGACCCGGCACGGCTGGCTGTACTGCGGGGGGAAAAGATGCGGTCCCCTGTTGCCCGGCGCACCGTCGGCGGCCTCGCGGTTTACGCCGCATTGCCTGCGCCTGCGCCCTGGCCTGCGACGAGTGTTGTGCCCCCCTCCAATTTTGGGGCCTTCCGCAGGGCCGTCCGGGCTGGGGCCCTGCCCCCTGACACGCTGAGCCTGATTCATGCGGATGGTCCCAGACTGGCGATTCTGCTGACGGTCCCTGCCATGGGTGAGGACCTTACGCCTGAGCATCCCTGGGTGCAGGCCCAGCTTGCCCGTGTAGAACGCACCCTCGGTTCGCCTGGTGTCCTGAAGACTGTTTTGGACATGCGTGCCCTGTCCCCAGCCCATTACGCTCTGGGCGGGCACCCCGGGGGGGCGCTGTACGGCGCAGCTCTGGCGCCCTGGCGGGGTGGACCGCTGCATCCACAGCCTTACCGCCTGAAAGACAGGCTGTGGCAGGTTGGCACCGGAGTTCATCCTGGCGGAGGGCTCCCGGCCGTCCTGGGCGGCGTTCTGATGGTGGACCGGTTGTTGCAAGAACGCGGCATCTGAACTGTTGGCAGACAGGTACGGTTTGGCCCAGGATGTATGACTTACGCGGCCCGGCCGCAAGGGTAGCGGCCAGCAGGGAGCGCGTGGGCTTCATGGGATCTCCCGGGAAGGCAAAAGCGACCGGTCCACACCGCGAACCCGAAGAACCAGGTGCTACAGGCGCGAGCTGAATAGGCTACAAATAGTCAGATCGAGGAAAACGCATTTGGGCTGGAGGCGATACTTATGTTCCCCTTCAGACACGGCAACTTATTTAGACATGGGTGGACCAAGTCTAAAACCGGATTCTTTTGCGGATCTGGAAAGACGATTTGCCATTGTAAGGAGGAAGGCGGCCTTTTGGCTCCGCAGCGCTGCTCTCACGGGTCCGGTACGGCTGGTGCTTTGTTGTCATACGGAAGAGCAGAAGGCCAGGCGCATATGGCCTGGCCGTCTGTAAGCAGCGGAGTTTACCAGCGCTCAGTGACGGTTTTGAGCTGCATGAAGTTGGCCAGGTAGTCCGGGCCTCCTGCCTTGCTGTCGGTGCCGCTCATGTTGTAGCCGCCGAAAGGCTGCACGCCGACGATAGCCCCGGTGATTTTGCGGTTGAAGTACAGGTTGCCGACCTCGAACTCAGCGCGGGCCTGTTCCAGGCGCTCGCGGGAGTTGCTGCATACTCCGCCGGTCAGGCCATACTCGGTGGAGTTGGCGATGTCCAGGGCGTCCTGCCAGTCACGGGCGCGCAGCACCGTGACGACGGGTCCGAAGATTTCTTCCTGCGCCAGACGCGAGTCGCGCTTCACATCGCCCACAATGGTCGCGTCAATGTAGTAGCCCTTCTTGCCGTCGTGCTCGCCGGGAGCGCCGCCGCCCAGCAGTACCTGACCCTCCTGGGGAGCCAGTTCCAAGTAGCTCCTGATCTTGTTGAACGACATCTCGTTGACCACTGCCGTGACATTGGCGTTGTCCTCGCCGGTGCCGACCTTCAGGGCGCGGGCACGTTCCACAAACTGGCTGACCACCGTGTCATATACGCTGTCCACCACGATCAGGCGGCTCATGGCGCTGCACTTCTGGCCGTTGAAACCGAAGGCGCCCTGCACTGCCGCCGTGACTGCAGTGTCCAAGTCGGCGGTCTCATCCACGATCATCGCGTCCTTGCCGCCCAGTTCCATGACCACGCGCTTGATCCACTTCTGTCCTGGCTGCACTTTGGCCGCCACCTCGTTGATGTGCAGGCCCACTGCGCGGCTCCCGGTGAAGGTGATGAAGCGCGTTTTAGCGTGATTGACGAGATACTCGCCGATTTCCTTGCCGACCCCGGGCAGGAACTGCAACACACCTGCGGGCAGTCCGGCCTCGAACATGATGTCCGAGACGAACCCAGCGATCAGACCAGCGTCTTCGGCCGGCTTGGCAATCACGCAATTGCCCGCCACGATAGGGGCGGCCAGCATGCCCAGATAAATGGCGCAGGGAAAATTCCAGGGGCTGATGCTGATGCCGACACCCAGCGGAATCGACATCAGGCCGTTTTCTTCGCCTTCGAACCAGGTGGTCTCGGAACTGCCGAAGCCGGAGTATTTCATGGCGCTGCGGGCGTAGTACTCCAGGAAGTCGATCGCTTCGGCCACTTCAACGTCAGCCTCGGCGTAGTTCTTGCCGACTTCAATGCTCATCAGGGCGCAGGCTTCCATGCGGCGGCGCTTGAGAATGGCCGAAGCTTTGAGCAGGATGCGGGCGCGGGCGTCCATGTCCCACTTCTTCCAGGACTCGAAGGCCTTCCAGGCGCCCTGCAGAGCGCGCTCGGCGTCCTCGATGGTGGCCTTGGCGGTGGTGCCCACCACTTCCGAGGTGTCGCAGGGGTTGAGGCTGGTCAGCTTTTCGGCGGTGTCCACACGCTCGCCGTCGATGACCAGCGGGTAATTCTTGCCCAGCAGCTCGGCGCGTACTTTCTTCAGTGCCGCCTGATACGCCTGGACATTCTCTTCTTTGGTGAAATCGACGAAGGGCTGGGGGCGGTAATCCTGAACTTTGATCATGGGGTGACTCCTGAGGGGTGGGGACGCAAAAACAACAGAGGAAAAGGCCGCTGGTCAGCCTTTGAGCATGCCCCGGACAACGAACATGGCGTTGCGCGGCGTTTCGGCGATGCGGCGGCTGAAGTACGCGTACCAGTCGCGGCCGTAGGGAATGTAGGCGCGCACGCGGTAGCCTTCCTGCGCCAGGGACTTCTGAAGGTCCCGGCGAATGCCGTATAGCATCTGGAATTCAAAGGCGTCTCTGGAAATGCCGTGGGCAAGCACGAAATGCTTGACGTCATTGATGATGCTCTCGTCGTGCGTGGCCACGTTGGTGTAATTGCCGGCCTTGAGATGAGCGTAGACGAGGCGGCGGTACGCAGCGTCCACGTCGGCCTTGTCCTTGAAGGCGACTGTCTCGGGCTCCAGGTAGGCTCCCTTGACGATGCGCAGGTTGGGGCGCAGGTCGTCGAGGCTGTCACGGTCTGCCTCGGTGCGGAACAGGTAGCTCTGCAGAACCGTGCCGACATGCTCGCCGCCGAACTCGCCCACCAGCTGACGAAACTGGGCCAGCGTCTGGTCGACCCGGGGGTGGTCTTCCATATCCAGGCAGACGAAACCGCCGTACTGTCTGGCCTTGCCGACGATACGCCGTGCATTGGTCAGGCCCAGATCCTCGCCGCCGACCGTCTTGCCCTGGCCCACGCTGGAAAGTTTGATGCTCACGTACGGGACGATGCCTTCAGCATTGGCGGCATCAAGCAGATCCAGAACATTCTGTGCAAACTGGTTGCACTGCTCTGGTGACTCGATGAACTCACCCAACAGGTCGAGGTTACTCAGGATACCTTCGGCCTGAAGTTCCTTGACTGCCTTCAGGGCACTGGGAATATTCTCTCCAGCCACGAAGCGCTGTGCCAGACCCCAGCCACGGGCACGGATAAGATTCTCCACGGACTTGCGTTCGGCGACCGTCAGGACGGCTTTGCGGTACAGCTGATCAATCATTTCAGTTCTCCCAGGTCCTCCAGGACCAGTGTGGCGAAGGTTCGAACATGCACGCGGGCGGCCTCACGGGCAGCGTCAGCCTCCCTGTCAAGCACCGCACGAAGAATTGCAGCGTGCTGTGCGTCGGTCTGAGGATGTGCGTTGTACGTGCGCGTCTGATGCTTGATCAGAGCGATGCGCTGTTCAAGATCACGTGCCAGGTCGGTCAGCGCTGCGTTGTGGGCTGCCAGTGTGACTGCCCGGTGAAAGGCGAGGTCCAGCCGGGTCTGCTCCCGGTAGTCGGTCTCAGGCGCGGCGTTGAGGTCGGCGAGAGCTGTCTTAAGGGCGGCAGCGTCGGCAGAGGTGTGGTGCGTAGCAGCGAGTGCCGCCGCCAGACCGTCAAGTTCCTCGCGGACCACGTAGGTGTCCCGGGCCTCGGTGGCACTGATGGTCCGTACGCGTACACCTCGGTTGGCCTCGGCCACCAGCAGGCCGTCCTGAGTCAGTCGCATCAGGGCTTCACGGATAGGGGTGCGCGATACGCCAAGCCGTTCGCCCAATTCGACCTCACCAATGCGTTCGCCCGGGGCAATCTCACCGTCCAGCACGGCGCGGCGCAGATGGCCATACACGCCGTCCCGGACCAGGCCGGGTCGCTGAAAGGAAGGATCGCTGGTCATCCTGGATATTGTATACAATATCCGGAGACGCGTAAAGACAATGGTGGATAACGAAGGGACAGAAACCGTCTGGTGGTCAATGACTGAGCTGGTGCCTGCTCTGGACTCTTTTTGATTGTGAAGCCTATGTCCGAAGTTGGCCTCTGTGGATGAACCGGCAGATTGGACATAAAAACAGACGGGATGACTTCCGTCTGTTTCCAGATAAACCAGATGCAGCTGATGTAGTAGCGCGGTGGTTACCGTCCAGCGTCTCTGGCCTGTTTCTCGCTGGCAGCTTCGTGCAACTCAGCTTTACTGTGGTCTACGGTCGCTTTGCCTTTTTCTACCGCTCGTTCAACGGGGCTATCGCTGGTCTCTGCCTTGAACTCGTGGCCTTCGGCGCGTGTGCGGTCAGCCATCTCGTTGACCTTGTGTTTGGCGGAATCCACAGCTTCGCCCAGGCGTTCGCCCATACTTTTCTCTGTCATGGAGAACCTCCATCCTCCATGTTAGGCGCCGTGGATTTTAGTCGGATGTCAAAGGTGTCAAGAAATCCGTATGGATGACCCAGGCGCATCCGCGTTCAGGGGTTTGAAAACTTAGCTCTGCGGTGAGACTGCCCGTTCCTGCATTGTTCAGCGCGTTGTCATACCAGAAACGCCACCTGTCTTCCTGCGCCTAATGCTCGTCAGCGAAACTGGATTCCAGAGGAAAAATCCGGCTGGCCAGGCTCTCCAGGCCCCGCGATCCAGCGCGCTTCTGGCACGCCTGGGTTCCCAGGCACAGCGTCACGTAGCGCGTGCGGCGTGCCCCGACCCGTACGCGGTACACACTCGCTTCGCTGCGGCTGCGGGTGTAGTGGCACAGGTCGCAGTGCAGGGCATTGCGCCCCTTGGGGTCTAACGGACTGAACTCGGCCAGCTGATCGCCATGCACCAGCGCCAGCCGTCCGTCTGCCACCGGGTAAAGCCCCAGCGTGGGCGGGGCCTCCGGGGCGGCTTCATCACCGAACAGTTCCCGGTGAGTGTCCGGAAACAGTTCGCGCAGCAGGTCACGGACGCTGTGATCGGAGGAGCGTGAATCACTCATTGGTAGCCAGTGTACGTGCCTGGCAAGGGGTCATTCGTGCGCGAAAACTGCTTCCAGTCACTGCAAGGGGGGGGCAGGTGACCTATCTTCGTGAGGTGAGAAGGACGCTGCCCCGTTTGATCCTGTCTGGCCGGAAACCACAGGACACTGCACACTGGACCCTCGGGGCCAGTTGCGGGGAACCAGGCCTGCATTGTTCCCTCCTGGGAGTCCGGTGAGGTCGCGAACTGCCAACCGCAACGGGATCGTCATCCGGCGCCGCGTCACACCGGCCGGCGACATCATCGTGACCTTGCTGACTCCTCAGGGCAAGCTCAAGGCGGTGGCGCGCGGTGGCGTGCGTGGTCCCCTGGCCAGCCGACTGAACCTGTTTCATCACGTGGCCACCCAGATTTATCAGGGCCCGCACAACGATCTGGCCAGCGTCAAGCAGGCAGTACTGGAAGGCGCGCTGCCCCGGCTGGCTGAACCCGAGCGATACGCCTTTGCGCACCTGATGGCGGAGTTTGCCGACGCCCTGTTCCAGGAAGGCGAATTCAGCGAGCAGGCGTTTGACCTGTTCGCCGGAGCCCTGCGGGGCATTTCCCACCAGCCTGATCCTGAATGGGTGGCGCTGGTCATGAGCTACAAGCTGCTGGGACTGGCCGGCATGGTGCCGCAGACTGCCCGCTGCGCCCGATGTGGCCAGCCGGACCCGGCGCACCCTGATCCGCTGGCTGGGCAGCTTCTCTGCGCAACATGTGCTGCCCTGCCTGCCTACCCGGCGGAATCACTGGATTTTCTGCGCAACGTCGTACGCAGAACTGTGCGGGTAAGTATGGAGACCCCGGTGCCGCTGCACCAGCGTCCGGCTCTGTGGCGCGCCCTGGAACGATTTGTCACCGTACAGATCGGGAGTGTCCACAGCTGGCGTCAGCTGGTGCCCGCCACGGACAGCCCAGCCGTGGCGCTGGTCTGACACCTGCACGAAAGAAGTGGTACCGGTGGCAGAGGTTGAAGTGGATGCTCCTCGCTGCAAGGCAGGACTCCACCGTCAGGTATCCTTGTCGATCCGGACCAGAACGCAGCGTCTGCCGACGCCTATTGTCCCTGTGCTGCAATAGCTCCCAGGAGTGCCACCGGGGCTGTTTCGGCGCGCAGGATACGGGGGCCAAGAGTCACCGACAGCGCTCCTTTCGCAGTGAGCTGATTCACTTCTTCAGTGGTCAGGCCACCTTCAGGGCCGGTCAGCACGGTTACTGGGGCTGACCAGTCCAGGTGCTGGGTCAGACGCAAGCTGGAGCCGGGCTGGGCGACGAAGAGCTGGCCTTCCCACTGAAAATCAGCCAGAGTCACCGGGTTGAGCACCGGAGGAGTCACGGCCCGCCGCGACTGCTTACTCGCTTCCTCGGCAATGCGGTTCAGGCGCGACAGCTTCTGTGCCCCGATTTCACGGGCATCAGCCCGGCGCGTGACCAGCAGCTGCACCCGGGCCACGCCCAGTTCGGTGGCGGCCCGCACCACGTCGGCAAGCTTGTCCCCTTTCAGGAGGGCCACGGCCAGCGTCAGCGGCTGGGGCGTTTCGGCCGCTGCGCCTATGCTTTCGCCCAGGTGCAGGATGGCCCGGGCAGCATCAAGTTCGACCACCGTGGCCTGAGCCTGAGCTCCCTGGCCGTCAAACACCAGCACCTCTGCACCAGGAGAGAGCCGCAGCACATACAGATGCCTCGCCTCCCGCGGGCCCAGGACCATTTCAGGAGCCAGGGCCTCCACGCGCACGCGGCGGACCTGACCCGAGCCCCGGTCCTCGCCGCTCATTGCTGAGCTGGCGCGCTGGCGGTCACCAGAACCCACTCGCCGTCTTCACGCACCTGAATGCCTGAAAAGCCTTCTCGGTTCAGGGCGTCCTGTACCATTCCCAGCTTGCTGGTCAGGATGCCGGTCAGCACCAGTGGTCCCCCTGGGCGCAGGTGCGCCACATACTCTGCGGCCAGCAGGTCATGCAGTTCGGCGTACAGGTTGGCCACCAGGACATCGAACTCTTCATCACCGGCCTGTTCGGGCAGCTCGTCGCCCAGGGTGCCTTCCACAAACACCGTGCGGCCCTCGGGAACTCCGTTTTCCTGGGCATTTTCGCGGGCAATCGGAATGGTGATGGGATCAATGTCCACGCCTGCGGCCTGCGCAGCCCCAAGCAGAGCTGCGGCAATAGCCAAAACGCCGCTGCCAGTGCCTACGTCCAGCACCCGTTTCCCCTGGAGATCCAGGTTGCCCAGTGCCTCGACCGCCATCCGGGTGGTCGCGTGGTGGCCGGTGCCGAAGGCCATGCCAGGCTCGATCACCAGGGGCAGCTGGCCGCTTTCGACCTCGGTTCGCAGCCACGGTGGAACAATGGTCACGCGCCCGGCGCGCACAGGACGCAGGTTGGCCTTGAAAGCGGCCAGCCAGTCCTGATCGGCCTCGTTCTGCCACTGCCCGTCCCGGATCTGTGCAGGCAGGTCCACTTCAGTGTCGAAGTAGGCGCGGATCAGCCCGGCGCGTTCCTCCAGGCCGGTCGCGCCTGCCTCCCACAGCAGATCCAGGTGGTCTTCGCGCGTTTCAAAGGTTCCAGGCAGGGCATACACCAGCATGCGCCGAGTGTACCTGGGAGTTGCATGACGCAAGTCCTCCACACCGGCCCCCCAGGCACTCTCACAGGCGCACCTATACTGGCGCGCATGAAGGTCGCCATCGTCGGTGTCGGGAAACTTGGGCTGGCTCTGCTGGAGGGCGTCACGTCGCGCGGTGTGCTCCAGCCCTCGGAGATCGGACTGCTGGACACCAACGTTCCGCGCCTTGAAGAGATCGCTGGCCGCACCGGAGCCCAGGTCATCACGCCGGACGAACTTGCTGGGGCGCAGCGCATCCTGATCAGTCTGCAGCCCCGCGTGTTCCCGGAAGTCAGCGAATGGCTGGCGCAGGAGAACGCGGGATACATCAGCACGATGGCCGGCGTCAGTGTGGCCACGCTGTCGCGCCGTCTGGGGACCAAGCGCGTGGTCCGGGTCATGCCGAATCTGGCAGCGACCATCGGCCTGAGCCAGACAGCTATAACGGGCCCACGTGAAGCGCTGGAAGCCGGTGATCTCGACTTCACCCACAGCCTGTTCGGCGCGGTAGGTGATGTCTACGACATTCCCGAGCACCTGTTCAATGTCTTTACCGGGATGAGCGCCTCCGGACCAGCCTACGCTGCCGTGGTGGCCGAGGCGCTGGCGGACGGGGGCGTGCGCATGGGCCTGCCGCGGGCCCTGGCCAACGAACTCGCGGCCAAACTGCTGGTGGCCAGCGGTGAACTGCTGCAGAAGCGTGCCCATCCGGGGCTGCTCAAGGACGAGGTGGCCAGCCCTGGTGGCACGACAATTGCCGGACTGGTCGAGCTCGAAGCTGCTGGCGTCCGTGGGGGCCTGATGCGGGCGGTCGAGGCGGCGACCCGCCGCAGCATCGAACTGGGTCAGGACCAGGAATAAGCAGCGTACGGCCGGGTGCTGGCCCCCTGAAGGGAGCTGTGGTCTGAAGTTCGGATGGAAACCGGATCAGGCGCAGCTCCCGAGCGGTCGCTATGAACCATGATGGCCTGCTGGGCGCCTGGGTGACTCCTCACTTCAGACGGCAGGTCAGGGTCGCTTTCGCCGGGCGTGGTAGGTCAGCAGGTCTGCGTACATCTTGGTGCGGGCCTGTGCACCCTTCCAGAACCCCCGTTTCTTTTCCTTTACCACTTGCGCCACCTGCTCAAGCACCACGTAGTCCCAGCGTGCTCCCGTTTCCTTGAGGTGTGCGGTGATGGCCGGTTCGGGCCACCGTTCCCGGCCAAGATCGGGAACGGCCAGCAGCCAGTCGCGGCGGCAGGCACGCTGACCGCTGAGATGTGGGGTGAGCTTGTTGCCCCAGTCCGTGACGAAGCCGCCGCCATCAAAGACGCCGATGCTCATGTCCAGCTGCCCCGAGCGGACGGGTTCCAGCAGTTGCTGCAGATGCTCGTGCGTCAGGCCCATCAGGTCGGCGTCGAGCATCACGACCAGATCGGCCTGTGTGGCGTGAAGGGCAGCCAGCAGCGCCGCGCCTTTTCCAGCGTTCTCGTTGAGTTCCACCACATGTGCGCCGGCCTCCCGCGCGACCCGGGCTGTGCTGTCGCTGCTGCCGTCAGAGACCACGACGACGTCCGGCGTGACGGTAAGGCCGACCCGGACCACATTGGCCACCGTATCTTCTTCATTGAAAGCCGGAATCACCACCGCCACCCGCGTGGTCCCGGACGCTGCAGGCTGGGTCATGTCTCCATGCTAGACCATCCGGCCCCTGTCCCGGAACACCGTTCCTGAAACTGACCGGGAAGGGGACGTTTCAGAATTCGTCTGCGATCAGGGTGGTCAGGTCCGTCTCGCTCCCAGGCGGGTCCACTTCTGCGGCTACAGCCAGCCAGTCAAGCTGCCGCACCAGCATCACGCGCAGGCCCGGCACCGCTATAACGACCAGGTCACTTACCACCACCGGCGGTTGACCGGGCAGAACGGCAAGCCGGTCACCCTTGTAGTCCAGCCGCACGGTCATCAGCCGGTCGGCCACATGCAGCGTCAGGGGGTCGTCTCCCAGCCGAACACACCGGAAGGCGCCGTCACAGGAGACCTCCAGCAACGCGGCAATGACCGGTTCGGGCAGGACTTCGTCGGGAAAGGCGGCCCGGTGGAGGACTTCATGGAGTCCTGCGGCCAGTGTCATGTCCAGAGCGAGCGCCCCGGCTGCGCCCTGCAGGTGACGCGCGATCTCCTCTGGCGTCAGCTCTGCCACGCGTGAAACCAGCGTCTCAGCGCCCCGGCGCGCGACTTCCAGCAGCGTGGAGGGAGCAGCCTGCGCGTACTTTGTGACACTCATCGGTCCCAGGGATTCCAGATCCAGCGCCTGGTGGCGCAGAGACAGGATGGCTCCCCGGGCCAGCCGCAAAGCTGCGAATCCTCCGGCTGGACGCATCAGGAATGCCACAGCACGGGCCAGTGTGGCCTGGGAGTTCAGCGCCTCACGGGTCGAACCTTCGGCGCGCAGCAGCAGGTAAGGACCGCTGATAAACGCTCTCAAGTCGCCCCTGGAGGTAGTCAGGAGCGCCGAACGCTCGATATCCGGAGCGTCGGGCCGGAGTTGAATCAGCTGCCCATCGACCTGGAGCTGCCAGGTCGTGGAGACAGGTTGCCAGCGCAGCGTCAGTCCGCGCCACTGTGCCCCCGTGCCCCCAGGCATGTACACGAACAGTTTATCGGACGCGTCATCCGGGCGGTCCTGGGCCAGGGAGGGTTCTTTGGCATACAGCAGCACATGAGGCGGCAGCCGGCCCGGCACCAGGGCCGGCGCCCGCGCGACGAGCTCCTGTAACAGGGTCAGCAGGCGCTGCGCAGCGTCCCGGATCGCCGGGCGCTCGCGTGGATCGCGAGGAGGCGGGTACTGAGCCCGCAGCGCCTGCCGCAGGGCCTCGCGCGCCGGTTCGGACAGCGGCTCGCGGCCCACGGCTTCCAGACGCGCTGCCAGAACATCCTCGTCAGCGTGGCGCCGAAAAGGTTCCTCGTGAATCTTGAGCAGCTCGGTGCGCAGGCGCGTGCGGCCCTCAGGCGCCAGCATCAGATCGGCCATACCGTACATCAGCCGGTGAATCACCTCTGTGTCGTACAGGGAACTCAGCGGGTCGTGGACTTCTGGAACGACCTGCCAGTCATGTCCGGTGCCAGCAGCGCGCTCAGCGTTTTCCAGTGCGGCGTAGGCTACCCGTAAGGTGACCAGACTGGGTTCCTGCTGCCAGGCACGGCTTTCCTCCAGCAGTTCGCGGCGCACCCCGGCATGCCACGCCAGGCGCTGCAGGTCGTTGGAGGCGCGGGCAGCCTCGCTGACTGCCGTGCCGTTGACAGCCCACCCCGGACGTGAGGCCGGGCGTTCACCGCTTGATGTCTGAGGGGCAGCGTGCTGTCCTTTGAGCAGGGCACGGTAACGGCGGTCGGCTTCCATCAGGCGCCTGAGCTGCGGTGGCGTCAGGGGTGCGGACAACAGATCATCCCGCAGAGCCCCCAGCGAGCGCCGGCCTCCACGAGGAGAACGGCCTTCCAGCAGGTCGGTGACCTTGTATTCGTAGAGCTCGACCAGTTCGGTCCAGTAGGTCATGCAGGCTCCGTCACGCCGAAAGCTCCGCGCACGCGCGCCCGGCACACCAGGGGAGAACGACGTTCACGCCTTCCAGTATGACCTTTGAGGACGTGCCGTTGGAGGTGCAGTGCGGGGGCTGTAAGCCACAGGCAAGAGTCGCCCTGTATAACAGAAGAAATGATCGTCTTCATTGAGCGGCTCGCTGTGTCTGTGGGAGCTGGATGACTCTTGCTCTGCTGGGCTCACTGTTCCTGGTCGGCCTGTTGCTGGCAGTGCGGGTGCCAGAGCGCGTGCTCGCTGCATTTGTTGCGGTAGCCGCTCTTGTTGCGGCCGGGGCGCTGGTGGCGGCCGGGGCCACCGGCCAGGGGGGGGCCGTGGATATTCAGGCTGGCCTGACGCGGGTGCAGGGCCTGCTGGGGGTGACCGCTTTTCTGCTGGCCACGGCACTGATTCCACTGGGGCGTCTGATGATGCCCAGCCTGGACCGAACACCGCTTTCCGGAGCGTTCAAGCCTGTTACGGCCAACCGTCAGCGTCCGGTGACGCCGACCCGCCGGCCTTCAAAGGTCACGACCGGCGTGGAGTTGAAGTTTCGGGAATATGAGGTCCTTGAGCGGATCGGCATCGGCGGCATGGGGAACGTGTACCGCGCCCGCCGCCGCCAGGACGGCCGGATCGTGGCCCTCAAGGTGCCCCAGGAGAAGTATCTGGCCGACGCGAAGTTCGTCAAGCGCTTTTACCGGGAAGCGGAAGTCCTCAAGCGCTTCAACCACCCCAATATCGTGCGGGTCTACGACTACCGCATGCAGGACCCCGAGCATTACATCGCCATGGAATATCTGGACGGCGAGAGCCTCGAAGCCCTGCTGGAACACCGGACCCTGACCTTCTCTGAAAGCACCCAGATGATCCGGGCTCTGGCCGACGCTCTGCGGCACATTCACATGCAGAACGTGGTTCACCGCGATATCAAGCCTGGCAACGTGATGGTGCTCAAGCACGCATTTACCGATGGCCGCCTGCGTGAGGGCGGGGTCAAGCTGATGGATTTCGGCATTGCGGTGGGGAAGATCCTGACCCGGCTGACCATGACCGGTGCCCGGGTAGGCACCCCCATCTACATGGCGCCCGAGCAGGCCAAAGGCAACCGCGTGGACGCCCGCAGCGACGTGTACTCGCTGGGCCTGCTGGCTTACGAGATGGTGACCGGTCAGACGGCCTTCAAGGGCAGCTACGAGGCCGTGGTGCACCAGCAGGTCTTTGAGTCGCCCAAGCCCCCCAAGCAGGTGCGGCTTGAAGTGCCGGGCCGGCTCAATGACCTGATTCTCCACATGATCGAGAAAGATCCTGCCCAGCGTCCCACCCTGGACGATGTGATTGCCCGGCTGGATGCAGGGGTTATCAGCGACGAGGTGTTTACAGACCCGGTGGCCCTGGCTGTGAGCGTGCAGGAAAAACGCGGCACCCTGAGGCTGCTGGACCTGAACGCCAAGCTGCGCGTGAGTCTGGCCGACCAGCAGGGGGGAGCGAAGGCGCTGCCTGGAGTCCCTAATGCGCTTGCCGGCGACGAGGAGGGCAACCTGTACGCCACCCTCCTGGATTACCGTCATGGCAAGGCTGGAGCCCTTGTGCGCAAGTTTTCCAGTGACGGCGAGGAACTGCTGAGCTTCGGAGCATACGGCCTGGGCGAAGCTGAACTGCTGCATCCGGTCTCTATCGCCTGCGCGGCCGGGCTGGTGTTCGTACTGGACGCTGAGGCCTGTCACGTCGTGGTCTATGACGGCCAGGGCCGCTTCGTGCGCCGCTTTGGCGGACGTGGTCAGGGCGTAGGCCGCTTCGAGAAGCCCCGCACCATCGCTGCGGCGCCAGATGGGCAGGTCTATGTCCTGGACACTGCTCAGAACGAGGTGCAACGCTTTAACCTTCAAGGAGAGTACATCAACCGCTACGCCTTCAGGGTGGACCGCACCAGCGAGCAGCTGCGTCAGCTTGCCGGGCTGTGCGTGGACCAGCAGGGGGCCGTGTACATCGTGGACAGTGTGGCCAACAAGGTCCGGAAGATCGAGGCAGACGGCACACCAGGGCTGACCCTGCCGCTGGAGAATCTGGTGGGTGAGGCTATGGACGTCCCCTGGCTGCTGCAGGTAGGGCCGGACGGGCAGCTGTTCGCCGTGCGCCAGGGGGGGCAGGTGCTGAGAACCATCTCGACCACCGGTGACCTGATCCGTGCCACCGACCTGTATACCCCGGTGCAGGCCCTGAGTCTGCTGCGCCGCGCGGTGCCAGCGCAGAGCAGAGCGTGACGGGCCGGACCGGACCAGACCAGCAGGATCCTGTGCAGCGCCCCGCTGTGCCTGCCCTCACGCTGTATTCGCGTTTAGGTTGTCACTTATGCGAACAGGCTGAGTCCCATCTGAAGGCACTGGCATTTACGTTCCAGGTGGTGGACGTGGACACGGATCCTTTGCTCAAGGCCCGCTACGGCCAGGACGTGCCAGTGCTGGCCAGCGGCGGGCGTGTCCTGGGGAAGGGCGCTTTCAGTCGTTCACGCCTGTCACAGATCAAGCTCCTGCTGCTCCGTGAAACGCGCACTCAGCCGGATTCACCGGGCTGAGACGTTTGTGCGCTCCTGCAGCGCTATGCTCGGAGCATGAGTTGGCTAGAACGCCTGCGGGACGGGCTGAGCAAAACCCGCAAGCAGATCAATGAGACGGCCGGGTTTCTCGGCAATGACGTGCGTGACGTCTTCACGAACCGCCTGGAGACCATCGAGGACCTGGAATATGCGCTGATTGCCGCCGACGTGGGCCGCGCGGCTACCGAGGAGATTCTGGAGGACGTGCGCTCCAGCGAGGGCAAGAACCTGCAACAGGCCCTGATGGACGCGCTGGTGCTGCAGCTGGAACCGGACGCCCGGCGGGCCGAGTTCCGCAAACTGGGCTTTGCACCCGACGTCAGCCGCAGCCGGATCGACCCCAAAGGCCACGTGGTCATGGTGATCGGCGTCAATGGAGTGGGCAAGACCACCACCATTGCCAAGCTGGGGCAGTACTACATGACCCGCGGTAAAAGCGTGATGTTCGCAGCGGGTGATACGTTCCGCGCCGCCGCAGGCGCGCAGCTGGGCGTGTGGGGCGACCGTCTGGGCATCCCGGTCGTCCAGGGCATTGATGGTGGCGACCCTGCGGCAGTGGCCTTTGACGGCGCTTCGGCCCGGGCAGCGCGAGGAACGGATCTGCTGTTCGTGGATACGGCAGGCCGCCTGCACAACAAGCACAACCTGATGGAGGAGCTCAAGAAGGTGCGCCGGGTCATTGATAAGGCCGATCCTGGCGAGCCCGCCGAGGTCTGGCTGGTCCTTGACGCCGTGACTGGCCAGAACGGCCTGCAGCAGGCCAAGAAGTTCCATGAGGCGACGCCGCTGACAGGTGTGATTGTCACGAAGCTCGATGGCACAGCCAAGGGCGGCATCCTGATTCCCATCGTGCGCGAACTGGGTGTGCCCATCAAATTTATCGGGGTGGGGGAGCAGGCGGGCGACCTGCAGCCTTTCGACAGTCAGGAGTTTGTTCGCGCCCTGTTCGACGTGGATATTCCCAAAGCCTGAACGCAGAGGGGGGAGGCCCCCCTTTGCTGCTCAGGGAATCGTCAGTTCGAGATGGGCGCCGGGAGTCTGCTGAAGCAGCAGATTCAGCGGCGCCTCTCCATGCTTGAGCAGGAAGGTCAGGAAGTTCATTTCACGCTCCTGAGGCACGCCGCCGGGCAGGAGGTGGCTTCTCAGGCGCGAAAGCTGCCCGGTACGCTCGTTCTCTGCGCGTGCCAGCGCTCTGAGGCCCAGGTCCTGCAGATGGGCCATTCGCGTGATGGTCCGTGACTGGGTACGCTGGGCCGCCCCGGCGAGGGTCGGGTCCAGCGCACCGATCTCCTCAGTCAGCGCGTGCAGTTCGGTGCGCAGACTGTTCAGGCGTGCGGCACTCAGGGCGCTGGCCTGACGTTCCCTTGCCAGCGAGCGGCCCAGGACGCCCTCCGGATCAGCCTGCACCTGCGCCGCAGTGGCCTCCAGCCGGCGCAGCAGCCGGGCCACATTGGGTTCCAGCCAGGTCACACTCAGGCGCGGCCAGAGGAGAGGCTGCTGAAGCTCATGAAGCGGGTAGACATCGCGCAGCTGTGCTCCGTAGGCAATCTCGCCCGGCCCCACCACAAAGGCCAGGGTCGGCAGCAAGGCGTCCTGGACAACCGGGCGTAAGCCGGCGGCCGGGGTCAGTCTGGACGGGTCAGCCTCCAGACTCGCGCGGATCTGC
The DNA here is from genome assembly GCF_000020685.1 of Deinococcus deserti VCD115. Lineage (NCBI taxonomy): Bacteria > Thermotogati > Deinococcota > Deinococci > Deinococcales > Deinococcaceae > Deinococcus > Deinococcus deserti. Next base: position 1,671,111 of record NC_012526.1, on the reverse strand, counting down.
GCCGGGCTGTAGGTACGGGCTTCTGTCCGAAACTGCTGCCCGTCAAAACGCAGCAGGCGCCGCTGGCCATCGTCTTCTTCCAGAAACAGGTTGGTCGCGCCAGCCGGCCGGCGAAGCTGCGGAGTAAAGCCGGCCTGCTCCAGGGCGTGCGCCGCCTCTTCGATACGCGACGAGGACTCCAGCGGCCGTTCGAGCTCTCTGGCCAGCGTGGGAGCCATCAGCGATGCCAGGGCCGGATGAAGCGGGTCCAGAACCAGCAGGCCCGCAGGCCCGAGCAGGCCGTGGATCAGCCGTGCAAACACGTCAGCGTAGCTGCCGCCCGCTGCAAGGGCCCGCTCCAGACGGCAGCGCACGGCAGCGACATGCTCGGCCGGGGCGTCGAACTGATCCAGCAGAGTGTGAACCTGAGCGGTCCATTCCGGACGCCACGGTACCCGGCCTACCGGCACTCCCTGCGGCACATCCAGGGTCAGCCTGTGCAGCCGCTCGGCGTGGTCCAGCAGGGTGGTGGAAGCCACCTCTGCCGCGTCGTGGTCCTGGCTGGCCACCCAGTACACCGCGACCACCGGCGCCTCCTCGCGAGACAGTTTGCGGGCCAGCAGGGCGGCGTCTGCGCCCTTGTGCACACTGTAGGCGGGGCCAGTCAGCGCTCCAGCCTGCTGGCCTGTCACCACCACCCGGGATAATGGATGAGCCAGCTTCGCCAGCGTTGCCTCTACATCCTGGTCCAGGGTCCCCAGATCCCGGTGGTAGGCGCGCAGAGCCTGAACCAGCGCGGCCCGGTCCACGTCTGGCCGGCCCTCAGCCTGTGCCTGCTCCAGGGCACCATACGGCAGCCGGATAAACTCCGCTGCCCCGCCCTGCTGGTATTCCGCTGCCACATTCCGCGCCATCCTTGCCCGCCTTTCCCTGCCCCGACTGCGGGCTACTGGACCTGCCCGGACTGCCGCTGTGGCGGTCCGCACGAGGCTCCACGTTAAAGCATTTTGCGCAGATCAGTGTGTGCTGAGGTGGCAGGGTTGTCCTGCCGGTACGACCAGCTAGCGCAGGGGCTCGCGAACTGCCCGCTGCAGACCCGGGCGGTCAGTCAGGATGATGCGGCGGTAACCCAGGTCCAGCAGGCCGCGCATGCGGAAGTCTCCCAGCAGCTTTGTGATGGTTTCACGGGTACTTCCCACCAGGTGAGCGAGATCCTGATGCGAAACGCGGTCCCTCAAGGCCAGAGACCCCTCTTCGGGCCAGGGGCCCTCCCGCTCGGCCAGACCCAGCAGGGCCAGGGCCAGACGCTGCGAAACCTCCAGGAACACCAGTCCCGAGAGCCGCTCCTGCACCCCGCGCGTCTGCTGGGTCATCTGCTCGGTCAGGGCCACACCCACGGCCGGGTGGGCCTGCAGCACCCGGTTCAGGTTGCCGCAGCCCAGCTGAAGGGCTTCGGTATCGTCCATTGCCTCGGCATACATGCCGTACGAGGCTCCCGGGGTCAGGGCCGAGATGCCCAGCAGGGCGCCTGGACCGTGAACATCAAGCGTGACCTCGCGGGCGCCTGTTCCCAGGCGGTATAGCCTGACCGAGCCGCGGGTCAGTAGAAAAAGGGTCTCCGCCGGGTCCTCGGGATGGAACAACAGGTCCGCGCGTCCCCAGCGCCCCAGGCGGCCCGCCGAAAGAAGGTGCGCCTGGGTTTCTGTAGGCAACGCACCAAAAGCACCGGGCAACATGTCCCGCAGTATGCCGCACAGTCGGCGCTGCCGCACCGCACCTTGGGGCAGGGGCGCCGGGTGTGTTGCGCAGAGAGACGTTACAATCACCGCCAGCATGACCGTCACTTCTCCCCCCGGCCAGCGCATTGAGCTGTTTGATCTGCCGCTGGACGTGATTTCTTTGCCCGAGACACTGGATGTGCTCAGCCACTGGATGTTCGCCACACCCCGCACCGGGCATACCGTCGTGACCCTGAATCCCGAGTTCATCGTGCAGTCGCGCACCTCGGATGAATTCGCCCAGGCCATGCAGGCTGCTGATCTGGTCACGGCTGACGGCGTGGGCATTGTGTACGCTGCCCGGGAGTTGTGTCAGACGCAGGTGCCGCGCGCGCCGGGCTTCGACATCGTGCGGGGCCTGATGGCCCGGCACGGTCCTGAACTGCGGGTGTTCTTTCTGGGCGCCAAGCCCGGCGTCGCCGAGCAGGCGGCCCAGAACGCCCACCGTGATTTCGGGATTCAGGTGGCAGGCATTCACCACGGCTATTTCAAGACTGACGAAGACCAGCGCGTTGCCGAACTGGTCCGGGACAGCGGCGCACACCTGCTGCTGACGGCCATGGGTGCTGGCCGTCAGGAGGTGTTCAACCAGTACTGGCGCCAGGTTCTGAACACGCCGGTCACCATCGGCTGCGGCGGCGTCATTGATGTGCTGGCCGGGACCGCTGATCTGGCGCCGGCCTGGACCCGCAAGCTGGGCGTGGAGTTTATCTGGCGGGTGGGCCTGGACCCGAAACGCTGGAACCGCGCGCCACGGCTGGCCCGCTTTGTGCAGATGGTGCGGGCCGAGAAAAAGCGCCTGAAAGCCAGCCGCCCCTGACCCCTAGTGCACCCTGGGGTCAGGCACAGCTGCCCAGCGCCTGATTCAGAGCGTCAAGCATCTCGCTGATTTCCGCGTCCGAAATGCTCAGGGGCGGTCCCAGCAGCAGATGGTCACCACGGACCCCATCGACCGCGCCACTGCCCGGATAGGTCAGCAGGCCGTGCTCCCGCGCGCAAGCGGCGACCCGCTCGGCGATGCCTGGGGTCTGAAATGCCTCTCCGGTCTCCGGGTCGCCCAGAATCAGGCCCAGGAGCAGGCCGTGTCCACGTGCCTTCAGCACCACCGGGTGACGCGCGGCCAGCATCTGGAGACCTTCCAGCAGCTTTTTTCCCCGGGTCACGGCGCAGTGCGTCAGATGCTCGCCTTCCACAATGTTGAGCACGCTCAGCCCTGCCGCCACACTGACAGGGTGCCCCGCGTAGGTAAAGCCATGCTTGAACGCGCCGCTGCCTGACATGACCGTGCGGTAGATCGTGGGACTGGCGGCCAGCCCTGCCAGCGGCGCGTAGCCGGCGGCCAGCCCCTTGCCCAGGACCACGATGTCGGGCGTGACCGCTCCACCCAGGCGGGAGGCCAGGGGGGCGCCGCACCGGCCCATGCCGGCCATTACCTCGTCGGCCACGAACAGCACGCCGTATTCCCGGCAGATTTCAGCAATGCGGACGTGATAGCCCGGATTGGGCGCAAGTGCTGCGTCGGAGGCCCCGACAACCGGCTCGCACAGAAAAGCAGCGACCGTCTCCGGTCCTGAAGCTTCCAGAACCTCGCGCAGGCGCTCTGCGTCGTTTTCGCCGGACAGTGAAGGGTCAGGCTTGGGCATCTTGGGCCAGGCATCTTCGTTCATCAGCGGGGCATACAGCGCCCGGCGGGCGCCCATTCCGGAAGCGGCCAGGGCACCCAGTGACGCACCGTGATAGCTGGGCACGCGCGTAATGACCTTGAACCGTCCTGGCTCGCCCCGCTCGACGTGATACTGCCGCGCCAGTTTGATCGCGCTTTCGTTGGCTTCCGAGCCGCCGGAGACTGCCCAGAACCGGAAGTCCGGCAGATCAAGGAACGTGCACAGGCGCGCAGCGTACTCCTCGAGAACATCGCTGGAAAACTGGGAGCCATGCACGAAAGCCAGTTCCCGTGCCTGCCGGGCCATGGCGTCGGCTACCTGCGTTCTGCCATGGCCGATGTTGGCGACGAGGGCGCCTGACGAGCCGTCCAGATACCGGCGGCCGTCACGGTCATAGACGTACACGCCCTTACCCCGCACGGCGACGGGGTAGGGCTTGCTGGAGCGGTAGAAGACGTTGGACATGCGCAGAACTCCTGACTGGGCAAAGAAGCGGCAAGACAAAGCGGTCTGATGAAGTGCAGCGGCTTGGATTCGGCAGCGCCGACATCGGGGCAGCTGAGGTCCTGATGTGCGGCAGGGACAGACCTTGGCCCACCTGTTCGGTACGGCCCGTGGTCCTCTCCTGCCGACCTGAAGGCTCTACCAGGTGTCACCCCCGCCCGGCGGGGGCCACAGCCCCAGCACCTGCCGGATGGTCACGACCTGACCGAGGTGGTACAGGCCATGGCCGGCAAAATTGGTCAGGATCACGCCGTGGGGCCGGCCGTTGGAATCCAGGGCCTGCGCAAACTCCTCGTTACGTGCACGCTCCCGCAGGACCTCGGTGTCTCGCAGAAAGGCCGCCTTCAAGGCTTCCCACTCGCCGGGCTCAGGCCATCCCCCGGCCGCCTGCGCCGGGGCAGCAGGATGTTCGCCTGCAAGCAGACGGAGCAGATGTTCCTGCCAGAACTGGACGTGCGCGACGACCTGGGCCACGCTGTGAGGCAGACCAGCGGGCACCTGGAACGCCTGCCCGGCGTCAAGCCCGTCCAGGGCCTGAGCCCAGGACACGTTGGCGGGGCCTCCGCGGTAGAGGTTGCCCACGGCCTTGCCGAAGACGTCGCTTACCACGTGTCGCCGCCGCCAGGGGGAGGCCAGGCACCCAGCGCCTGGCGCACGGTTACGATCTGCCCGAAATGGTGGGCGGTGTGCATGGCCATGTCGGCCAGCAGCTCTCCGATGGTTTCGTCGTGGTTGACGGGGCTGGCCAGGTCAGGCCGGGCGGCATGCGGGTCAATGCGGGCCAGCAGTTCGTAGAATTCCTGACGCACCCGGTTCCAGTCTTCCTCGCCGACTTCCGGCCAGGTCTCTGCAGCGTGGCGGGGATAGGGCGTGGCCTGACCGGACTCGATGATGTCCAGCATCCAGCGGTGCCAGTAGTTGATGTGGGCGACCAGCTCAGCCACGCTGTGCGGCAGACCGGCCGGGCGCGTCACTGCCAGTCCGGCACTGAGGCCACTCAGCGAGGCTTCTACGCCTACAAAGGCCTGCCCACCCCTGAACAGCTTGGGCAGGAGGCGGGCAAAAGCAAGGTGCGCCCGGCTGGCACGTTCGTCGTGGGGGTCTGTTGTCATAGGTGCCATTCTCCGGCGCAGAGGCGCAGGGGTCAAAAAAGGCGGCGGGAAGCGCCTGACATCGGTTGCCCCCGCATGGCCTGATGTGAGGGCGTCGGGTCAGTACTTCTGTGCGATGGTCTTGGTCTGCAGGAACCAGAACAGGTAGTCCGGGCCGCCGACCTTGGCGTTGGTGCCGCTCATGCCGTAGCCCCCGAAGGCATGCGTGCCCGACAGCGCGCCCGTGCACTTACGGTTGATGTAGAGGTTGCCAACCTGAATGCGGCGGCGGGCCTCGTCGATCTTGCGCGGATCGCGGCTGTAGAAGGCGGCGGTCAGGCCGTACTCGGAGTCGTTGGCCAGCTCGATGGCGTGGTGCCAGTCAGTGGCCCGGGTAAAGGCCAGGACGGGCCCGAAAATCTCCTCCTGAAACAGGGGATCCTTGGGGTCCACATCCGCGAAAATCGTGGGCTGCACGTAGCCGCCTTCACGGTCTCCACAGCCCGCCCGCCCGCCGCCCAGGACCAGACGTGCGCTCTGCTGACCGCGTTCGATATATCCCATGATGCGCTGGGCGCTGCCCTCGTGAATAACCGGGCCAAGCACCGCGTTGTCCTCAGGCGAGCCGACCTTGAGGTCTTTGGCCAGCTGCACGACCCGCTCGAGCAGCTCGTCATAGACGCTGTCTTCTGCAATCACGCGGCTGCAGGCACTGCACTTCTGTCCGGCGTACCCGAACGCGGCCTGCACAATGCCGGCTGCGGCTGCGTCCAGATCGGCGTCGGCGCACACCACTGTGGGGTCCTTGCCGCCCATTTCAGCCATGACGCGCTTGAGCCAGCGCTGGCCGGGCTGCACCTTGGCGGCGCGCTCCATGATGCGGCAGCCGATTTCCTTGCTGCCGGTAAAGGCGATCATGCGGATGTCCTTGTGGTCCACCAGCGGGTCGCCCAGCACGTCGTCGGTGCCGGTGATGAACTGGATCACTCCGCGTGGCAGCCCGGCCTCGAAGAGAAGTTCGACCAGCAGCAGGCTGCTCAGTGGGGTCTCGCTGGCCGGTTTCCAGACCACCGTGTTGCCTGCGGCGATGGCACCAAGCGCCATGCCCAGGGGAATGGCCGCCGGAAAGTTCCAGGGGCTGATGACCGCGACCACACCGATGGGCTCGTAGACCATGGTGACGTGCTCGTCGGGCATGGGGTAGACCGGCTTGCCCTGGCCCCAGCGCAGCGCTTCTCGGGCGAAGACCTCAAAGTGATCCACGCATTCGGCGATTTCTCCGTCGGCCTCGGCCCAGTTCTTGCCGTTTTCCAGACCCATCACGGCGTTGAACTCCATGCGGCGCCTGCGCATCAATTCGGCCGCGCGCTTGAAAATGCTGGCGCGCTGGAACGGTTCACTGAAGCGCCACTCATCGAAGGCGGCCCTGGCCCCCTCGATGGCCTGCTCCAGCTGGGCAGGAGTCGCCTTTGGAAAGCGCCAGACGACCTCACGGGTATCGGCGGGATTGCGGACCTCGAAGGTCTCGGCGCCGTTCACGCGCTCTCCATTCAGAATCATCGGAAAGGACTGCCCGACGTACTGCTCACGCACGCGGCGGTAAGCGTCGCGTTGCTGCTGTGCCACGGCCGCGTCTCCAAAGGCGAAGTACGGCTCGTGTTCGAACGGGAGGAAGCCCTCCATCAGCGTGCTGGTCATGTTGCCTCCTTACAGGTATGGGGAGGCTAACACGCCCGCGACAGCGGCGTAAACACGCTGTCAGACGATCAAAAGTTCCCTCAAACAGGTGGCGGCAACAGGGCGGGATCTGGTCTTCACTTTACAATTGCAAGCCTGTCTGTCCGGCCCACAGCGCTGCGCCCAGGAGCCCGGCGTCCGCCCCCTGCCGGGCATGCACCACTTCCGGCTGATACCGCTCCGGAAAGTGGCTCAGGCTGGCGCGAACCCGGTCCAGGTAGCCGGAGCGCAGACCTACGCTGCCACCCAGTGCAACCCGGGTAATTCCCAGCAGAGCGGCCACATCCGCGAGTTTCCAGGCCAGGAGAGCGGCTGAACGCTGGTATTCGGCCTCGGCACGGGGATCTCCTGCTTCGGCGGCGTCACACAGGGCCCGGGCGCTGGAAAATCCCAACACCTGTGCCCGCGCGCCGAGTGCTGTACCGCTGGTTTCAAATTCGAGGGGACCAAGATGTCCCAGCGGCGGAATGTTGACGCCGGGCCCCCACTGGGCAGGCACACTCACAAAGCCGATCTCGGCGTCCAGTCCGTTTGCTGCCAGATGGAGCTGCCCGCCCAGAATCAGCCCGGCTCCCACCCCCGTACTGACTGTGACAAACATGAACTCGGTGCTGCCCTGGCCTGCTCCAGCCACGTACTCGCCCCAGGCGGCGGCCCGGGCGTCGTTGAGGGCGGCGCAGGGGAGCCCGAGCTTCCGGGCCAGCTCATCAGCCAGGGGAATGTCGGTCCAGCCTGGAAAGGTATGGGCCGCAGTGGCCGTCACGCGACCACGGGCCACGGCTCCAGCGCAGGCCACGCCGACCGCTCGTGCGTGGCTGGACAGAGGCAGCGCCAGCTCCAGGGCTGCGGCTATGACGGCGTCCGGTGTGGCTGGTTTGGGCGTGGCGGATTCCTGCCGTTCCAGGACCTGGCTGCCCTGAACCAGCGCTGCACGAATGGAAGTGCCGCCGATGTCCAGGGCCAGCAGTGGAGATGGGAAAGCGTCACCGGAATTCATGAGCTTATTGTTACTGCTCGCCTGCGGTTGCCGCAGGGGAGAGTGGACCGGATGCGTGCGCAACGCGCAGAGGGAAGACCCCGGTGAACAGCCGTGGCCAGGCCAGGTGGGCTTCACCCAGGTGCAGCGACAGACCTGTGCCAGCAAAGTGGGTGTTCCAGAGAGCATGGATACGGGGTGTGATGATGCGCTGCAGGGCAGCTTCCGCTTCAGCCCGCTGCCCGCCCAGATCAAAGGGACTGGGAGAGGATAGCGCCGCGCGGACTTCGGGGCGGGTCCAGGCCTGATACAGCGAGTCGTCCACCATGCGGGTGAAGACCATTTCTATCTGTGCGGCGCGGTCCTGAACCAGTGGAGCCAGCGCTCCGAAGGCGACCGCTGAGCCCAGGGTGTTCCCGGCCGTATTCCACGCACTGTACCCGGCCAGCTGTGACAGCGGCGCCCCGTGAAGCAGGGTCCACAGCCGGCGCTCAGCGCCGTTGGGATAGGCAATGTCGGCCAGGCTCACCGGGCGCCCTTTGTGCAGGTCTGACCTCAGCTCATCTACAAAAGCTGGAAGATGTCGGTCGGGTGTATCCACCGTGGCCAGGTCCGGCTGCAGGTTGGCCTGCCGCCGTCCCGGCGTATTGACAGCCAGCACGAAGTCAGCCTCCTGAGGGCTTTCGGCCAGAACGCACCCCGCAGCCCGCAGGTGGGCCTGTACCAGTTCGCCCGCGGGCCGGTCCTCGTAGATCATTCCGGTGGCAGCCCCCAGGGTCCCGCTGTATCGGACCCAGGCCTGTGCCGGCGGGCGCCCATGCCGTAGGGCACGTGTCATCAGGGCGCAGGGCACCTCGTCGGCACCAGGGTAGGTATCGAAGCGTTCCCACAGCATCAGTTCGTCGGCGCGCGCTTCGAGCAGGCGGCGATCGAACGCGGCCAGACCGTATTCACTGGTGTCGTCGAGCGTCAGGCACAGATGCTCCAGAACCCCTGCGTGCAGCAGGTCCATGGCCGCCAGATGCAGGGCGCGGTTACGCTCCCGGGTTGCCAGCCAGTCTTCAAGGACATCGGACGGGACCGCAGCGCGTGCCTGCACCAGGGCCGCACGTTCAGGCTCGCCGTGCCGCGCATGACGGTCAAACGCCGTGCTGTAGGCGCGCAGTTCGCGGCCCCATTCGCCGTAGTAGGGCTTTTCCTCGTGCGGATCGTTGTCGTGGGCCACCCGCACAACCACGCCGAAAGCGTAGATGCGTAATCCAGCGTTCAGCCGTTTGATCTCCCGAAGCGTCTCCAGCCGTTCCATGGCCGCGTCCAGGGTGTCAGGTACCCGCCGGGCCGGAATCATGCCGCCCAGGCAGAGAGTTTCCAGGCAGATGACCAGCGCATCTGCCCTCGGTGCCTGCTGAAGCACCCACCTGTGCAGGGCCGTGGTGTCTCCAGGAGAAAAGAAGTTCGGCAGGGCCTCAGCGGGAGGCACGTTGACCCGTGCGCCGACCATGCGCCCCAATCCTGCCGGCAGATCCAGAGTTGGAGGCCGGGTGTCAGGCGGCACCAGAAGAATATGAGGTGTGTCAGAGGGGTGGTCGGCGCGCTGATCCGTCACCGCGTCATTCTGCCAGCAGGAAGCGCACGGTCAGGTCCCTCATGCGCTGACTGGTGTAGTGGCCCACGCCGGGGAAGACGGCTTCCTGAAAGTGGGTGGGGGCTCCAGCTGCGGCGTAGGCCCTGCGCATGGCGTCGGCGGTGGGCACATGGTGACGGTCCAGTGGAAAGGCCGGGTCCACCTCCCCACTGGCCAGCAGCAGTGGCGTCGGCGAACAGGCTCCGGCATTGGTCAGGGGCCGGTACTGATCCAGAAAGGCATGAAGTTCTGGAGTACGCACCTGAGGCTCATGCCACACCCCCGAGGTGATCAGCGCGGCGGCCCGCTGCACACGGGACTGTGACTGAAGAAGAGCCAGGGTGACGTATCCGCCCATGCTGCTGCCTGTGACCCACAGCGGCAGAACACCGAAGGTATCGTCCAGGGCCTGCAGCAAGGCCGGGACTTCGGCCACACTGCGCCTCACGCTCTCCCATACGTATTCGCGGGCGTTCAGGCCAGCCGGGGTGTCCGCCTCACGTTCACCGTGCAGCGGCGCGTCCGGGATGACGACCGCGACGCCCTGTGCCGCCAGCATCGAGTACACGCCCAGTTTGCCTTCCTTGGCGGCCCAGGCCCCGTGGAACACCAGACACACCGCCCGGACTGGACCGCCTTCCGGCGGCAACTCCAGCAGGCACGGCACCCCTCCAAGCACGCGGCGGACGATCCGGTAGGGTACGCCGTTGACCATGGGTGTGGCGTGCGGATCGGCCGGATTGAAGATGCGCGTCACACCACACCACCGCGCCGGCGTATTTCGTCCTGCAGAACGCGGACATTCACGTCGCGCACCCGGCCGTGGTGATCGTATGCCGCCCAGGCCGCCGCTATGCCCGCCGCCTCGCCCATGCTGTGGCAGTTCTGCTGCACCCGGATGCTGGACTGTGCCTCGAAAGTGCTGCTTGCAGCGCGCCCCGGCACCAGCAGGTTCTGCACGCCCTGAGGCACGATGCAGCGGTATGGAATCTCATGCCAGGCGTCGGGAGCAAAGTATGGGGCCTGCCCTTCACGCTCGTGCAGCAGTTTTGCGCCTCCCTTGACGCTGTGAATGTCCACCGGATAGTGGTTGCGACAGATCGAGTCCTCGAACCTGGCGCAGTCCAGGATGTCCGTCACGCTCAGGGTGTAGTCACCCTGAATACGTCTTGTCTCGCGCACGCCGACCATTGGGGCGACCACACCGACAAAGGCGTCTTCGCACCCTGGAAGAAAGACCTGGCAAAAAGCGGTCAGGCGGGTGATGGCCTGTCGCCCGTCCACCTGGGCCTCGCTGAGCTGCCATGGGTCAGTGCCGTCGTGCAGATCCGGGCGGATGCGTGGGCAGTTGAACGACAGCTCACCGGGGCGGCCCGGCACGCTGAAGGCCTGGAAGTAGTCCCCGTCGCGCTCCAGCAGCACGCCCTGCTCCACAGCCCGGCGGAACAGGGGTTCGAGACTGGAGTTACGGTCCCACACCATCCAGAAGTGCAGGAACTCAGCCGAGGCCTGAGGCTGTCCATGGGCTTTCAGAAAGGCGCACAGGCGCGCCGTGTCCACACCGGCCAGCGTGAAACGCAGACTCATGGCCTGATGCAGGCCCTGCTCGTCACCCCCGTGGCAGGGGACACCGGCACCAGCCGCTATGTCCGCGTCTCCGGTGGCGTCTATAAACACACTGGCGTTCAGGGCCTGCAGCCCTCCCTTGTTGTGCACCACCAGAGAGGTGATCTGTTCCTTGTCCAGCAGCGGCGCCACCACCTGGGTATGAAACAGGACTTCCGCCCCCGCCTCATGCAACAGGTCGTCCAGTACGAATTTCAGGCCTTCGGGATTGAACCAGTTGTCGTTGCCGCCCGGATCAATGGCTCCGTCACCCCTCTCGCGCAGACGGGCTTTGATCTCCTCGGTCAGACCGCGGTTCAGGTTCTGTCCCCCGGACACATTGCGCATCAGTGGCGTCACCCAGGCATTCGTGCCGGTGCCGCCCAGGCTGCCCTGCGCTTCGACCACCAGCACACGCGCGCCGGTCCGGGCCGCAGCGATGCCAGCCACCGCTCCTGCCGTGCCGCCCCCAGCCACGATGACGTCCCATCTGCGTTCCAGCGTTCGGTAGGGAAGACTCATATCCTGACTTCCTGGAGGCGCGAGTCATGTGTCATCGTTTCATGCATGCGCCCGCTGAAGTAATCCGGTCGCTGCTCAAAACGCTGGCGAAGACCAATCCATTTGTGCCGCTCGGCATGCACGCGGAAAGAACCGATGCCGTCAATCCGGCCCCAAAGCGTCTGATACACGAAAGAGGAGTGCAGGCATCCGACGTCGCCTTCCGGTGTGCTGCCTCGCGTTTCGTTCACGGGGCTCAGAAAGCGGGTGACCGTCAGGCCGGTCTCTTCGTAGACTTCGCGCCGCAGGTCACCGGGAATGCTGTCGAACGCTTTGGGGTGTCTGCCCGGGAACCTCAGCTTTTTTGCCTCTCCCTCGATGATGGCCCGCGCGTTGACATAAAACGTCTGTTTTCTGCGGAACATCAGCCTTTGACCGCGCCTTCCAGGCCCTTCATAAAGTACTTCTGGCCCAGCATGAATACGATCAGGATCGGGATGATTGTGATCACCGCGCCGGCCATGACCGCGCGGCTGTTGGTGGAAAAGGTCCCCGACAGTTCCAGCAGCCCGGCCGACAGCGGCATCATGTTCTTGTCGGGAAGCATGATGCGCGCCCAGAGAAAGCTGTTCCAGTACGCGACGAATTCGAGGATCGAGAACGCCACAATGGTGGGCAGCGCCAGCGGCAGCAGCACCCGCCTCCAGATGGTCAGTTCGGGGGCGCCGTCAATACGCGCGGCCTCGATCAGTTCCTGCGGCACGCTCAGGTAGGCCTGCCGCAGGAGAAACAGCCCCACGATGCTGGCCAGTCCCGGCAGCACCACCGCCATGTACTGGCGGATGGCGTCCACCACCGGGTTGGTCTGTTGCAGCAGCCCCAGTTTGATGGTCGTGATGTAGTTGACGATCAGCCCGGACTCGTTGGGCAGGACCATCAGCACCAGGATTGCGTAGAAAATCAGATCCCGGCCGGGGAAGTGCATCTTGGACAGCGGGTAGGCGGCCAGCGCGGCCAGTGTGACGGTCAGTGTGACGCCAAGCGTGCAGATCACCAGACTGTTGACGATCAGGCGCCAGAACGGCACGGTCGTGCCCGAGAAGATCTCGGCGTAGTTGCGCAGGCTGAAGCCTTTGGGCAGCAGCTTGGCCTCATAGATGTTGCCGGTGGGTTCAAACGAGGTAATCAGCGTCCAGTAGAACGGATAGAGCATAATCAGCGCGATCACGATTAGGACGCTGTAGGCGACCACGTTGGTCAGCCGGGTGTTCCGTTGCCGGCGCGCCTTGAGCGCTGCGGCGACCCGCGCATGCTCCAGCATGGCGCTTTCGTGGGTGGATGCTTGGGTGACGGTCATCTCAGGCATCGGTCTTGCCTCCACGGGTGAGCTTGAAGTTGATCAGCCCGAAAATAATGCTGATCACGGCGATAATTAGCCCTGCGGCGGCGGCCAGACCGTACTGGAAGTCCACGAAGGCCCGCGAATATGTGAAGAACAGCGCCGAGTAGGTGCTGCCCGCCGGACCACCCTGGGTCATCACGTAAATTTCCTCAAAGACCTTGATGGCACTGATGGTGGAGAGCAGGCTGCATACCAGGATGGTGGGCCGCAGCCCCGGCAGGGTAATGTTCCAGAACACCTGCATTCTGGTGGCGCCGTCGATCATGGCCGCTTCTTCCAGCTCCGGCGCAATACTCTGCAGGCCAGCCAGGTACAGCACCATGTAGTACCCGACTCCCTTCCACAGCGTCACGAACATCACGGCTGTCAGGGCAGTGGCTGGGTTGTTCAGCAGGCTGCGGTCCTCATTCATCAGTCCCAGGGTCATCAGAACGGCGTTGACCGGCCCGCCCTGCTGGTACATCCAGGTCCAGATCAGTCCGACCACCGCGAAACTGGTGACGACCGGCACGTAGTAGGCCGTGCGGAAAAACCCAATGCCTTTCAGCGGCCGGTTGACCAGCAGTGCTAGAAGGATGCTCAGAATCTGAATCACCGGCACTACCAGGATGTATTTCAGGCTGTTGCGCAGCCCCGACCAGAACTGTTCGTCTTTCAGCAGCGTCTGGAAGTTCTCCAGGCCTACCCACTGGGGCGGACTGATGATGTTGTATTTCGTAAACGCCAGGTACGTGCCGAAAAACACCGGCCAGGTGTGATACAGCACCAGCAGGGCCAGAAACGGCAGCATGAACGCATAGGCGATCAGGGTTGTGCGAATGGTTACCTTCGCACCGGTGCCGCCCTGACGCTGCTGTTCACGGCGTGAGACACGCCGGGGAGTTGTGGTCATGCGCGCAAGTTTACGCAATGTTCACGCTTCTGGCATGAAAAAACCTCCCGCTCAGGGGAGGTTCACCACAATGGGCGGGACTTAGTGACCGTCACCGTCCGTGGCTTCGTGTTTGCCTTCGTGAAACTCGGCATTTGCCTCGCGGTTATGCAACTCGGCCTTGCCCCGGTCCTCCAGCGCTTCAGCCTTGTGATGTGCGTCTCCGGTCACGGCATGGGCCACATTGTGCCCGGCCTCGCGGGCCCGGTCTGCCGTCTCATTTACCTTGGCTGCGGCCGCATCGAGCATATTTTCCGCGGTTGACTTATCGGACATAGTGGACCTCCTGCTGATTGAATTGTCCAAAGGGGACTCCTTTAACATCGCTCCTTGCGACGGCTGGGCAGATGAGCAGGGGATTCAAGCGCCTGTAAGTTTGCAGGTCATATGTTTAAGGTGGTTTACCGATGGAGCTCACAGACAGCTCAAAATTTTTGGACTGCGTGTACACCATTCGGGTAACACCTACACAAAGCCACCTGACCGTTCCCTGGGAGTAAAGTGGTCAGGTCATGGATAAGTACATCAAAGTGCCCGCGCAGGGCGAGAAGATCTCGATGCAGAACGGCAAACTGGTGGTTCCCAACCACCCCATCATTCCCTTCGTAGAAGGCGACGGCACCGGCCCGGATATCTGGCGTGCCTCGGTGCGGGTGTTTGACGCTGCCGTGCAGAAAGCCTACGGCGACGAGCGCAAGATCGAGTGGATGGAAGTCTATGCCGGCGAGAAGAGCCTGCAGGTCTACGGTGAAAACGAGTGGCTGCCCCAGAGCACCATCAACGCGTTCAACGAGTACCTGTTCGGGATCAAGGGCCCGCTGACCACCCCAGTGGGCACTGGCATCCGCAGCATCAACGTCGCCCTGCGTCAGGAACTGGACCTGTACGCCTGCGTGCGTCCCGTGCAGTACTTCGACGGCGTGCCCAGCCCTGTCAAGCGTCCCCAGGACGTCGACATGGTGATCTTCCGTGAAAACACCGAAGACATTTACGCCGGCATCGAATACCGCGCTGGCACCGACGAGGCCGACAAGGTGCGCGGCTTCCTGACCCGTGAAATGAAGGTCACCAAGATCCGCTTCCCGGAGACGAGCTCCTTCGGCATCAAGCCGGTGTCCCGCGAAGGTACCGAGCGTCTGGTCCGCGCCGCGATTCAGTTTGCCATCGACAACGGCCGCAAGAGCGTTTCGCTGGTTCACAAGGGCAACATCATGAAGTTCACCGAAGGTGGCTTCCGCGACTGGGGCTATGAACTGGCCAAGCGCGAGTTCGGCGGCGTGGAGCTCGACGGCGGTCCCTGGCTGCAGTTGCCCAACGGCATCGTGATCAAGGACGTGATCGCGGATAACTTCCTGCAGCAGATCCTGCTGCGCCCCACCGACTATGACGTGATCGCCACCCTGAACCTCAACGGCGACTACATCAGCGACGCGCTGGCCGCACAGGTCGGTGGGATCGGTATCGCTCCGGGCGCCAACATCAACTACGTGACTGGCCACGCCATCTTCGAGGCCACGCACGGCACTGCGCCCAAGTACGCCGGCAAGGACGTCATCAACCCCAGCTCGGTGATCCTGAGCGGCGAAATGATGCTGCGCTACATGGGCTGGACCGAGGCCGCTGACCTGATCCTCAAGGGCCTGGACCAGACCATTCAGCAGAAGACGGTGACCTACGACTTCGCCCGTTCCATGGAGGGCGCGCAGGAAGTCAAGACCAGCGCGTTCGCCGATCACATCATCGAGAAGATCAACCAGATGTAATCCGGCAGGTCAAAGGGCGGAAGGTCAGTTCCTTCCGCCCTTTCCTGTTGCCTTCTTCAACCAATCGCCAGCATGCGCTCGATGGGCAGCAGCGCCCGCGTGCGGATCTCCTCAGGAACCGTCACGCGCGGCTGAAGGTTTTGCAGGCTCTCCAGGATGTTGCCCAGCGTGATCATCTTCATGTACTCGCAGCAGGCCGTGCGGCTGACCGGAATAAAGGTCTTGCCGGGCACGTCGTGCTGCAAGCGGGTTACCATGCCAGTTTCAGTGACCACGATGAATTCCTGCGCGGCGCTGGCCTGCGCCCGGTGGATCATGCCCTCGGTGGAATACAGCTGCAGTTCAGGAATGGCCGACAGAATACGGCTGGAGCAGCCGCACTCCGGGTGAATCAGCAGCTCGGCGTCTGGGTAAGCCGCCTGCTGGCTCTGCACGTCCTCGGGGCGGATGGCCTCGTGAACATGACACGCTCCGTCCCAGACGTCCATGGCCCGCCCCGTCTCGCGGATAACATGGGCCGCCAGGAAGCGGTCGGGTGCAAACAGGACAGGTACGTCCTGAGGCAGGCTCTGCACGACCTGCACAGCGTTGCCGCTGGTGCAGCAGTAATCCGACTCGGCCTTGACGTCCGCTGTGGTATTCACGTACGTCACGACCAGACCGCCTGGGTTCGATGCCTTCCAGTCGCGGACGCCCTGCGCCGTGACGGTATCGGCCAGCGAACAGCCGGCGCGCAGGTCAGGCAGCAGCACGGTTTTGTGCGGGTTGAGAATCGCTGCGGTTTCGGCCATGAAGTGCACCCCGGCAAACACGATAACTTCGGCGTCTGTCCGGGCAGCCTGCCGCGACAGGCCCAGCGAGTCACCTACAAAATCCGCGATGACCTGGACTTCCGGGCGCTGATAGTTGTGCGCCAGAATGACAGCGTTTTTCTCCTGGCGCAGCTGCTCGATGTCAGCCCGCATCTGGGCCTCGTCCGGCAGCACCTCCAGTTGCAGCAGATCACGGTGCGGCGTCTGGGGGCGGGGGATGACGGGAGTGACGGGACGGTCGGTCATGCTTGGGTCTCGGTGCGGGAGGATAGAAAATTCAGGCTGATGTCCAGCGCCGGAGCGGAATGCGTCAGCGCCCCCACGCTGACGTAGTCCACGCCGCTGGTCGCGACCTTCGGCAGACGCTCCAGGGTCATGTTGCCGCTGGCTTCCAGGGTGACGTGCGGAGCGAGTTCATTGCGCACGGCAACCGCCTCGGCCAGCAGGTCGTCGTTCATGTTGTCCAGCAGCACCCGGTCTGCCCCGGCGCGCAGGGCCTCACGGAGACCGGCTAGGTCCGAGACCTCACATTCCACCTTCAGCAGGTAGGCGTGAGTGCGCGCACGGCAGATCGCCTCGGTCACGCCCCCGGCCGCCGCCACATGGTTGTCCTTGATCAGGATGCCGTCGTCCAGACCGGCGCGGTGGTTCAGCCCCCCACCATGGCGTACGGCCTGCTTTTCCAGATCACGCCACAGAGGTGTGGTTTTGCGGGTGTCGAGCAGTTGCGTATGACCGGAGCCCAGGGCGTCCACGTGGCGCCGCGTCTGCGTGGCCACGCCGGACAGCCGCTGCAGCAGGTTCAGGGCGAGACGCTCGGCGCTCAGCAGGCTGCGGGCCGGACCTTCAATCACGCCAATCGGGCCCCGCTCGCGTTGCTCGCCGTCCACGGCACTCCACCGGACGGTCAGCCTCGGGTCCATCAGAGTAAACACCCGCGCGGCGACGTCCAGGCCACTGAGTACCCCGCTTTCTTTCATCAGGACCTCTGCCCGGGCTGTCTGCGACGCCGGAATGGTGGCCAGAGTGGTCGCGTCACCACGCCCGATATCCTCAGCCAGCGCGGCACGGAGCCGGTCATCAAGGCTCAGCACGACAGTCTCCAAGATCGTATTGTGAGAGAAATCACGCGCTGAACCTTAGCACGCTCTGCCGTACTGGAACAGCCGTAAGTGTGGCTACCGTGCCTTCGTATGTCTGGACTGTATGAACGGCCTGGGGCGCCTCACATGGAAAGTCCTGCCGGGCATGACCCCCTCTTGACTCCTCGCGCGACAGGGCGGCGCGGATCAGCAGTCCGGCCAGCAGCTCGAGGTTTGCAGCTTCCAGCGCTGCGCGGGACAAGGTGGGACTGGCTGGGAGGGGCTGAGCATCCAGCACCGCACGCAACCCGGCTCCACTGCGAAGGAGACCGGCCGCACCAGCAACCCGGGCACGGAGGGCGGGTAAACCCGCCGTGTCCGCGCCGGGAGCTGGGACAGCTTCCCCGTCATGGAGCGGCAGGCTTCCTACAGCCAGCGCTTCCCGCGCTGCCCGCGCTCCGAACACCAGACCCTCCGAAAGGCTGTTGCTGGCCAGCCGGTTGGCGCCGTGCAGTCCGGAAGAGGCCACCTCGCCCGCAGCGTAGAGCCCAGGAATGGTCGTGCGGCCGTAAGTGTCAGTCTGTACGCCGCCCATCGTGTAGTGCACCGCAGGCTGCACCGCAATAAGATCGCGCCCCATATTCAGGCCCAGGCCAGCAAGCGTTTGGCTGACGGTTGGAAAACGCGCGTGCACAAAGGCTTCTCCCAGGTGGCGCAGGTCCAGGTCAACCCGGCCAGTCCGGGAAATTTCTGCGGCGATGGCCCGGGCGACCGTGTCGCGGGGGGCAAGTTCCAGTTGCGGATCGTAACGGGTCATGAAGCGCTCACCATGGGCATTGCGCAACACGCCTCCTTCTCCGCGCGCGGCTTCCGTCACCAGATGTGCCTTGCCCCCTATCACTACTGCAGTCGGATGAAACTGCACGAATTCCAGGTCGCGCAGCGCCGCCCCGGCCCGGTAGGCCAGCGCCAAGCCATCTCCGGTGCCTTCAGGAGGAGCGGTGGTGACGGGAAACAGCTGCCCGAAGCCTCCGGTCGCCAGCAGGACCGCTCCGGCACGCACGTGCACAGGTCCCTGCGGCGTGATCAGGTCGGCGCCCACCACCTGGCCGGCGTGCAGCCGCAGGTTGCTGGCAAAAGCCCCTTCCAGCAGGCGGAGCCCAGCCCCCTGGGTGGCTTCCAGTGCGCGGGCCAGAGCCTCGCTGATGGCATGGCCGGTGGCGTCACCGGTGTGGCGGATACGGGGGCAGCTGTGCCCCCCTTCCAGGGTATGGATAGGGGAGAAGGCCACACCCAGATCGCGCAGCGTCTCGACGTGCGCGCGGGCCTCGGCCACAAAGCGGGCCACTGTTTCCGGCTCGCACAGGCCCCGCCCGGCGCGCAGGGTGTCCTCCCCGTGTGCTGCTTCATCTCCTGGCCCGGCGGGCGCCGCAATACCCCCCTGCGCCCAGCGCGTCGAGCCGCCCGTCAACGGTGTCTTGCAGGCCAGCACGACATCTGCTCCGAAGGTGCGGGCGGTCAGGGCCGCATACGCACCGGCCACGCCGCCGCCAATTACCAGGAGTTCCGTGTCCACAACCTTCACGTTCAGCAGGGTACGGCAAGCATTCGGCCGTGTCCGGGCAGACTGGTAGACTGCGTCCATGACGCGCGTCCTGATTGCCCTGGCGGGCGTGGTGCTGCTGGCGGTCACGGCTCTGGCGGCCGTGTGGCTGGCCGGGCAGCTGCTTTCTGGACTGGGCGCCTTTATCGTCGGTGCCTCGACCGTGCTCTGGCGTCTGCTGTGGTTTCTGGTGATGGCCACGGTACTGGGTGGGCTGGTGTTTTTTGTGGCCAGTGCGTGGCGTCCCAGCGGCCCTCCTGCTCCGGCGGCGCGCCCCTTCGGAACGGCCGGGGCCCGGGACCTGGAACTGGGCAGCCCCGTGACCCCGCAGGACAGGAATCCAGCGCTGACGCGGCAGCTGGTGGTTTCTGCCACGCCAGGAGATGCCACTTCGCCTGATCGGGAAACTTCATCGGGGGCGCCAGCCCGGAGTGACACTTGAGCAACCCTGACCGTTTTCTCGGCCGTGCAGACGTGTATGCCGCCGCCCGGCCCGGCTACCCGGACGCGCTGGGCGAGTGGCTGGCATCGCAGAACCTCCTGGCTGGACTCGTGGCAGACCTGGGCGCAGGTACAGGCCTGTTTACTCGCCTGTTGCTGGCCCACGGTGCCCAGGTAATCGCGGTGGAGCCCAACCCCGAGATGCGTGCGCAGCTTCCAGCCGGGTTGGAGACGCATATCCAGTCCGGACAGCTTGCTGTACAGGCCGGCACCTCCGAAACGACCGGACTGGCGGTCAGCTCAGTCAGGCTGGTCACTGCCGCTCAAGCTGCTCACTGGTTTGAGCCTGAAGCGACCTTACGTGAGCTCCGGCGGATCCTTCGCCCGGAGGGCCGGGTGCTGTTTGTCTGGAACGACTGGCGTGGTGTCGATGCTCCGTTTAACCGTGCGTATGGTGCTGTGGTAGCAAGCCACCAGGACGCTGGAACTCCGGAGCTGGCGACCCGGGTGCCCGAGTCAGAGTTGCCCCGTTTTATGCCGGGAGGATGGGAACACCGGATCTTCGATAACCCGCTTGAAGCGTCCCGTGAGCGGCTGCGTGCCCTGGCCGGCAGTGTGAGCTACCTGCCGGCCCCTGGAGACCCGCGCTCTGTGGCGCTGTATCAGGACCTTGACCGTGCGTTCGATGCCCACGAGCACGAAGGTCTGGTCACGCTGACGTACCGCACCCACGCCTTTCTGGGCCGCCTGGATTGAGACTGCGGCGGCCGAAGTGAGCCGCGCTTCAGTTGAGGCAACAAAAAACGGTACAATAATCGGCTGTGACGCGCCAGACCTCCTGAACCACTCCTGAGGTCTTCCGCGCACTCCGGAGGACTTTTGTCGTACTGGCGCAATGAACTTAAACCGATGCTCGACGCGGAAACAGGCACCCTGTTCAAGCAGGCTCCTATTCGCGTCACGCTCGCGTTTCCCAACCGCTACAGCGTAGGCATGGCCTCGCTGGGCTATCAGGTGATCTACCGCATGTTCAACCAGGAAGAAGGGGTCGCCTGCGAACGCGCTTTTCTTCCGGACGATGTCGAGGCTTTCGAACGGACCGGACAGGCCCTGCCTACCGTGGAATCCGGGCGTGACGCGGGAGACTGTGAACTGTTCGCCCTGAGCGTCAGCTTCGAGCTGGACCTGACCAACATCATCCGCACCCTGGCTGTGGCGGGCATGCGCCCTCTGCGTGAAGAGCGCGATGACAGCGATCCGGTGGTTATGATCGGTGGGCCTTTCACCAGTTCCAACCCCTACCCGCTGACCCCCTTTGCCGACGTGATCATCATCGGTGACGGTGAGCAGATTGTTCCGGTGATCAGCGAGGCGCTGCGGGAGTCGCAGACCCGGGAGGACTTCTACGACCTCGTGGATGGCATGCCCGGTATTTTCCTGCCCTCCCGGCATACCCACGAGCCCAAGTGGGCCACGGCGCCCAAGGAGCTCCTGCCGGCCTACAGCCAGATCGTCACGCCGCACAGTGAGCTGAGCAACATGTTCCTGGTTGAAGCGCAGCGCGGTTGCCCGCGTCCCTGTACCTTCTGCCTGGCCCGGACCATGTACGGCCCGAACCGCAACAACCAGGCTCAGGAACTGCTGGATGTCATTCCCGACTGGGCAGAGAAGGTCGGGCTGGTCGGCGCGGCCCTGAGTGATTTCCCGCATACCAAGTTTGTGGGCCGCACCCTGACCGACCGCGGCGTCAAGCTGGGCGTCAGTTCCATTCGTGCCGATACCGTCGATGCGGAACTGGCCGAAATTCTCAAGGCCGGTGGCCTGCGCACCTTCACGGTGGCCAGCGATGCCCCCAGCGAGCGCCTGCGCCGGTGGCTCAAGAAAGGCATTACGACCGAGGACCTGCTCAAGACGGCACAGATCAGCCGGGACCTGAATTTCAGCGGTCTGAAGGTGTACATGATGATCGGTCTGGGTCCAGAGAACGACGACGACATTACAGAGCTGATTTCCTTTACCAAGGAACTGGCAGGCATCAACCGGATTGCCCTGGGCATCAGCCCGTTTGTCCCCAAGCGGCACACGCCCCACTTCGCTGACCCTTTCGCCGGCGTGCAGACCATTGAAAAGCGCCTCAAGCGCATTCAGAAGGAACTGCGGACCACTGCTGAACTGCGCAACGTATCTGCCAAATGGGCCTGGGTGGAAAGCGTGATCGCACGTGGTGGCCCTGAGGTTGGCATGGCGGCGTACCAGATCTACCGGAACGAGAGCATCGGCGCCTGGAAGAAGGCTCTGGAGGAAGTGGGCTGGAGCGATGAGTTCGAGAGCAATACTCCAGCCATCGATCTGCCCCCTGGGCAGTATGAGAGCGGCGATGTCAGTGCCCACGCACAGGGACTCGCCGTCTGATAAAAGTTCCAGATGAATCGCTGCATGACACGGTTCATTCCACGCAACAGGTAGAAGAGCAGGGTGGTCGGGTGTCGAGGAGGCCAGCTGCTTTGAGAGTGGTGTAGAGAGCACCCTTTGAGAATGTTCAGGATGACGAGGTTCGGCCTCGTCATCCTGATTTCTTTTGTCCTCAAAAAGAGTGTGTTGGCCGTCGTGTGGAAATTTCAGCCATGACGGAATGAATCATTGGCTGAGTCTCTGAGGGCACACAAAGCGAACCGCGAGGGGTGTTGTTGCGAAAGGCAGGACAAGAAGCACTTTGCAGTGCCGCCTGCTCCTCTCACCTTTGGGTGCGCCGTGCAGATGGAACGATGTAGTCATCTTCAGATACGTTTGACGGTCATCAGCAAAATTAGGTACAAATGACGGATCTTTGGAAGAATTTCTTAGCTTTTCGAGTAAGAAGTGCATTCTGTGTCTAAACTATTGTACAAATGCATCATTTGGGGTTGACAAAGTGCTAGCGTCGATCCATGAAATTGGTGACAGCGGTGGTCCGTCCTGAACGGGTGCAACAGGTGAAAGAAGCCCTGTTTCAGGCGGGTATCAGTGGGATCACACTCAGCCGGGTGTCCGGTCATGGTGGAGAACAGGAAATTGTTGAGCACTACCGGGGCACACGCGTTATGGTCGAGTTCCGGGACAAGGTGGAGTTCCGGATGGCTGTTTCTGAACCCTTCGTTCAGCTGGCTGTCGACGCCATTGTGCGGGGCGCACGCACTGGAGAAGTCGGGGACGGCAAGATTTTCGTGCAACCGCTGGAGCGGGTAGTGCGCATTCGGACCGCCGAGGAAGGGCACGCGGCCCTGACTCCTGTGAACGAGACACGCTTGAATCCAGAAGGTGGACAATGAGTCGATGGTGGCTCGCCGTTTTTCTGTCCGGATCTGCTTTTGCGCAGACAGGGGGGCAGACGGCACGGATCGATACGGGTGACACTGCTTTTATGCTGGTTGCCGCGGCACTGGTAATGTTGATGGCTCCTGGCCTGGCAATCTTTTATGGCGGTCTGGTCCGGGCCAGCAGCGTCCTCAATACCATGATGATGAGCTTCGCGGCCATGGGCATCGCAGCGGTCGCCTGGATCGCTGTGGGTTACAGCCTGGCCTTTGGCCCAGGGGGCAACGCCCTGATCGGCGGGCTCTCGCAAGCCGGTCTGGCGGGGACTTTAAGCGGAGTGACAGGTACGCTGCCTACGCCCCTGTTCGTTATTTTCCAGCTTCTTTTTGCAGTCATTACTCTCGCAGTCGTCAGTGGAAGTGTGGTTGAGCGCATGCGCTTTCCTGCATTTGTCTTGTTCGGCACCATCTGGGTTCTCGTGGTCTATGCGCCTCTTGCCCACTGGGTCTGGAGCACAGATGGATGGCTCTTTAAACTCGGACTGCTGGATTTTGCCGGCGGCACCGTTGTCGAGGTTGCCAGCGGCGTGAGCGGACTGGTTGCCGCGCTGGTGCTTGGACCACGTTTCGGTTTTCCCCGGTACGTGAGTATTCCGCACAATGTGCCCCTGGTGCTGCTCGGTACGGGTCTGCTCTGGTTTGGCTGGCTGGGGTTCAATGCCGGGAGTGCGCTGGCGGCCAACGGGATTGCTGCGATTTCTCTGCTGAATACCAACGCCGCTGCTGCTGCCGCTCTTCTGGTGTGGATGCTGTGGGAAACTGTGCGGACGGGTAAACCTACAGCTGTGGGCGCCGCAACAGGGGCTGTCGTCGGTCTGGTCGCTATCACGCCGGGCTGCGGCTTTGTCACTCCCGGCGCTGCTTTGCTGATCGGCGCAGTTGCGAGCACCGTGTCGTATTTCCTGGTGGCCAATAAGCACCGGCTGTTCCCTGATGACGCTCTGGACGTTTTCGCCTGTCATGGGGTGGCCGGCATTGTCGGTACGTTGCTGACCGGGATCCTCGCGACGCCCCTGGTCAACCCCCTCGGGAACGGCCTGATAGCTGGTAACCCCCATCAGGTCATCGTGCAGATGATCGGCATCCTTGGTGCAGCCGCACTCGCAGCCGGCGGGACCTTCCTGAGCCTGAAGATTGTTGGTCTCGTCATGCCACTACGGATGACAGAGAAAGAGGAAATAGGCGGCGTGGACCTGTCCTCTCATCAGGAGGAGGGTTACGAAACCGAGAGTCCTCTGGGAGCTCCGGTGTTTATCGCGGGGGACTGAATCAACCAGGAAGGACGTGACCGTTGCTTGGGATCACGTCCTTCTGTTATTGCTTATGGTGCGGCCCACCGCTGCTCGAACGTACACAGCGGAATGGCTGCTATGTTTCTGAACAAATGTTCTGAACAGATCAGGCGTTCATCGCCTGAACATTGATCTGCTGAGCGATCATGCTGAGCTTCTCGTCGGTCATTTTCTCTTCGTCGAGTGTCCGTTCCAGCATCTGAACGGCTTCGTCGTCTCCAAGAAGCTGTGCGTAGGTGCGCGCTGTGCCGTAGCCAGCAATCTCATAGTGCTCCATGGCCTGCTGGCAGGCAATCAGGCCGGCTTCCAGCACTTCAGGAGACGCGTCCTGCTGCATCAGCCGCTGCAATTCCTGGACCAGGCCCTTCATGGCGAGGTTGGTGTCGCTGGCTGGTTGCGCTCCCATTTTCTGGAGCAGTTGTTCCAGGCGCTGAATCTGCTGCTGCGTCTGTTCGATATGCATGGTCAGGCCCTGTTTCAGCTCTGACGTCTGCACCATGTCGCAGCCCTGCTGCATGGCCTGGAGGCCCTGCTGTTCGGCGCTGTAGATCTCCTGGAGCTTGAGGACGTAAAGGTCGGTCAGATCTCGCATTTGCATCTGCATATTCCATTCACCTCACCGCGCATTGTCTATGTGAATCTCTCTGTGCAGCCTGTCACCTTGGTCAAGAAAATGAAGGTGAAGCTTTAGGCCGGGCTTCATGAGCTGATCTGAACCTGACTGCGTGGTCGAGTCGTTCCTTCAGGAGCGCCTTTGAACCGGAAGGGGGCAGCGTTGCATGTTGTCACGACGTCTTGGTGCTCTAAAAAGGCCATCCCAGACGAGCTGAGGTGCCTTTGGTACAGCATGGAGCCGTGGATCAGGACGAGGCTCATTCCAACCCACAGAACCCAGGCCCGCCTGTGCTGTCTGCCCCGACCTTATCCGGCAGGAGCCTGCTGTTTCTTCCGTTCAAGAAGTGGCACGAGTTGAGCATCAAAGCGTGTGAGGACCGGGCCGATCATGGCGGTCAGGAGTACATAAACAGCGGCCAGCGGTCCAAGGCTCGGGGCGATACCCAGTCCTAGCCCGGCAATCAGGATGCTGAACTCGCCCCGTGGAATCAGCGTGGTGCCGGCGCGAAATCGGCCCCGGGCCTGAACCCCAGCCCGGGCTGCACCGCGCCATCCAACGATGAATTTGGTCACGCTGGTCACCAGGGCCAGCAGGGTGGCGGGCAGCAAAACGTCAGGCACACTGGCCAAGTTCAGCTGAAGGCCGAAAAATACGAAAAACACTGCGGCAAACAGATTGCGCAGTGGTTCGATCTGATGACGTGCGCGGTCTGCAACTTCCCCCGACAGAGCAATGCCCACCAGAAAGGCCCCGATAGCTGCGCTGACCTTAAGCAGATCAGCGATTCCAGCCACCAGCAGGACCAACCCGAGGACGCCCAGCAACAGGGCCTCATCGCTTTCGACGTTCATTACACGGCTGAGCACATGCCCGTATCTCAGTGCCAGAAAAAACGCCAGGGCGAAAGCACCCAGCGCGACCATCAGGTTTACACCAATGGCGACAAGGGTGCCGCCGATCAACAGTGCAGCGACCACCGGCAGGTAGGCAGCCATCACCACATCTTCAATCACGCACACGGCCAGGATGACAGGCGTTTCGCGGTTCCCGAGCCGGCCCAGGTCGGCCAGGATCTTACTGGCAATACCGCTGCTGGTCAGGTAGGTCACGCCGCCCAGCAGGACGGCGGCCAGGGGTGTAAATCCCAGCAGCACGCCAGCGATCAGCCCCGGGGTGAAATTGAGGGCCAGATCCAGCAGGCCCATGCGGCGGTGGGCATGCAGGTTGTCACGCAACTCCTGAGAGGTGTATTCCAGGCCCAGGGTAAACAGCAGCAGCACTGCGCCAATTTCAGCGCCAGTATGAATGAACTCCTCGGGTGCGTCACCGAGATGAAACAAGGCGCCCAGACCAATGCCCGCCAGCAGGTACAGCGGTATCGGCGTGATTCCCAGGCGCCCTGCCGCGCGACCGACCAGGGCGAGTGCCAGAATGACAGCACCAAGTTCGAGAAAAAGTTGTCCTAAGGGCACGTCGGACCTCCAGTGAAAGAAGAGGCAGGCCGGTCATCGGCGTGCAGCGACAAAAACGTTTGCAGAAGTGATGTGATTAACCAGAAAATGTACCGTTGAGAAGCTGGGCGGCCCGTGTGACGCCATTGGGCGTCCCCACGACAACGACCGTATCGCCCGCCTGAAGCGGGAAATCCGGCCCCGGCGCCGGAATGGCGTGTCCGTCACGCATGATGGCCACGATGCTGGCTCCGGTACGGGTGCGCATCATGGTTTCGCCCAGGGGACGGCCCGCGTAGGGACTGCTGGGTTCAAAAGGCAGCCAGTCCATCGCCAGACCCTCGATATCCTGCATGCTCTGGCTCATCCGGCGAGTGACGGCGCTGCCCCCGAGCAGGTCGGCCACAGCTTCGGACTCGTCATCAGCCAGCACAATACTCATGGCGCACGCATCCGGGTCGTCACGGCGGGACACAAAGATTTCGCGGCGGCCGTCCCGGTGAGTAATCACACCTACGCGCTTGCCATACCGCCCGTCAAAGTCATAGCGGACACCCACTCCGGGGAGGGCGGTTTCGTCGAGCTTCACCATAGCTTTCAGCATAGCGGCGCGTGATGACCCTCACCGGGCAGGGTGCACCATGCAGCAAGGAGGTCCCCGGAGTCCTTCAAAAGATCTGTTTCTTTGCAAATGACAGTCTTAGGTCGTGAATTCCAGTCGATCTTACGCTGACATTATGGAAACACGGCAGAATGCGCGGTATGACCGTCCTTACCTCCCGCCCCCAGACCATGGCGGAAAAGATTCTGTCCAGACGTGGCGATCAGACCGTCTACGCCGGCGACCTCGCGGTAGTCGATGTCGATCAGGTCATGGTCGTGGACTCCATTGCCCAGAGCTTCATCGAGCGCATGCAGCGTGACCTGAATGCTGTTCCCAAGTACCCCGAGCGCGTCAGTATCGTGATTGACCATGTGGCGCCAGCCAGCACCGTGTCGGTGGCACAGGCGCAGAAGGAAGCCCGTGAATATGCTGCCCAGACGGGCGTGCGGCTCTTCGACGTCGGCCGCGGGATCTGCCATCAGGTGCTGGTCGAGGAGAACCTGGCCCGGCCCGGCTGGATCGTGCTGGGCTCCGACAGCCACTCCACCACCTACGGCGCGGTCGCCGCATTCGGCTCTGGAATGGGCGCCACCGACATTGCCCTGGCGGCCGCCAGCGGGAAAACCTGGCTGAAGGTACCTGAAAGCGTCAAGGTCAGCTTCACAGGGGAACTGCGGCCCGGTGTGACGGCCAAGGACGTGGCCCTGGAGATGATCCGGGTCCTGGGGGCCGACGGCGCGACCTACCAGAGCATCGAAATGCACGCCGGTGACCGCTTTACCCGCGGGGAACGCATGACCCTGGCCAACCTGTGCGTGGAAGCCGGAGCCAAGGCTGGCCTGGTGGTGCCGGGCGGCGAGATCCTGACCAGTTACGGGTACGACGTGCCCGAGTGGGTGTATCCCGACGAGGGCGCTACCTATGTCCGGGAGATCACCGTGGACCTGACGGCCCTGAATCCACGCATGAGTGCCCCCAGTGAAGTGGACAACGTGCATGACGTTGCCGAGCTTCGTGGCCTCAAGGTCGATCAGGTCTTTATCGGAACCTGCACGAACGGGCGTATTGAGGACTTGCATGCAGCTGCCGACGTGCTGCGGGACCGGCGGGTCAATCCGCAGACCCGCCTGCTGGTGATTCCGGCCAGCAGTCAGGTGATGGAAGAGGCGATGGTGGACGGCACCCTCCTGACCCTGCAACGGGCCGGTGCCGTTCTGGGAACGCCCGGATGCGGCCCGTGCATGGGGAGGCATCAGGGGGTCCTGGCGCCGGGCGAGGTGTGCGTCAGCACGTCCAACCGCAACTTCATCGGGCGGATGGGTGACAAGGACGCCAAGATCTATCTGGCCAGCCCTGCGGTCGCTGCGGCCACAGCCGTGATGGGTCAGATTGCCCTGCCTGCTGATCTGCCTGAGGCGGTGGCCTGATGCCGCGCGTCTGGAAGTTCGGCGACAGCGTCAATACGGATGACATCCTGCCTGGGAAGTTCGCGCCGTTTATGGCCGGAGAGGACGTCTTTCAGACTTTCGCCTTCCATTACATCCGCCCTGAATTTGCCGCACAGGTGCAGCCTGGGGATCTGCTGATCGGCGGGCGTAACTGGGGTCTGGGGTCCAGCCGCGAGTATGCTCCACAGGCCCTGAAGAAGCTGCAGATCGGCGGCATCGTGGCTCCAAGTTTTGCGCGCATTCACTACCGCAACCTGCTGAACCTTGGCATCCCGGCTTTTGAGCATGACCTGACTGGCGTGCTGCAGGATGGTGACCAGGTTTCACTGGATATCAATACCGGTCTCCTGGTCTATTCCGGTGAGGACGGCCGCAGTGGAACGGTGCAACTGCCACCTCCACCGGAATTCCTGCGGGAAGCGCTGGCGGAGGGCAGTATCCTGGCGTTTTTCAAGAAGTATGGTCGCTTCCCTGGCGAGCGCGTATCCGAGAATGGGTCAGGCTGAAAGCGGAGGCACGTCCTACACTGAGGGCATGCCGACTCTGGAAATTGACTGTCCCGTGTGTGCGGAAGTGCTGGAGCTGACCGACGCTGACCGCGCCGACCTGCAGGTGGGGGACGTAATTGTCTGTGACTCCTGTAACGCCGAGATGGAAGTGACCCGCAACGCTCCCGGAGATGACTTTGAACTTGAACTTCTGGGGGTTCTGACCCTGTGCCCCAGTTGCGGCGAGGAATTCGATGTGACCGACGAGATGATCGATGCCGCGCCCGTGATCGAAAGCAGCGATGGAGCTACCGTCAGCGTGGTCGAATGCCCGCATTGCCGCGCCCGCATAGAACTGGAGTTCGAAGAACCCGTTGAACCCGTCTAGACAATAACATTTGGAAATCAAAACCTGCTTTAACCTATCAGTCGTAAGGAGTAAGTATGCCTGTAATTCAATTTGAAAACCCCGACACTGGCGCCACGATCGAACTGACCGACCCCGAACTCGGTGAACTGGTCATTGACGACGAAACCGGCGTGGAATACGAAGTCGTGTCTGTCGACCCACCCCGCCTGGAAGCTGCTCCGCAGGAAGCGGAGGACTGGGGCGAGTAAGTTTCACGGGCCCGGCGCGGTCAGGCAGAGCCCTTGGGCTGCACCTGACCGCGCCGCCCTTGAGCCTTGCCCCGAGACCGCTTATGGCCGACCTTGCCGTGATCTACGACCGCATCCGCCCTGACGAGAAAATGCTCTTCGAGGCGCTCGACGACCTTGGAGTCTCCTACGACAAGGTCTATGCCCCGCAGCTGACCGTGACCTTCGATCAGGAAGGAACTGCGCGGATTCCCTGGAAAGTGGCTATCGAGCGCTGCGTGAGCCAGACGCGGGGGCACGCCGTCACCCGGGCCCTGGAGGCCTTTGGAGTGCAGGTCATCAACCCCTCGCACGTCATTGAGCTGTGCGGTGACAAGCTGGCTACCAATTCGCGTCTGCATGCTGCCGGGATCGCGACCCCGCGGACCGGCGTGGCATTCGACGGCGAAAGTGCCCTGCAGCTGATCGAAAGCCTGGGCTACCCGGTGGTCCTGAAGCCGACCGTGGGGTCCTGGGGCCGTATGGTCAGCCGCCTGAACGACCGCGACGCCGCCGAGGCCGTCATTGAGCATAAGGAAGTGCTGGGCGGGCCGCAGCATGGCGTCTTTTACGTGCAGGAACTGATCGACAAGCCCGAGCGCGACATCCGGGCGTTCGTCGTCGGTGGTGAGTGCATCGGTGCGATCTACCGCACCAGCGAGCACTGGATTACCAATACCGCGCGTGGCGCCAAGGCCAGCAACTGCCCGGTGACCCCTGAGATTGCTGATCTGGCACTGCGTTCGGCCCGCGCGGTCGACGGTCAGATTGTGGCCATCGATCTGGTCGAGGACCCGGAGCGTGGCCTGCTGGTCATCGAGATCAACCACACCATGGAGTTCAAGAACAGTGTTTCGACGACAGGTGTGAATATTCCCCGCAGGATGGGCGAGTACGCCATCAGCCTGCTGAAAGAGCGGGCACTGGCTTAAAGCACTTAAACGTGACGACCCCTGCGATGTGTAGGGGTCGTTGTTTTTGCATTTGAGCACTGCTGAATCTACGAAGATTTTACTTCCGTCAACCTTCGTTACTGCTCTGAAAATGGGCCAGCATCTGGCAGTGCACACCGGTTTATCGCAACGAAACAGGCTTTTGCGGTCTTCCTACGCCATCCGGCGTACCTTGACGAGTGAAACGGTGAAGCGCACCATACAGTCTTATGAGTAAGACTGTTTCAAGGTTGCAAGTATGAACCCTTCGCATCCCCCTCCCGAGGATCAGCCAGAGGTGCCAGCGGCGAACCGTGAGGCCGCCTGCGCCCTGGGCAACGTCATGAAGCAGTTGCACCGGCATATCAGCAGTCAGGTCATGCACGGCATGCAGGCCGAACTTGTTGAGCTGGACCTGTCCTTCTCGCAGATGACGGCGCTGCATCAGCTGCGTGCTGGGGGGGAATCGACCGTCACCGAACTCGCGGCCCGCACCCGACTGAGTGTACCGGCAGCCAGTCACCTCGTAGAGCGTCTGGTTCAGCGCGGCCTCGCTGCGAGAACAGAGAACCCGGGCAACCGCCGCGAGAAGGTCGTGACCCTGACTGCAGCCGGTCTGGACGTGCTGGGCAAGATGGACCGCAACTTCAGGGCCGCGTACGTCAGCACCTTCGCCCGGTTGCAGCCGGAAGCCATTCAGGCGGCCGCTCAGCACATTCAGGCCCTGCTTGATGAACTCGAAACCCAGAGCAGCGAGGTCCGCGCCTGCAAGGAAGTTCCATGACCCGGTCTGCTCAGGCGGCGCCGGAAGGGCACATCGATTACATCACGGCGCTGGACCTGCCCACCAAGCGGCTGATTCTGTTTGGCGTCCTGCTGGGGCTGTTTCTCAGCGCACTGGACCAGACCATCGTCGGTACCGCCATGCCCCGGATTATCAGTGAGCTCAACGGTCTGAACCTCTATTCCTGGGTCACCACCGCTTACCTGCTGGCCAACACAGCGCTGGTGCCTATCTACGGCAAGCTTTCAGACATCTATGGCCGCAAGCCGATCCTGATGTTCGGCATTGTGGTGTTCCTGATCGGTTCGATGCTGTGCGGCATGGCAGGCGAGCCCTTCATGGGCCACCTGTTTGGCGGCGGCATGATGCAGCTGGTGGTGTTCCGGGGGCTGCAGGGGGCGGGAGGCGCAGCGCTGGGTGCAGTGGCCTTTGCCATCATCGCCGACCTGTTCGAGCCGGCCGAACGGCCCAAATACCAGGGGCTATTCGGCGCGGTCTTTGGCCTGAGCAGCGTGATCGGACCCCTGCTGGGCGGCTGGCTGACTGACTACGTGTCGTGGCGCTGGGTGTTTTACGTCAACCTTCCGTTGGGCCTGCTGGCCCTGACCTTTCTATGGTTCAAGATGCCCCGGCTGCAAAGCGGGCTCAAAGCCAAGGTGGACTGGCAGGGCGCGTTCCTGATCCTGGTGTTCGCGGTGCCGCTGCTGCTGGCCCTGACCTGGGGAGCTGATGGCAACTACGCCTGGAGCAGCCCTACGGTTCTGGGGCTGTTTGGAATCAGTGCGGCAAGCCTGCTGGCATTTCTGTACGTAGAAAGCCGCGTGGACAGTCCTATCATTCCGCTTCACCTGTTTCGCAACCCCACCTTCGCCTGGGGCTCGCTGGCCCGCTTCCTGTTCGGAGCGGCGTTCTTCGGGGCCATTCTGTTTCTGAGCCTTTACCTGGTGCAGGTGCAGGGAGTCAGCGCAACCGCAGCGGGGACCGCAACCATTCCGCTGACCTTTGGTCTGATTTTCGGAGCCATCGTGAGTGGACAGGTCGCCAGCCGTATGGGCCGTTACAAGCCCCTGATGCTGATCGGCCTGAGCCTGATGATGCTGGGTTTCTACTCTCTGTCCACCCTGAACGCCGATACCAGCTACAACAGCGTAATTCTGCGCATGGTGCTGCTGGGCCTGGGGATAGGGCCGGCCATGCCGCTGTACACCACGGCCCTCCAGCTTTCGGTCAAACCCTGGGAGATCGGCGTGGCGACCAGTGCCGGTCAGTTTTTCCAGCAGATGGGCAGCACCATCGGCACGGCCATTTTCGGTGCTCTACTCACGACCGGCCTGACCGACAACCTCAGCGCCTCGTTCGCTGCCCAGGCGAGCGCCAACACCGGAGCAGTGGCCACGACCCTGCAGCGGATCAGTGCTCAGATAGCCCATGGAGAATCTGATGGCCAGGTGGACCGAAATGCTGCTCCGCCCAGCAACGAAGAGATCACGGCGCGCTTTTCCAGGCTGCGGCAGAACATCACCAGTGCAGTGCAGACGGGTGACAGAGTGGCCATGATTGCCCTCCGCAGGGACGCGGAATTACCCCGGGAAACCAGGACGCAGTTTGCGCAGATTCCGGTAGGCGGCGTTGCTGCTGGTGTGAGAAGTGAATTTGACCGGGGCTACGCAGCTGTTGCCGCTGCCGTGCGCAGCGGTGATTTGGCCCGCGTGAAGGTGGTAGCAGCCAACCCACAGCTGCCTGCTGTTCTGCGCGAGCGGCTTGGTGCTGTGCCCGCGTCAGCTCTTCAAAATTCGGCGACTCGTGACCAGTTGCTTGGGAGGTTGCGGCAGGACCTGGACGCCGTAAAAACCACGGCCGCTCGGCAGGCTGAGCAGCAGGCTCTGAGCCGGGCTCTCAAGGAACTGGATGACGGCGAAAAAATTGCTCTGGCCAGTGCCCGTGCCGCCAAGGTCGCGTTCGCCGAGTCGGTGGCTCATATCTATCTGTACTGCATCTTCGCGGCGTTTCTGGCGATGCTGGCCACGCTGATGATGCCCAACCTGCCGATCCCAGGACGCCAGACAGGCGAGAAGGCAGTTCCCGCGCACGTGGAAATCTGACACATGCCGCTTAGAGAAAGGGGAACGACAGCAAGATCGTTCCCCTCTTTTCCATATGGGTGGTCTGTCAGACATTGATGCTCAGGCAGGTCACCGTATGGCCAGATCAGGGCCCAGGCCACCGGAAACGTCACTCTACCCTGATGCTTCCGGTCATGAATGGGTGGGGGAGACAGCGGTAGGTATACGTGCCTTTCTGGTCGAGCACGGAGCTTATGTTTCCTCCTCTGGAAAGGGCGCGTGTAGTTTCGGTGCCGTCTGGAGCACGCAGTACCAGACCATGCGCAACAAAGTCTGCATTGGTCCAGCTGACCTTCGTGCCCTGTTTTACGCGCAGGACTGCCGGTGTGAACTTGAAACCGGCGGCGCGTATAGCCGGAGCGTTCCGGTCATCCAGCAGGGGCAGGTCTGCACTGCTGGGAGGTGCTCCGTGGCTGTGGGCGTTGCCCTGACCGGCCTGCTTGTCGGGACGGCCGTGCTGATCTAATGCCTCTGCGCCCTTGACCATAAAGTGAATGCCCCCCGGGTATACCCCGTCGTTGGTGGCATGGGGGCCCACATGATCATGGAAGACGAAGCGGCCATCACGGCCCTTGACCAGCAGGTCATAACGCTCGCCAGGAGCGATCAGCAGGGTATCGGCTTCGTAAGGCAGCGGCAGATCATGACCATCTTTAGCCATCACCAGAAAAGTTACGCCGTGCAGGTGCATGGCATGTTGTGCGTAACCCATATTGATCAGCCGCAGCAGGCTGACGTCGCCAGGGGGGATCGGCAGGTCGGGGATCAGGGGTGAGGCTTTCCCGTTGACCAGAAAGTAGTTGGCCTGAGGCTTGTGCACCGGGTTGTCCGGGTTCTGGCGGCTGTCCCAGTCATCAAGAATCAGCGTGTGCTCGGTTTTCCACATCCTGGCCTGCCGGTCAGCAGGTTCAACGATCAGTGCCCCGTACATCCCCATATTCAGGTGAAGGTTGGTCTGAAAGTGACAGTGGTACGCGAAGGTTCCGGCTTCGGTCGCCACAAATTCATAGGTAAAGCTCTGGCCCGGTAGCACCTCGTCGAGGCCGTCCATGCGTTGGGCCACGGAAATGATGCCGTGCGGATGAATAGTGTGCGGCTGATCGAAGGTATTGCGCAGCGTCAGCCGCACCAGGTCACCCTGCCTGACGCGGATCTCCGGGCCTGGGACCCGGGGTTTATGCCCGGGAAACCCGAAGGCCCATTGCTCAACGTTGACGCCTGGTGCGATCTCTGCCTGAATGCGGTGCACCTCCAGAGTGAAATTACGCACCTCGCCGGTGAAGCGGTGAACTGGCACCGTACCCACCGGCTGACGCAGGAAGCGGTCAATCAGGCCCCGGCGCCCTGGGTCAGACGGAGGACCCGCAACGGTAGAGCCAATCAGAACGGCCAGAACGGCAATCAGGACAGCAAGCCGGGTCACGGGGCCTCCGGGTGGATATGCACGATGTAAACAGGGCCTGCTCAGCGCACGGTAATGAAGCGCGTCATACCCAGGAGAGCATGAGGTTTATGGGTGGCGGGATCTGTCACGAAGCACGCAGTGAAGTACGTTCCAGGCTTGAGGGTCAGGTTTGCGTAGTTGGCTTTGCCGGGAGAAAGCACGCCGATTCCGGTCGCCAGCTCGAAGTTCACCGGCGGCTCGCCCTGCGCCTGTTCACCAGCGGCCATGAATTTCATGACATCGTCGGCAGTCTTACCGGCCTTGAGCGGGGCAATCATCATGAAGTGAGGCTGGCGGCCATGGTTGACGATTTCCCACATGTGAGTGCCAGCTGCTACCTGCATGGGCGGGAGCGCCAGGGCGAAGTCGGCGAGCTGAACCATGTAGGCCGCTTTGGGTGCAGTGGCCATGTTGTTGCCCCTCACGACGGTGAACGTTTTGAAGAATCCTGTATTGGCCAACGCCTGTGGGTTTTTCTCGTCGTTGTTCGTGCTGACGTTCGAAATGGCGTAGGTGCCGGGCTCCAGATTCACTGTGAGGCTGAAAGTCGCTTTTGGCCCCAGCATCGGTGGCCCGCCGTACAGCTCTGAGGCATTGATCAGGGCAGCCTCCAGCGCTGCACTATCCCCCTGGTGCGTCTGCATGCCCATGGCAAACGCGCTGATCGCACGCTTCAGGGCATCAGCGCTCACGCCACTCTTCAACTTGAAGAGCTGCATCTCTGCGGGTGCGGACCCGGTATTTCTGAAATTCAGCTGCACGAATCCTGACGGGAGCTGGGCAGGCGCGGTGTAGCCCTGCTGGGTTGCCGTGATCTCTACTGAAGGAGGCCGCTGCGCGGTAGCGTGCGTCAGGCTGCCGAGTGTCAGGGCTAACAGGACAAGACGGACTTGACTCATGATGATCCCCTTGAAGTGCTGATGAGGCGTCAACCGACTGCGGCATCTGTTTTGATTACGCTCCTCCTTTGGATCGTATGCCGGGCCTGCTCCGGTGCCGGACTGGCGGCACCTGCTGTGGCTCGGAGGGTCGGTCCTGCGGCACAAGCTGATTGTTAGGACAGGTCAAGCCGCCATGAAAACAACGTCTGGTGATTGGCGGGGGCTCCTGTACGAATGTCTCGACGTGCGAGATCGCTTCGGCGGGGCGCAGCCTTGCAGATTTATGCCGTCACAGTGAGTGAAGACTCTTGCTCCCCCAGCGTCTTTGTCACCGGCTTTGGAACAGGGGCATACCTTGATTTCCTTCCAGTCGAACATGAATTTGAACGAGCATAGCCCCAGAACTTTTATAGTGAGACTAAACCAAGCTGGTCATGTCTGAGAAGCACGAGATCCACCAGTACAGCTCCTCAAAAATTTGGATGTTAAATAGGTCATCGAGCCTTGCGTCTGATCAGATGAGTAAAGAAATATAAATTAATTCATTATGTGCTTTTTCATAAGAGCCTTATAGGTGCCGTGGGGCTTTCTTGCTCATATTCCATTAACCATGGTGCTGCAACAGCATGGTCGTCTTTGACTGATCTCCTGGATATCCAGCAGACAAGCTCAGCCTCAGAGAGCACAGAACGTTTGATGGTCGACAGGGTTGTCTGAAGCCCATAGATCTGGCTGGGGCTTATTTCTTCTGGTTACCTGGCCAGAAGAAAGCCTTTGCCAGGGCCCAGGAGAGATACCAGGGAACCTCTGCTTTCCTTTCGACTTAAAGATTTCAGTCAACAGGTGACTGTAGATCCCCTGATTCACGCTGGATTCCAGGACGAAACCTTCCACGCAATGGACAGGCTGGACCGGATCCCGGGGCTGGTCACTCTGAGCATGGGAATATCCAGAGTCCACCACACGCCATGATGCAAACAAGGGGCAGAGCTGATGCTCAGCGGTTTCCGGCATTGACTGCTCGCGCACGCACAGGGGTGTCCCTGTCGAAGACGCCTTCATTCAGTCTTAATGTTACCAGGAGCGACATCCAATTTCTATTAGTTGGCATACAAGTCAATAGACGCAAGTCCGGAAAAGATTTCATCGGGAAATCTACGCCATCTCATTCAAAAGACAGAGGCCTAATATGAAAAAAGTTGCTATTGCTGCCATGAGCCTGACCGCCGCCCTCATTTCGACTGCCAGTGCGCAAGGCACCGCCTATGTTCGTGTTGTCCATGCTGTATCCGATGCACCCAACGTTGATGTCTATGTAGATGGCACGCGGACGGTTGCAAATGCGCCGTTCAAAGCTGTAACCACGTACGGAAATGTTCCAGCTGGTAAACACAATGTTGTCATTACCGCTGCAGGGAATAAGAATGCTGTGGTCTTCAAAGGCGACGTCGATCTGACCGCAGGAACTTACTACACCGTGGCAGCCGTCGGTTATCTCAAGAATATCAAGCCCAAGATCTTTACGGCCACAAGCATGAACATGGACAAGGGCAAGGCCCAGGTCAACGTCTATCACCTTGCTCCTGATGGTCCCCGTGTGCAGGCTTTGGCAGTGGATATGAACAACGCAGGAGTTCTGCCGATGGGTGTGGCGTACGGCAATAAGGCCACGGTCAATGTCAATCCTATGGGCGTCAATCTGGATATCGTGCCATTTGGGAAGACGACTCCTGTGGTGAAAAACCTGAGTGGTATCAACGTGGCTGGTGGCAAGAGCTACAGCGTCTTTGCGGTCGGAACTCTGGGCGGCAAGACGTTTGACCTGGTCGCCACCGAAGATAAGCTGGTTGCCGATTCCATGATGAAGAAGTAATTCGGATTCGGATCAACCCCCGCTCGTTTGGGGGTTGAGTCGGACCGCCGTAACAAGGCGAGGAATGCGGAACGTGAATTGTTCGCCCTGGTGTCTCTTTGCCTTGCATACGAATCAAACCGGAACACGTGCCTATTGGTGTACTACCCCCATACGGTCCGACAGGGCGCGCCGCTGAATGCTGGCGCGTCCTTCACTTTCAACAGAAGAGGAAAAAGAAGGACTCAAGCTTTCATATTCTTTGTTCCTGCCATGATTCCGGAGGCCTGATCGTGCGATTTCTACGTGCTTTTATCGCTGCAGTAGCTCTAAGTTTGTTGGGTTACCTTGCCTATCTCACATTTCCCGGGCTGGGTTATCCACCACTGATCGTATTTGGCAAGCTGACCCAGCTGTTGGGTCTCCCCGTTATTTTCCAGTTTGTACACTCGCTGTTTGGTCTGGGTCAGGGAGGCAAGATTTTCGCTTTCACAGGCGTGGTGCTGCTGTGGCTGGGGGGCCTGAGCCTGCTTGGAGGGGCGCTGAAACCGCAGGTGGCAGGTCTGGTCACAGCAGTCATCGTGGTCCTTCTCACCCGCAACTGGCCTGGCGTCCTTTACGGGGTAGTGTACGGGGGGCTGCTTGCAGCGCTGACCCATCTGCTGGCGCCCCGTGAAGCTCGGAGAACGCATCACGGGGCCACGGATCACAGCCGCAGGGCCGCCACCGGATGGCTGGCTCTCGGCAGTGTTGCTGTCGCTTCAGGCGGCCTGGCCACCCTGTACCGTGGAGGAAGTCAGAGCCGCACTGCGGCAGTTGGCCTCAAGCCAGGCAGTCCGCTGCCGGGCGGTGTGACTCCAGTGTCTGAGTGGTACTACGTGTCCAAAAATCTGGAAGCCTTTGATCCAAAAATCAAGGCTGAGAGCTGGAAGTTGCAGGTGGACGGTCTTGTGCGGCGCGAACGGTCCTACACCCTGCCTGAACTTCAGAAGTTTGAGCAGGTGACGGAAGAACTGACCCTGAGCTGTATCAGTAACCCGGTGGGTGGCCCTCTGATGTCCAACGGCATATGGCAGGGTTTCAGGCTGGCTGATCTGCTGGCTGACGTGGGCCTTGACCGACAGGCCCGGTATGTGTTGTGGGAAGCGGCAGACGGCTATACCGAGTCTTTGCCTCTGGGGCAGGCTCTGGAGCGCGACGTTCTGCTGGTTACGCATCTTAACGGTGAACCGCTGAGCCCCAGGCACGGCTTTCCGCTGCGGGTGCTGATTCCTGGCCGCTATGGAATGAAACAGCCCCGCTGGATCACCCGTATCCGCCTGTCAGCCACCGACAAGCCCGGCTACTGGGTCAAACGTGACTGGTCCAAGACGGCGTTGGTCGAGTTGACCAGCCGAATAGATTATCCGGCCGAGACCACGCCTGTTCTGCGCGCGGATGGCGACACCCGGATGAGGGGCATCTCTTTTTTCGGCAGCCGGCCTGTTACCAGGGTTGAGGTCAGCACAGACGGTCAGAAGACCTGGAAAGAAGCGAAGCTTATTCCTCCCAGGTCAAAACATGCCTGGACCCCCTGGACTTTCGACTGGTCCCCCACCCCGGGCGCCTATGAGGTTGCTGTGCGTGCCTGGAGTGGCACGATTGCCCAGAAACCAGAGGAAAAAGACGCCTTGCCAGAAGGGGCCACCGGCTACCACCACTTCATTGTCAACGTGTCGTGACCAGAACTGGTGCGCCGCACTGACCCGTCAGCAACCGGTATTTCTGACCTTAGTGGCCAGTTACTCTGACGAAACCCTGGATCAAGAGCGTGAGTGAGGCGCACTGGGCTGCGAACGGATCCAGAACGCAGGCTGGCACGCTCAGCGCAGCAGAGAAGCTCCCCCGTCCACATAAATCTCTACGCCCGACACATGGCGCCCCAGGTCCGAAGCGAGAAACAGGCATGTGTCGGCCACATTGACCGGTTCGCCTTCGCCCTCGTTCAGTGCGGGGCTTCCCTGCGGTAGTTCGACTTCAATGCCGATCTCTTCAGTGTGCCGCTGCTCAGTGCGCTCCTGAATGTTGGTATGGATCAGGCCAGGGCAGACCGCGTTACAGCGGATATTGTCACGGCCGAGTTCCAGGGCAATCATCTTCATAAACGCGACCTGCCCGGCCTTTGACGTGCTGTAGGCACTGGCACCAGGGCTGGAGAAGGTGCGGTTACCGTTCACGCTGCTGGTGATGATGATGCTGCCGCCACCTGCCCGCTTGAGATGCGGTACGGCATAGTGAACCGTCAGATAGGTGCCTTTGAGGTTGATGTCGAGGGTCTTGTCCCATTCCTCGGGCTGTAGTTCTTCAATGGGGGTCCAGACTCCGTTGATGCCCGCGTTCGCGAACACGATATCCAGCTGACCGAACTCACTGACCGTGGCTTCGATGGCCTTGCGGACTGACTCCGGATCACTCACGTCGCAGTTCACGTACAGGGCCTCGGCGCCCTGGCCACGGATTTCGTCGCGCAGGCGCTGGCCTTCCTCATCCTGCACGTCGGCCAGCGCAATTTTGGCGCCTTCCTCAGCAAACCGCCGTGCCGTGCCTGCCCCGATGCCGCTTGCACCGCCCGTTATAAATGCCACCTTGCCAGTCAACATGCCCATGTCATTCCTCCCGTGCCCGCACCATCCGGGCGGTGTCTCCGCTGTTCTGCAGACAGTCGCACGCTACGCCGGGAAGGTGGAAACTGATTCAGAGATTCCTTGTGTTTCTCTTGACGCCCTGATCCGGTACCTCCATGCGGGCATTCACCTAACCTGTCTGGAATGACTCTGCCTCCTACCCGCCCCCTGTACCACGATGACCCGGCCCAGTTGACGTTTGCTGCGACGGTCCTGGACGTTCAGGCACAGGAAATCGCTCTGGACGCGACGGCCTTCTACCCCGAAGGAGGCGGACAGAACACCGATACAGGCAGGGTGCGCTGGACAGGGTCGGAAGCCCGCATGACCGCTGCCCGCAAGGACAAGTCCACGGGGGTGATCTGGCATGCCCTGGCTGGCGACCTGCCGCCCCCCGGCACCCGCATCACCGGCGAGGTGGATCAGGATGTCCGTTGGCGGCATGCCCAACGGCACAGCGGTGAGCATCTGCTGGCTCAGGCTTTTGCACGGATCAATCCTGTGTTTCAGGTGGCGGCTGTCAGTATGCGCAGCCCCGAGTGCACCCTGGACCTGCGTGGTGACCCGGCCGAGTCCCACGTGCGTGCCGCCGAGGCTCTGTTGCGGGAAACGCTGGGACGGCGTGATCTGGAACTCCACACCCCCATCGTCCCGGAAGACCAGCTGGGCACCTATTCGCTGCGCCGGGAAACGAAGGTGCGTGGGCAGGTCCGGCTGGTGATTTTTCAGGAGCCGGGCGGGGCGCCGTTTGACGTCAGTGCCTGCGGAGGAACCCATGTTCCTCGTGCCAGTCTGGCTGCTCCGGTGGTGATTCTGCGTACCGAGCGGCAGAAGGCCGGTCTCACGCGCGTGGTGTTTATGGCCGGAGAAGAGGCGACCAGGTACCTGAGCGGGGTGTATCACTCGGCCCGCACCCTGGCCCAGGGGTTCAGCGTGCCTGTCGACGGACTGGCTGACCGGGTGGCCGCATTGGCTGGCGAGCGCGACGCCCTGCGAGCGGCAATGGAGACGTTGCGGGAAAAACTGGCCGCGGCCCTGCTGGAGGCCCAGCCCCTGCAGACCGTCGGTGGCGTGCCGCTCAGAGAGATTCAGCTTGATGACCCGGAGCTGCTGGCCCCTCTCCTGATGCGGGTGCCCCAAGGCACCGTAGTGGTTGTACTCACGGCGGGTGGGCGCTGTGGGGTGGGCAGCGCCGTCAGGAATATCCACGCTGGCGAGCTACTGCGGGCAGCTCTGGGCCGCGCCGGGGGTAAGGGAGGAGGCCGGGCCGAACTTGCTCAGGGAAGCACCAGCAATGCGTCCGTTTTCGGACAGACGGTGCGGGAAGTGCTGACCGGACTCGGGCGGAGTGAACACGACCTCGTTGAGTCCCCAGCAGACTGAGGCCGGGTCCTGGAGGCGTGGAGTTAGGGAAGCCTGCGAAACTTGCCCGCACTGGCGTGCCAGCTCAGCTGCATCGGACGGGTGACCACAGAAGGGTCGACCCCAGCTGCCCGGCAGGCATTCAGAGCCGCGGTGGGGGCATGGGGCACAGCCGTCAGCCCTGAACCAAAGCGGGCCGGCAGATAGCTGACGCCCAGACTGACGCCCTTCAGACAGGCGGGGACAGGCCCGGGAAAAAAGTCGGCGTCGCGCAGCAGCGGGATCACTGCAGCCTCTGTCACGGCGCGCCATCCCTGCGGCCCGGCCCAGCCGAAGGTCGTGCGTGCCGTGCAGCGGTCCAGGCGGCACCACTCACGGTTCAGCACCAGCAGGCCTGCCTGGCTGGTCTTGACGTACAGCGCTGCACGCACTGTTGTAAAGATCCCGGACTCTGCCCGTAGGCCACGCCATTCCAGAAACTGGTTGGCAGGATCAATCAGCTGCATCTCGAACAGGTTCTGCGTGGCGCTCCAGCTGAGCCTCTCCTGGCGGGCCCAGGCCAGCAGCGAGCCTTCGGCTGGTACCAGCGGCAGAGCAGCTATTGCCTGGCGCACAGCGTCCAGGACCTGGGGGGTGGGGGTGGTCGTCTGCGCCTGGCTGGCAGTCCAGCCTGTGCCCAGCACCAACATCAGCACATGGCTTCGTTGCACTGGATCAGTGTAAACGGGCCCAGGCTCCTGCCCGGTCAGGCTGTCCCGGAGGGCTCCCGCTGGCGGTCAGCTGACCTCTCGCCGACGATCTGCGAAGTATGCTGAGGCGAACATGAAACGCCACCTTACCCTGATCGGTGCAGCCCTCACGCTCAGCAGCTGCTCTATGGTTTCTGGCCCTACGACCCAGGACGTCACCATTATTGGTGTGAACGACCTGCACGGCAATCTGCTGCCTACCAGCTTCCGTGTGCCTGACCCTGCCGACCGCACCAAGACCCTGACCGTCCAGGCGGGTGGCGTGGAAGCCATCGGCGGCGTGCTCGCGCAGGCGCGCGCGGCCAACCCCAACACTGTGTTCGTGGGAGTGGGCGATATGACCGGTGCCAGCCCGCTGATCAGCGCCCTGCTGCGTGACGAGCCCACCATTCAGGCACTCAACGCGCTGGGCATGCAGGTCAACGTGCTGGGCAACCACGAGTTTGACTACGGCCTCAAGGAACTGCAGCGCTACCAGCGTGGCGGCTGTGACAGCAATGCCCCCGAGATTGCCTGTAAGTTCGATCCTGCCTTCAAGGGCGCCGCGTTTACCTACATCGCTGCCAACGTTTTCGACAGCACGACTGGCCAGCGGGTATTCCCGGCCTACAAGATGGTCAACGTCGGGAAGGCGCGCATTGCGTTCGTGGGTGCTGTGCTCAAGGACACCCCCTCCGTGGTCACCCCCAGCGGTGTGGCGGGACTGCGCTTCGAAGACGAGGCCGCTTCCATCAACCGGGTCATGCCCGAGATCCGCCGTCAGCGTCCCGACGCCATCATTGCCCTGGTTCACCAGGGTGGAGCCAGTCGCGATACGTTCGACACCATCAATTGCAAGACCCTGACCGGCGACATCGTCAAGATTGCTGGAGGTATTGACCCCGCGGTCGGCGCCATCATGACCGGCCATACCCACCGCGGCTACAACTGCCTGGTTGCCGGACCCACCGGGGTGGAGCGCCCCGTGATTCAGGGTGACGCTTACGGCCACCTGCTGCAGCGTCTCGACCTGACGGTCGACACCCGCCTGCACCGTCTGGTGAGCATTAAAACCAGCAACGTGGTCGTGGACGCCGCTAAGCAGCCCAAGGACGCCGCCATGACGGCCCTGGTCCAGAAGGCCAAAGGCATGACCGATCCCCTCGCGCAGCGAGTGGTGGCGACCCTGGGAGTCGAGCAGATTACCCGGACCGCTACCCCCAACGGTGAAAGTGCGCTGGGCCGCCTGATTGCCGACAGCCAGCTGGCCGCGACCAGCCCCGCAAACAAGGGCGGCGCCGTGGTGGCCTTCATGAACCCCGGCGGCATCCGCGCTGATCTGCCGGTCAACGTGCCCAACCCCAACCGCACCGTGACCTACGGCGACGTGTTTGCCGTGCAGCCCTTCGGCAACATTCTGCAGGTCATCACCCTGACCGGCGCGCAGATCAAGGCTGTCCTGGAGCAGCAGTTCGACAACCCCGCTGCGGGCC
The DNA here is from genome assembly GCF_000020685.1 of Deinococcus deserti VCD115. Lineage (NCBI taxonomy): Bacteria > Thermotogati > Deinococcota > Deinococci > Deinococcales > Deinococcaceae > Deinococcus > Deinococcus deserti. The sequence continues at coordinate 1,627,468 of NC_012526.1, read as the reverse complement.
AGAACCGTATTCTGCAGGTCAGCAAGGGCTTTACCTACACCTGGGACAACGCCAAGCCCAAAGGCGAGAAGGTAAGTGGCATCATGCTCAACGGGCAGCCGCTGGACATGAACGCCAGGTACCGTGTGGCCCTGAACAGCTTTCTGGCTGACGGCGGCGACAACTTCACTGTATTCGCGCAGGGTACAGACCGTCTGGGCGGTGACCTGGACCTGGACGCCTTCCAGAACTTCCTGAAAGCGTCCACCGTGACCCCCGATACCACCGAGCGCATCAAGCGCCTGAACTGAGGCGGACAGTCACCCAGGAGCGGGGTGCCCATTTGGGCACCCCGCTTCTGTAGAAAGCCACGGCGCGCCTAACGTGTTTCGGCGTGTCTGAACGGCGCCGCAGGAGAGCAGCGCCGCCTGGCCTATGCTGGGCGTCATGCGCGTCGTGCTGAAACTGGGAACCAGTGTGCTCACCGCAGGCACTGACCGCCTGCATCGTCCCCGGCTGGTGGACCTGATCCGGGGTCTGGCCGCCGTCCGGGAGGCGGGACATGAGGCGGTGCTGGTCTCCAGCGGCGCCGTGCTGGCCGGCTGGGAGACACTGGGCTTTCCGCCGCGGGACCGGACCGTTGCCGAGAAACAGGTGCTGGCCGCCGTCGGCCAGAGCCGGCTGATGCACACCTATGCGCAACTGGCTGACCTGTACGGCATGAACGTGGCGCAGGTGCTGCTGACCGCCGACGATTTCCGTAACCGGACCCGGTATCTCAACGCCCGCACCACCCTGGAAGGATGCCTTTCACGCGGGGTGCTGCCCATCATCAACGAGAACGACGCGGTGGCCGTCGAGCAGATCAAAGTGGGAGACAACGACACGCTGTCAGCCTTCGTGGCCAATCTGGTGGAAGCGGACCTGCTGGTGATCCTGACCGACGCACCGGGGCTGTACACGGCAGACCCCCGTCTGGACCCGCACGCGACCCTGATCCCTGAGGTCGCCCGTGTCACGCCAGAAATCTGGGCCCTGGCCGGCGGCGCCGGCAGCCACCGCGGCACCGGGGGAATGCACACCAAGATTCAGGCCGCCGAGATCGCGACGCGCGCTGGTACGCCTGTGGTGATTGCCCCGGGTGACGCTCCCGACGCCCTGAGCCGCGTGGTGGCCGGTGAGGCCCTGGGCACCCGCTTTCACGCCTCCGGAAGCCGACTGGAAGCCCGGAAGCGCTGGATCCTGGCCGAAATCACTACCGGGCGCGTGCACCTCGACGACGGGGCGGCGCAGGCTGTGCGGGAGCGTGGGGGCAGTCTGCTGCCGGCTGGTATCCACCGGGTAGACGGCACCTTCGGCCGGGGACAGACGATCAGTCTGCTCGCGCCGGACGGCTCCGAGGTGGGCCGTGGACTGAGCCGGTATGCCTCTGTGGATCTGGCGCGCATCGCGGGGCACCACTCACGCGAGATCGAGGGCCTGCTGGGCTTTACCTATGGCCCCGAGGCGGTACACCGGGACGATCTGATCCGGTTGTAGTGATGGGCTGGGCGGCAGGTTCCGGTGTGGTCCCTATACTGCCCTACGTGCTCCTGCCCCTGCTCACGGCTGCTCTTATGACTTTCCAGGACCCGGCGGGTGACGCGCGTGGCGACGGTGGCTACATCCTTCCGCAGCGTCCTGCGCTGACCGAGTCCATGCTGGATCTGCGAAGCTTCAGCGTACAGACTGTGACCCAATCCGGCCCCCGCACCATGCGGCTGATCGTTGGCCTGGGTGAAATCGGCAACCCATGGCAGGCGCCCTCGGGTTTCTCAGCCAACGTAAGCGATATTTTCGTACGTACAAGTGTCGGTGGAATCCGGACGCTCGGTGATACCGGGCTGCAGGTGCGTGGATCAGGTGGGTGGCACTACCACGTGCGCGTGACTGGCTTCGGCAGCACCCTGCATGCTGCCCCGACCGAACCGGGAGGCGCCGCAACGCTGCTGGAGGCCCCCAGCGTGCGTGTCGAAGGAACCAATCTGGTCATCGATACGGCCATCCCGGCCGGGCGCTATGCCTACTGGGTAACCAGCAGCGTGTTCTCGCCGCTGTCGCCGGGAGGTGTCATGCGGCCGTCTGAGAGCACCAGTCCGCTGGCGCTGCAGGCAGCCCGCGCCAGTGGACCTACGCCTGTAGACGTGCTGGCGTCGGCAGACGACGCGCAGGCATTCACCACAGGAACGCTGGCGCCCGTAGGCGAGACCCGCGACCGTCAGACGCTGACCCTGGTCGGTCTGGGCCTGGCGGGCCTGCTGCTGACCATCTGGGCCACGGTGCAGGTCTGGCGGCGGCCAGCCAGCCTGATGAGGACAGGGCAATGAGTGGTGCGGTCGCTACCGGGGCGACATCCCGTGTGCCCGCCCCGCTGCTGATCCTGGCGGCAGCGGTGTTGTGGGGACTGTTGGGCATTCTGGGCAAGCAGGCCCAGGCCGCGGGTGTCGGAGCCCTGGAAGTGGCGTTCTGGCGCGCGGCGCTGGGGGGCGGACTGTTCGCCCTGCATGCGGCCCTGACCCGCAGCCCGCTGCCCCGCGGACGCGACCTGCTGGTCACGGTGGGATTCGGTGTGGTTGGCGTCAGCGTGTTCTACGCGGCTTACCAGTTGGCCGTTCAGGCTGGAGGAGCAAGTCTGGCGTCCGTGCTGCTGTACACCGCGCCGGCATTTGTCGCGCTGCTGGGCTGGGCTCTGCTGCGTGAGCGCCTGGGCCGCCGTGAGGGCGTAGCGGTGGCCGGAACCCTGGGAGGCATCACCCTGATCAGTCTGGGCGGCGGCCAGGGCGTGAACGTTACCGCTGCGGCGCTGGCCTTCGGATTGCTTTCGGGACTGACCTACAGCCTGTATTACCTGTACGGCAAGGCCTATTTCGACCGATATGCTCCGACCGCACTGTACGCCGTGGCGCTGCCAGTAGGCGCGCTGGGACTGGTGCCTTTCGTAGAATGGGCCCCCAAAACGGGAGCTGCGTGGAGCAGCCTGGGCGCCATGGCTGTGCTGTCCACCTATCTGGCCTATCTGGCATACAGTGCGGGCCTGCGCCGTCTCCCAGCCACCCGCGCCAGTGTGATTGCCAGTCTGGAGCCGGTCGTTGCGGCGCTGCTGGCAGCGGTCCTGTTTGCAGAACAGCTCTCGGCACTGGCCCTGCTGGGGGCTGCCCTGGTCATCGGCGCAGCGCTGATCCTCAGCGTGGAGAAAAAGACTGCCCATCCAGCCGGCGAGTAGCGCCTCCGGCGGATGGGCACAGGGTCCTGGCGTGATGTTCAGCGAGGCTGCAGGTTGAAGTCCCACTCGTAGGACCGGCCCCAGGGCAAGGCCGCATCCTTCAGGGTGTATTCCTGTCCCACCCGGAGCGGAAAGTATTCCTGGGCCAACCGGAGCAGCGTGGCCTGACCGGCCGCGGTATTGAGCTGATCTTCCGGAAGAGACGCCCGGAGAGCGGCGCGCACCCTGGAGCTGTAGATCACGTCATTGGCAAACTCACGGGCCAGCAGCGCGTCCTGACGCACGGGGTCTACCGGGCCCAGACTGACTCTGGCATGTGCCAGCGCGCTCCCCAGGTTGTTCCCCGGGGTTCCCCAGGCTGCCAGCGCCCTCAGGTTGGCATGCTGACGCAGCGTCTGCAGGTCGCGCCACAGCCGGGTATTGCCCAGGTTGACCTTTTCCACGTCGGCCACAGCTATCGGTCCCTGGCGCAGCAGGGTGCTGATCCGCACGGCCGCACGCCTCGGGTCGCCGCCGTTGAAGACATACAGTGTCAGGTCCGCGGGTCCCTCGACCACCTGGAAACCACTGGCTTTTGCATGGTTTTCCGCGCTCTGGGTCAGGGTGATGCCCTCGTAGCGGATAACCTGCCGGGCAGCTTGAGGGACGCTGTACTCCACGCGGACCGTCGCTTCCTGGCGGGTCAGCGCACGTGCAGTCAGCATGGACAGCACCTCGTCAGCACCGGGATAGATGCGCACGTTCTCTGGAGCCTGGCGCTGCAGTGCTGCGCCCTCGCGCACAGCCGGGCTGTTGGCCAGCGCATCGTCCCAGGTCACATGAAGCTCCTTGAAGACTCCGGCTCTGGCCCACTCCAGCATGGTCCGGACAACCTCCAGGTTGCGTGCCCGGTTGGTGGCGTCAGGTTCACGGGGCAGGGTGATAAAGGCATATACCGGCTGCCCGGTACGGGCCTGCCACGCGCGCAGGGGTTCAAGGCGGGCCACAGCCTGAGCCGCCGTCAGTTCGCTGGTGCGCGACTGCACCAGTCCACCATAGGCCAGAGCGTCCAGCGCCACGATCAGCGGATCACTGCTGGCAGGCCGGGAGTTTAGCCACGACATCAGGGCTTCGGGATCAGCGCCGCGCTTGGCGTCGCCAAGCAGCGCTGCCTGCGGAACCTGAGGCGAGCCGCCTGCCAGGGAAGCGATCAGGGCCGGCAGGACACGTGTCGCCGGCCGGGAATCCAGAGGAATCAACGTCTGTGCACTGGCCAGACCCGTCAGCGCAGCTCCAAGGAGAGGAAGTGTAAAACGCAGTGGCATGCAGGCAGGCTAGGGGGAAAGCGTGAGCGAAGACCCACAGAATCATGGGTGAATACTGCGCAGGACCTGAGAAACGTATCCGACCGGTCAGAGGTGAGGCCTCGGCCTGGTATCAGCAGGTGGAACTGTGAACAGGACTGGGGTGAAGAGGGCAAGGCGGTATGGGCGATTTTGCTGCAGCCGGGCGCCTGCTGACCTCCAGGCAACTTAAGGCACAAGGCCCGCCTTCCACGTCGTAGCCTCATCGCATGAAGCTGACCGACCTGTGGAGACTCGCCTGGCGTGGACTGACCCGCCGCAAGGTCCGTACGCTGCTGACTGCGCTGGGAATCACGGTTGCAGTGGCCAGCATGGTGGTTTTTCTCTCGCTGGGTGAGGGGATTCGTAAGGTCTTCAGCGCAGAGCTGGGCAGCATCGGGCCCGACATTCAAGTCAGCCTGAACGGCCTGTCACAGGGCTTCTCGCCGCAGCCCAACCTGCCTCAGAGCGTCGCCTCCGATATCCAGCGGCTGGCTCCCGAGCTCGGAATCGCGTCCGTAACCCCAGTAGTGATGACAGTCCGTGGTGGTTTTGATCCCTCCCGAAGTGCGGTGCTGTATGGTCTGCCCGCTCAGCCGGGAATCCACGCGGTTTTTCCCAAGGTGTCGGCGGCGCAGGGAAGGCTGCTGAGCGCCAGCGACGAAAACAGCAATGTGGCGGTCGTCGGCGCCAAGGCCGCCCAGAACCTGGGACTGAAAATTGGCAGCCAGCTCAATCTCAACCGGCGAAGCTCCGTGCGGGTGGTGGGCGTGCTGCAGCCTGAGTCCGGGCTGGTGGACAGCTTTCTGTTCCTGCCTCTGTCCACTTTGCAGGCCGCAGAGGGCGCGCAGAACCGCGTGTCGCTGGTGGCCGTCAAGCTCCAGGACCCTGCGCGTGCCCGGGAAGTGGCCGGCGCGCTTTCCAGCCGGCTGAAGCTTGAAGCCCAGACCCAGTCTGACTTCCTGAACTTTCTGGAGAGGGCCCTGCGCATCGGCGACGCCGTGCGGTTTGGGATTTCCATGATTGCCGTGATCGTCGGTGGACTGGCGGTTGCCAACACGGTGATGATGGGCGTATTCGAGCGCACCCGTGAATTCGGCACCCTGCGCGCCATCGGGGCGCGTCCAGGATTTGTGCAGGCCCTAGTCTTGACTGAATCCCTGCTGCTGTCGCTGGCGGGAGGCGTTGGCGGACTGCTGCTGGGCCTGGCCGGAATCGGGGTGGTCAATTTCTATACCCAGCAACTGGCGGGCGTAGAGGCCGCAGCGCTCACGCCGCGCCTGACCCTGCTGGCCCTGACCATCAGCCTGCTGCTGGGCCTGCTTTCGGGCCTGCTGCCTGCACGCAGTGCCAGTCGCCTGAATATCACCGACGCGCTGGGGCGGCTGTAATGACCGCGCCGTCACAAGTTCAGCTGTGCGCGGAGAATCTGTCCCGCGAGTACCCCAGTGGAGAGGACCGGGTGCTGGCCCTGGCCCCACTGACGTACACCTTTCCAGCGGGCCTGACAGCGGTGGTCGGTCCATCAGGGAGTGGCAAGAGCACCCTGCTGAATCTGCTGGCGGGCTTCGACCGGCCCACGACCGGGCATGTCCTGGTGGGGGAGACCGACCTGACCGACCTGACGGAAGCTCAGCGCGCCGACTTCCGGCTGGCCCACTACGGGTTTGTATTTCAGAGCCACAATCTGGTGGGCATTCTGACAGCCCAGGAAAATGTGGAGTTTCCACTGACGCTGGCCGGTATGGGACGCCGGGAGCGTCAGGCGCGCGCCCGCGACCTGCTGGCTCAGGTGGGACTGGACAAGCGCGGCAGCCATCTGCCGTCCCAGCTGTCGGGTGGGGAAGCCCAGCGGGTGGCCATTGCCCGTGCCCTTGCGTGCAACCCCCCCATCCTGCTGGCAGACGAACCCACCGGGAACCTCGACAGCCGGACTGGAGAGCGGGTCCTGAGCCTGTTGCAGGGCGCGGCCGGGAGCGGCCGCACGGTGGTGCTGATCACCCACGACCGCGAGATTGCCGCCCGTGCGGATCATCATCTCAGTGTGCTGGACGGTGTCGTCACGCCTGCCTGAACGCGAAAGCGGGAGCAGGCGGTGGGGATCCTCTCCGGCTCCTACCGCCTGCCCAGCTGTCATGTCTCCACGACTCTTCCCGTTCAGCGTTTTACGCGGGCGTAGGAGTCGCGCAGCCAGAACAGCCGGCCCCGCTCGTCCTTAAGCTGGACGACGACCTGCACCGCTTCTCCATTCTGGACTCCGTCGCCGCTGCCCCGCGCCAGACCCGACACGCAGGCTGTCTGGCCACAACTGGGTGCCGGGTCTCTGCGGTAGGGTGCGTCCCACACGCCGCCGCCAGTCACGACATATACGTTCAGCGGCGTCACGCGAGGCGTCGGCGCGCGGCTGGTATGTAACCGCACCTTGACACCAAAGGTTTCTCCGTTGAGGCGTGGCGTGGCCTCCAGCCGCAGAAGCTGACCTTTAAAGTTCAGTGCAGTCGGAGCGCTGAGCAGGTCACCGGCCAGGGGAGCAGGTCCGCTGCCCAGCGAGCCGCATCCCACAAGGCCAACCACAGCTGTGGTCAGAACAAAGGATGCGGCTCGCGTCATGAACTCAGTTTAGTTGCCCTGAATGAAGAAATAACGTGGAACCACAGTCAGGTCCTGCACGTTTTGCTCACCAGTTCAGATCCGGGACCGTCACAACCTGGTCTGCAGGGACGTCAGTGGTCAGCGGGTACGTCAGGGTGTAGGTTCCTGGAATCACCCGGCTCAGGACAATGATGTTGCCGTCCACCCGGGCGTTCAGGTTGGCGAGGCTGGGTCCCTGGACACCAAGAGTGCCCCGTATGGCTGATGTGCCCGGCAGGGGATCAATCAGGCGCACGTTTTCCAGCGTGCTGTCCACAGTCAGCACCAGGGTGACAACGTAGCCCTGTGGTCCGGCTTCGACACTTTTTGCCAGGGTAGCCCGTGCCCCGCCCTGCACACTACGGGTGACGTTGGCACCCCCTGGGTTGCGGACCCGTGTCTGACCGGTGGTCCGCAGCCCGGCCGGGTCAAGGACGGCCTCGGCCGTATCGCTCCGGCAGACGCGCACCGGGACCTTCAGGCGCAGGGGCTGGTCGTGCGTGAATTCGCCTGGTATCTCCAGAGGGTAGTCGCTGGTCCAGCCGGCAGGCAGGTTGAGCTTCAGGCGGCTGGGCAACCGGAAGGGGAACGCCGTCTTCGCTATGGCAGTCAACTGTGTAACGTCGCAGGCGTTCAGAAGATCCGGCGAAGTGATCAGGGTCAGTTCAGTCTGCACCCGGTACTCCAGGGTCACGCGGCCGGTGCCTGCATCGGGTACGCGCCCCGGCAGAGGCTGCACGAAGGTGCTGCCCGGCAGGGCGCCTGGTTTCACCGGATAGTCTCCTGGGGCCAGCGGCAGGGTAGCTGGAGTCGTCAGGGTCCGGCCCGCCACCTCGAAGGGCACGCCGGTCAGCGGCAGACGCTGGTCACCGTAGATCGCTACGGCGTCCACCGTGAGCTGGCCCTCAGGAGGACGGACCACGAAACGGATCTTGTTGAAGCCCGTCTGGTAGCGGACCTCGCTGGGGGAGACGATGTTGCCGGTGCCCTGAATGATGCTGCTGCTGACCGGCACGTAGCCTGGGGGCAACACCGGACGCACGACCGTTTCGCCGATCAGGGCGTAGCTCGCGCCGGGCACCGGACGGCCCTGCGGGTCCACCACGTCGACAAGCAGCTGATTGGAGATCTTCAGGTCGGCGGGAGGAGTAAAGCCGCCGACCCTGGCAGGTGTGGGCTGGTCCCCCAGACGGAACGAGTAGCGCACCGCATTGCTGTACTGCCTCGTGGTCGGAAGCACGCGGATAAACAATTGCCACTCGCCCACCATGTCTGCCGTGACAGTCACCCGGTCGGTGGCTGTTTTGCCGTTGTCGCTGGGCGCCAGATCCACCCGCGCTCCACCCGGCCGGACCAGCCAGGTCTCAGCCTCACGGGGGCCGTCCAGGTCGTAATTCAGCACACTGAAGGTTTTCCCCACCCAGGAAGCAGGCACGTTCAGCCGGGCGGCCAGCAGGGGAGTCTGCTCGGTGTCGCGGGCGTTGACACTGAAATCGCTGGTTTCGAGGCTGAAAGGCGCACTCACGCGGAGTGCGAAGGAGTTTTTTCCGTCTCCCTTGCTGCTGACCTTCAGCGTGTAGGTGCCGGCATTCAGGCCACCGGCAAACAGGCTTTCCCAGGTATGCGCACGGTTGGCCGCGTAGCGCCTCTCCGCCACCAGACCGCCGGGCCCGCTGAGCGTGAAGATGCTCTCGAAAGGCTCGTTGGTTTTGTACAGCTCATCTCCGAAATAGCCCTCACCACGGCGACCGTCGGCATAGTCCGCCAGGTTGAGGGTAGGAGAAAACACTTCCAGGTTCAGGGGTTTGCCGGCGTCCTGGGGCGAGACCTGAATCACATAGGTTTCCTGAGCCTGTGGCCATTTCTGACCAACCGATACCAGCGGCAGGATACCTCCAGTCTGTGCGTGGGCTGGCGCAGCGCTCAGCAGCATGCTCCCGAGCAGCAAAGAGAAGGAGAGGGCGCGGCGGGAGGAGAGTTGTGGCATCACTGAAAAAAGCATACACGCGCCCGGAGCCGGGCAAACCGGAGAGGGGTAGCATGGCCTGCATGCAGTCCCGTGCCTACGCCTTGATCTCTGAAGCTGCCCTGCACCACAACCTCAGTGGCCTGTCTGCCCGCGCCGGTACTCGCCTGTTGCTGCCGGTCAAGGCCAATGCTTACGGTCATGGCCTGGAGCTGATCGCCCGGCAGGCTGCCGCTCACCCGGATGTGTGGGGACTGGCCGTGGCGACTCCGCGAGAGGCGCAGGCTGTTGCGCTCCTGAACCTGGGCAGGCCGGTGGTGCTGTTGACTCCGCCGACTCCGGACGAGGTGGTGCCGCTGGCTGACCTGGGCGTGCGCCTGCCGGTGTCGTCCCTGGAGGAGGCTGAGGCTTTGCCTGTCCATGCCCGGGCGCACCTGAAGGTTGATACCGGCATGAACCGCCTGGGTGCCCGCCCGGACGAGGCCATCCGGATCGGACAGAGGCTGGCCGAGCGTGGCGTTCTGGAAGGAGCCTATACCCACTTCGCCACCACCGACGAAGAGGACCTGAGTTTTGCGCATGAGCAGCTTCGCCGATTTCGCAGCGTGATCGCTGCCCTGCCTCCGGTGCTGGCCCACTGTGCCAACGGGGGCGGGATCCTGAGTCTGGGACACCTGGGGGATATGGGGCTTTCCCGGCCAGGATTGGCGTCGTACGGATTTGCGCCGGCCCACCTGCAGCGTGTGGTTCCCCTCACCCCGGTCATGACCCTGCGCGCCACCGTAACCCAGGTCCACAAGGCATTTGCCGGAGAGAGCGTGAGTTATGGCGGGCTTTGGCAGGCTCCGCGGGATACCACCCTTGCCACAATCGGCTTTGGATACGCCGACGGCTATCCCCGCAACGCCACCCTGCGGGCCCATGTTCTGGTGCGTGGTGAGCGTAGGCCAGTGGTCGGCCGGATCTGTATGGACCAGTGCATGGTGGACGTCACCGGGCTGGAGGTCCGCGCGGGTGATCAGGTGGAGTGCTGGGGCAGCGGCGACCTGACAGTCAGTGAGGTCGCGGGCTGGGGAGACACCATCGAGTACGAGGTGCTGACCGGATTGGGGGAGCGCGTTGAGCGGGTGGCCGTTCCGTAAACCGGCGTGGACGACTCGGTTGGCTGCGTCCCTGGATCAGCTTCGCAAGTCTCAGAAAAAACGGCTCACGTCACGCACGACGACGAACAGCATCAGCATCATGACGAAGGCAAAGCCAGCAATATTGATGGCCTGCTCCTGGGCAAAGGTCAGCGGGCGGCCTTTGAGAGCGCCCAGAAGGACAAGTAGAATTCGCCCGCCGTCCAGACCCGGAATAGGAATCAGATTGAAAAACGCCAGTGACAGGTTAAGCATAATCGCCACCTGAACCAGCGCCCACGGACTCAGCTCCGCGGCGCGACTGACGATCTCGGCCGTGCCGATGGGCCCGCTGACGTTTTCGTCGCGTGAAATGTCCAGAGTGACAAAGCGTGCAAACAAGGAACCGAAGGCGCGCAACACCTGCGGAACGACCTCCACGGTGGTGGTCACCGAGGCTGCGAACGCGGCGGGAACACTCACCGGCTGTATGTCGGGGCCGTAGCGGATGCCCAGCAACTGGCGCTGACCGTTGACGGTCGGCTGCCAGTCGAACCGAACCTCGCGGGTTCGTACAGCACCCCCCTGTGTAGAGCGCACCGTGAATACATGGGGTCCCGGGCGGGCCAGGGTGGTACGCAGAGTTTCCCAGCCGGCCCGGGTCTGTCCGTCTGTGCTGACGATATCGGGGATGTCCTGGCCGTTGATGGCCGTAATGACGTCCCCGGCTTTCAGGCCCAGGGCTTCAGCGCGTGAACCGGCATTGACCGATTCAATGCGCGCCCGGTCCGGGGCTGGCATGCCCTGCGTGGAAAACAGAGCGGTCATCAGTCCCAGTGCCAGGATCAGATTCATCAGCGGGCCTGCAAGGAGGACGGCAATTTTGCCCAGGGCAGGCAGCGCGGCAAAGCCCCGGGTGGGGGAACGCAACTGTCCGCCTGGGCCCTCCTCAGGGGCCATGCCGTCAATCTCCACGTAGCCCCCGATCGGCAGCAGGCTCAGGCGCCACTCGGTGCCGCGCCAGCTGCGCCGAAGCAGCACCGGTCCCATGCCAACACTGAAAGATTTGACCGGTACCCCCTGCGCCCTGGCCAACGCGTAGTGCGCGAGTTCATGCAGGAAGGTGGCGACGCTGAGCAGAACGGCCGTCCAGATCAGCCCCAGGGGCGTCAGGGCAGCCGCAATGCCTTGAATGACACTCATGCCTGCACCCCGCTTTGCACCAGTTCTCGTGCGCGCTGAGTGGCCCAGGCGCTGGTCTGTTCCAGACTGTCCCAGGTCAGAGTGTCGTGCGGCGTCTCGTCCAGCACGCGTTCAATCAGCTTTGGAATCTCCATGAACCCAATCTCCCCGGCCAGAAAAGCCGGTACCGCCACTTCGTCGGCGGCATTCAGTGCTGTCGGCAGCAGACCGCCTGCTTCACCTGCCCGGTAGGCCAGCCCCAACGCAGGGAACCGGGTGATGTCGGGCTTGCGGAACTCCCAGCTTCCGTCCAGCGGCCAGCCCAGATGCCCAGCCACTTCGGTTCCCCGCCGGGCGCCGCGCACATCCCCCGGACGCTGCATGCCGCTCGGCGCGGCGTCCATGGCATAGGCAATCGGCAGGCGCATGTCGGTCGGGCCAAACTGTGCCTTGAGGCTGCCGTCCCGGAAGCGTACCGCGGCATGAACCACACTCTGTGGATGGACAACCACCCCCACCTGTGACAGGGGCAGTCCGTACAGGCTGGCGCACTCCATCACTTCCAGCCCCTTGTTCATGAGGGTCGCCGAATCAATGGTGATTTTCTGGCCCATACTCCAGGAAGGGTGCTTGAGGGCCTGCGCCGGCGTCACCCGACTGAGATCTGCCGGGCCATCCCGGAAGGGGCCACCGCTGGCCGTCAGAATCAGTTCGGCGACGTCTTCAAGGTGCTCGCCGGTCAGACACTGGTAGATGCCGGTATGTTCCGAATCCACCGGCACCAGTCGTCCGCCTCCCTGTGCGGCGGCGGCCCAGATCAGCCCGGCGGCCGTCACCATGGCCTCCTTGGTCGCCAGAGCCACAGCCTGACCAGCTTCGAGCGCCGCACGGGTCGGAGACAGACCTGGCAACCCGCTCATGGCATTTACGACTACGTCTGCCGGCTGGGCAGCAGCTTCACCGGGATCGGCGATGACCTTGACTGTGCTGAAACGCTCTCTGGCCTCCGCATAGACCGACAGGTCCACACTGATCAATTCCGGGGAAAACTCGCGCGCCTGTGCTTCCAGCAGGTCCAGATTGCGCCCGGCAGCCAGGACGCTGACCGTCCACCCACGTTCACGCACCACATCCAGCGCCTGCGTGCCGATACTCCCTGTGCTTCCCAGAACCGTAACCTTCATGTTGCTACAGCATGCCTCAGCCGGGCCGGGGCGAGTGTGGAATGCACCGCGGGATCAGAAGGTTGCTTCTGATCCCGCGGCGGTGCCTGATCGGTTCTCAGCGCGCGAATACGCTGATGTGTAAAAACAGGTAGGTTGCCGGCACTGCAAACAGCAGGCTGTCCAGCCGGTCGAGAAAGCCGCCGTGGCCCGGCAGGCTGCGGCCACTGTCCTTGGTGCGCAGCGCCCGTTTGATCAGGCTTTCCGACAGGTCCCCCAGCTGGCTGGCGCTGGCGACCAGAATGCTGTACAGCAGCGCGTCCAAGGGAGACCAGATCTGCGCCACCTGGGTCATGATCAGCACCGTCAGGAAGCTGAACAGCAGCCCCCCGACCGCGCCCTCTACAGTTTTTCCGGGGCTGACTTCCGGGGCCAGCTTGCGGCGCCCGAAATAATGGCCGCCGAAGAATCCACCGATATCAGCGGCGAAGGTCGCCAACAGCGGCAGGGCAAAGTACAGCAGCCCGGCGTCGGCGTTGGGCGTGTAGCGCAGCATCAGGAAATACCCCAGCAGCCACGGAACATACAGCAGGCCGAACATGGAATAGACCACCCGTTCCAGCGGCCGTTCGCCGGGCCGGATCACTTCCATGACCAGCATGTACCCCAGGGCCACGGTCAGTACCGCCTCACGCCAGGAACCGTCGGCCCACGGGGTCTGGGGCCACATCGGCAGGCTCGCGAAGATCAGCGCCATGCTGAAGACAGCCAGGGAGACACGCCGCACGTCGATGTCGTTGCGGTCGAGCATCCGCACGTACTCGTACAGACCCATGGCGCTCAGGATCAGCAGCGCCGGTACCATGGCCCAGGCACCGATCCAGACAATGACGCTGAGAATCCCGAAGCCAACGACGGCCGTCAGGACACGGGTGCTCAGCGTCTCCATGCAGCACTCCCGGAAGAACAAGGAACGCGCCGCCGGGCTGGCCGGCGGTCACGTCTCCAGGCGCCAGTGCGCCTCACCCGAGGATTTCCTGCTCCTTCTTGTGGAACGTGCTGTCAACGCGGGCAATAAATTCGTCGGTGATCTTCTGAACTTCTGCTTCGCCGCGCTTGATCTCGTCGTCGCCGACACCCTCGACTTTCTTGACCTCGTCGAGAGCGTGCTTACGGATATTGCGCACCGCGATGCGAGCATCCTCGGCATAGTTCTTGGCGTTTTTGACCAGATCCTTGCGCCGCTCTTCTGTCAGCATGGGCAGGCTGATAAAGATGGTGTCCCCCTTGTTGTTGGGGTTCAGGCCCAGGTCGCTGTCACGGATGGCCTTTTCAATCGGTCCCAGCGCGCCGCGGTCCCAGGGCGTGATCACCAGGGTGCGCGCGTCGGGCGTCGTGATGCTGGCCACCTGATCGATGGGCATGGTGGAACCGTAGTAGTCCACGATGACCTTTTTCAGGATGCCGGGGTTGGCGCGGCCGGTGCGCAGCACGGAAAGGTTACTTTCCAGTGCTTCGATGGCCTTGCCCATGCGTTCGCGGGCGTCGGCCTGGATGGATTTCATGTCTGCCATGGTGGAAGTCTCCTTACAGGGAAGTGGACGGAGTCTAGCGTGTGGCGTGCCAGGGGCGAAATGGCGCGCCGCCCGCATTTCAGCTCTGAATCAGGGTGCCGACCCGTTCACCCTTGAACAGGCGGCGCAGGTTGTCTTGCTGGAACAGGTCGAACACCACCAGCGGCAGGTTCTTGTCCATGCACAGCGTCAGGGCTGTGGCGTCCATAACCTCCAGGCGCCGTTCGACAACCTCCAGGTGTGTCAGCTGATCAAGCCGCTGGGCATCCGGGTTCTTGCGTGGGTCACTGTCGTACACGCCGTCCACCATGTTCTTGGCATAGAACACCGCCTCGGCGCCAATTTCCAGGGCACGCAGGGTTGCGGTGGTGTCTGTCGTGAAAAAAGGGGCGCCGTTGCCCCCACCCAGAATGACCACGCGGCCTTTTTCCATATGCCGCATGGCGCGGCGGCGGATGTACGGCTCGGCCACGGCCTGCATCTGGATGGCGGTCATCACACGGGTGGGCTGCCCGGCGGTTTCCATGGCGTCCTGCAGAGCCATGGCGTTCATGACCGTGCCGAGCATACCGATGTAATCGGCTGTGGCAGGGTCCATGCCTTTGCCGTTGCGTGCGCCGCGCCACAGGTTGCCGCCTCCGATGACGATGGCCAGCTCCACATCGGTGCCGTCCAGGGCTCCAATAATCAGCCGTGCAAGTTCTGCGGTGGTGTCGGGGTTGATACCAAACCCGTTTTCGTTGGCAAGGAACTCACCGGAAAGCTTGAGCAGAACGCGTTTAAACATGAGAACCTCGCGGTGAAGAGGGAAGGAAGACAGAAAAACGTCCGGCAACCACAGAGGGCCGCCGGACGGTTAAACAGCAGGTGCGGGGGCCCGTGTTGCGGGTCTTACGCGCCGATTTCGAAGCGCACGAAGCGCTTGACGCTGGCATCACCAAGGTACTGTCCCACGGTCATGCTGTTGTCCTTCACGTAGCGCTGCTCGGGAAGAACCTTCTCTTCGTAGAACTTGCCGATCTGGCCGCTGACAATCTTCTCGACGATCTGCTGGGGTTTACCCTCGTTGAGCGCCTTGTTGGTCAGGATTTCGCGCTCTTTCTCGATGTCGTCCTGGTTGACTTCATCGCGGCTGAGGTACTGGGGGCGCTCAGCGGCGACGTGCAGAGCCACATCCTTGGCCTTGGTTTCGTCGCCACCCGCGACGTCCACCAGCACGCCGATCTTGCCGTTGCTGTGCACGTACCCGGCCACCTTGTCGCCTTCGATGTAGGCCACGCGGTTGAGCACCAGGTTTTCGCCGATCTTGCCGGCGGCTGCGGCCACCACAGTGCCGACGGTCTCGCCGTCCATGCTGAAGTTGCGGAACTCCTCGACGTCGTTGGTCTTGGCGCTCAGCGCGGTCTGGGCCAGCTTCTCGACCAGTGCCTGGAAGTCGCTGTTGCGGGCGACGAAGTCGGTCTCGCTGTTGACTTCCACGATAGCAGCGCGGTTGCCCTCCACCACGAAGCGAACGATGCCTTCCTTGGCTTCACGGTCAGCCTTCTTGGCCGCCTTCACGATGCCGCGCTCGCGCAGCAGTGCTACAGCCTTGTCTTCGTCGTTCCCTGCGTCGGACAGGGCCTTCTTGACGTCCATCATGCCTGCGCCGGTGAGTTCGCGCAGCTTCTTGATCGATTCCATCATGCTTGGTTACCTCCAGAGAGTAGATAAAGAGCTTGTGCAGGCCCCTGGCCCCGCTGGGAGCGGTCCAGGGCAAAGAGGGCGAAGTCCGTGCGGCGTGGCCCGGACAGCACCCTCCTGGGGTCCTGCAGGTGCGGCCTTAAGCCTGGACTTCTTCGGCCTGCTCGTCGGTCTGGGCGCCCTGCTCCATGCCCTCGGCCGCGACATCCTCGCCGCCGCCGCGCGCTTCGACCAGCAGGTCGCCGATGCGGTGGGTGATCAGCTGGATGCTGCGGATGGCGTCGTCATTGCCAGGCACGATGTAGTCGATGACATCCGGGTCAGAGTCGGTGTCGGCCAGGGCGATGACGGGGATGCCCAGCTTGTTGGCTTCCTGAACGGCGATAACTTCCTTGGTGGGGTCCACCACGAAGATCGCGTCGGGCAGACGGGTCATCTTACGGATGCCGCCGACAAAGCGCTGGAGGCGCTCGCGCTCGGCGCCGAGCTTGATACGCTCGGCCTTGAGGCGGTCATTGATGCGGCCAGACTCGAACAGTTCATCGAGTTCGGTCAGGCGGTCGATGCGGGTGCGCATGGTTTTGAAGTTGGTGAGCATGCCACCGAGCCAGCGGCTGGTGACGAAGGGCATGCCGGTGCGGCGCGCTTCGAGCTCCACGATTTCCTGGGCCTGCTTCTTCGTCCCGACGAAGAGAATCACGCCGCCGCGCTCGGACAGGTCTTTGATGTAATCGAAGCTGCGGTCAACCTGCTTGAGGGTCTTCTGCAGGTCGATGATGAAAATACCGTTGCGCTCGGCGAAGATGAAACGCTTGAATTTGGGGTTCCAGCGCTTGGTTTCGTGGCCGAAGTGAACGCCTGCTTCGAGCAGCTGCTTCATGCTGATGTACGACATCATGACTCCTGAGCGTTAGAGATCGGGAAGAGTTTGCCGTCCTCGTGCCAGCCTTACGTCAGTTGACGCTTCTTGGGCCAGGCTCCCACGCGACGCTCGAGCGCGAGGGGGCAGGGATCACGGGGGCACCCAAACCGAGAGTATACCGGCTGTTGAGCTGCCTGGGAATAGGGGAGACCTTGGTCCACCTCTTGTCAGAGCTCCGCCAGAGCGATCTCGCCCAGCTCCATGACCTTTTGTGCCTGTTGCTTCTGCCCATCTTCCAGATGCCAGGCGGCAGACAGTCCGGCATAGGCGACTGTCCACTGCAACAGCCGGCGGCGGCTCAGTCGGGCAGCCTCCGCAAGAACAGTGGCCTGCTGTGCCAGGCGGCCGGGGCGGCGGGCGTGGTCCAGCGTGGGATTGCATAACACGTTGGCAAAGTCGAAGGTTCGCTCTCCGATCAGGCCCTTGGGATCTATGGCCAGCCAGCGTCCCTGAGAGCTGCGCAGGACATTGCCGTGGTGAATATCGCCGTGAAGTGGGCATACCTGCTGTGGACGGCGCAGCAGGTCCTGTGCTGTTTCCCAGGACCGCGCCAGCAGCCCTCCATCAGACGCTGCAGCTTCCAGTGCCCGGAACCAGTGGTCCAGAGGCACAAGCTCCGGATACGGCTGGGCACGAGGCGCGTGCAGCCGGGCAGCTGTGCCACACAGAATCCGGGTTGCCTGATTGTCTTCACCGGCCTGCGCCAGCGTGACCAGTGAGGGCCCGGAGCCCAGGCGCTCCATCAGCAGGGCAGCGCCTTCATGCTTCAGGACCCGGGCGGCCCCCTGACCATTCCACCACACCATCAGCTGGTGGCCCCGCTCCTCCTCGGCGGCGCGGGCCACCTTCAGCATGGCGTGCTTGCCGTCCCGCAGGACTGGCAGCAGGTCACTGGTGGGGGTGTGAATGGGAGCGCCGTCCGGGGTCAGTGACCAGAGGTCAAGCCAGTACGAGAACATTACGGCCAGTGTCCATCATTCGGCTGACGCCTACAGCCGGGACTGGGGCATTACACTTGCGCGGTGATGGACTGGGTGTACGCCATTGTTTACGGCATCGTGGAAGGCATAACGGAGTTTTTGCCGATCAGCTCCACGGGCCATCTCATTCTCACCGGCAACCTGATGGGCGTGCCCTGGAGCAAGGAGGTCAAGGACGCCTTCGAGGTGGTGATTCAGGGCGGCGCGATTCTGAGCGTGCTGGTGTACTACTGGCGCGACTTTCTCAAGATCCGTCATCTGGGCCATGACCGCAGCCAGCAGACCCTGTGGACGGGAGTTCTGGTCGCCACCATTCCAGCAGTGGTTCTGGGACTGGCGTTCGGAGACCAGATTCAGGCGGTGCTGTTCAAGCCCAGCGTCGTTGCCTGGGCGCTGATCGTCGGCGGCGTCCTGATGTGGCTGATCGAGAGCCGCCGGGTACAGCCGCAGGTTCATGCCATCGAAACGATCGGCGTGCGCCGCTCGCTGCTGATCGGCGTGCTTCAATGCCTGGCGCTGGTGTGGCCCGGCTTCTCGCGCAGCGCCAGTTCCATCCTGGGCGGTATGGCGCTGGGGCTGGACCGGCCCACTGCCACCAAATTCAGCTTCTATCTGGGTGTACCTACCCTGGGGGGCGCCGCTCTGCTGAACCTGGTCAAGGAGCGCGAACTGATTTTTGGCGAGATTGGCCTGCTGAACGTGGTGCTGGGCGCCGGGGTCAGTTTCGTGGTGGCCTACCTGGCCATTGGCTGGCTGCTGAAGTTCGTCTCGACCAATAATTTCAAGGGCTTCGCGGTGTACCGCGTGGCTGTGGGCGTGCTGATTCTGGTGCTGATCGCCACCGGGGTCATGAGCAACGGCAGTCTGGCCTGAGGTCCAGCCACGTCAAGGGGCAGGTTCATCTGGCAGAATCAGCCTATGCACCCGCCGACCCTGTACCGCCCGTTCCTGGACGGCCAGTACAGCGTGTCGGCGGGACTGTTCCGTCTGGGCGTCCAGCCCATCCCCTGGCGTGAGGACGCCCGGCCCGAGAGTCATACCTTCTCGCTGGACCACGAATACCCGCGTTTTATTGCCAGCAAGGTCGCGGCTCATCGCCGGGGCCTGTACCAGTATTCGGGCGAGGCAGGACTGACGCCCGACCTGCGGGAAGCGGCCCTGACCCATGTAGCCGGGACACTTGCCGCCGAGAGCGGAGGCGCCCTGCACTGGAACGGCATCACCCTGCGCAACGACCTGCTCGGCTGGGAAGCTGACCTCGACCCCCGCTGGGGTGCTGTAGGGACTGTGCGCCGGTTTCCGGCGCCGCACGCGAACCTGGTCCAGGGCGTGCAGGCGGTTCACGCCCTGGACTTTCTGGGCCTCAATACACAGGAGGACCTGGCGATCATCGCGCGCGACGAGCGCGCTGACTGGCTGGCGGCCACGCACGTGCTGTCCCCGCAGCACTGGGACCCCAGGGATAAGCTGGGCCGCGATTTTGTAGCCGTACACACGCCTGTCGCTGGAAGCGGCCCCATGAATGCCACCGCACCCCGACTGGTGGACGCCGTTATCCAGCGCGGACCGTTTGTGCGTTTTGCCTGGGGTCTGAGCATGAGTGACCGCCTGGATCACCATCCGGCCGGGCCTCCCGACGCCGACCGGCACTCCGACACCCGCTTCAACCCCGACCATGCGTTCCTGCGGGTGGAGCGCCAGACACTGACCGGCTTTCCCCAGGCCAGCGGCGCGCTCTTTACGATCCGGCCGCTGACCACGCCCCTCAGGGACGCTGTGGTTACCGCTGAGCAGGCCCTGGCCCTGGTGCGGGCGCTGCGAAGCATGACCCCAGACCAGATTCGTTACAAGGGACTGGAAACAATTCTTAAAGACGTCCTGTCCTGGCTGTCTGACCAGGCCATAGACTCAGACACGTGATTCTCTGCCATGCGCCACTTCGCCGCGCTCTGCTGGCCCTGTTCGTGCCTCTGGCCATCACGGCTCTGGGGAGTTGCGACACGCCTGCCGGGTCCCAGGCCACCACACAGACCACCACCAGCGCTGCTCCGAACCAGGCTGCACAGACCAGCAGAGCTCCAGCGACCCTGCCCGCCCC
The DNA here is from genome assembly GCF_000020685.1 of Deinococcus deserti VCD115. Lineage (NCBI taxonomy): Bacteria > Thermotogati > Deinococcota > Deinococci > Deinococcales > Deinococcaceae > Deinococcus > Deinococcus deserti. The sequence continues at coordinate 1,607,585 of NC_012526.1, read as the reverse complement.
CACATCAGCGCGGGACCCTCACAGTGGCCTGCGCTGGATTGCCCGCAGTGAGCTGCCTCCTGAAGGCCGGGAGATGCTCAGGCTGATTGCCCGCGGTGGGCCGTTCCGGTACAGCAGGGACGGGGCTGCCTTTGGCAACCGCGAGAGGCTCCTGCCACAGGCAGAACGGGGGTATTACCGCGAGTACACCGTTCGGACACCTGGTGAATCTGACCGTGGGGCCCGCCGGCTGGTCTGTGGTAGACAGAGCGAGACAACGGTCGCCGAGTGTTATTACACGGCCGATCACTACGCCAGTTTCAGGAGGGTCCGGCCATGATCCAGATTTTCAATGGTCCACCGGCAGGCCTGCAGGTTGCGCCGCATGACGTGCGTATCCTGGCGGCTGGACATCAGGTGGCCGTGCGGGAAGTGGACTTTTCAAAGGTTCACGATAAAGACAGCCTGATGCTGGCTTTTCTGTCCGGTCTGGGGCTGACGGACCGCTTTGGACACAACTGGGACGCCCTGTTCGACGTGTTGACGGATCCTGCGAGTACGTCCAGGCGTCTGGCCCTGGTGCTGTATGACTATGCCCGCTTCCGGAACCGCCGGAACAACCTCAGCGCACAGCTTGAGTCCGTCCTGATTGATGCGCAGCGCGCAGCGGCAGAGCAGGGGCGTGACCTCTGGCTGCTGATGGAGGAGGCCGACAGCAACACGCGGCACTGGTAGACACATGCGCTTCCGGGCCTGGTCGTTATTTTTTAAGGCGGCGTTCAGCCCGCGTGCATGGGACAGCGTGCTGCACTTCGGGGAGTCGTCCAGGCTGGGGTCTGCCTGACAAAATTCGGGGTGATTTCCTGATCCAGATACTGCCTGGACCACACCGGCGTGGTGGCCGGCGAGAGTGGGGGAATCAGCCACGACCAGCGGCCCCTTACCCGGCGCCCTGCGCGGGCCTCCTCCGCCGCGAAGCGCTCGAACTGCCGGGTGACCGCATGGTGATCGGAAATTCGCACGCCAGCCTGGTCAAACGAATGCAGAACGGCCACATTCAGCTCCACGAGTGCCCGGTCCTGCCACAGTGAGCGTCGCCGGCTGGTGTCGAGGCCAAGGGCCTGAGCCACAGCCGGCAGCATGTTGTACCGATGCTCGTCGGCCAGATTGCGCGCCGCGATCTCGGTCTGGAGATACCAGCCGTTAAATGGCGCGCAGGTCATGTGCTGGCCTGCGACGGACAGCGTCATATTGCTGATCACGGGCAGGGCCGGCCAGCGCAGCCCTAGGTCTCCGATGGCCGGGCAGTCCGGATGCGTGATCAGAACTTCCTGGGTCACGTCCTGTGGAAGGGTAAACAGTTCGGTTCGGCCCGTGTCACTCTGAATGGCAACCGGCAACAGGTCGAAGGAGGTTCCTTTGCCTCCAGCCCAGCCCAGCTTCTGCAGGTACTGCGTCAGGGCTACGTTCTGAGGGTCGCCTATGACCGTGCCGTCAGCTTGCACATATCCGGCATAGCGCAGAAGCTGGTCGTTGACGATACGCACTCCCGGCCCGAAGACGCTGATGACCGGCCTGATTTTCCCGCCTGCATAGGCCATGCGCAGATGTTCGATCAGTTCCGTAAAAATCTCATCTGGCTGCGTCACATAGCGGCGGTCACGGACCTGGAGCGCCGCCCACGGCAGGCGTCCGATACACCGGGTGCTGTTGCGCCAGGCCACACGGGCTCCATAGGCCAGTTCCTCTTCGGTAAGGACCGGGTCCCGTGCCCAGGCCGACAGCCGGGTTTCAATCCCCGGCCGCCGGGTCTCGACGTGGTATTGCCGAATGAAGGACTCGGCTTCCACATCGGGACGGTAGATCACTCGGGCTTCCACTTCCATATCCTGGCCAGAGAACTGCAGTGGAATGTCCCAGAAATATAGAGATCAGCTGCATTGTCCAGAAGAGCTGGCCTGTCTGCCTCATCCTTGTACCCGAGAGATAAATGAGATGAGGCAGGCTATGCTCAGCCTGCCCTGGTCTCAGCCTGGAGAGTCACTCAAGAAGACCGGCTATTCGCCGTCAGTTTCCACCGATTGGCTGGGTTTAGGTGCCTGTCCAGGACCCTGCATTCCGTCATAGCGGCCCAGCCAGCGTGCAGCGTGACCGTAGGGATTCATCACCGGATCAATGGTCATCTCGCGTGCCGTGCGGTTTCCCTGGGTGCTGCGCGCCAGGGCCAGAAGGTTGGCTTTGGGCGATCGGTCCTCGTACAGCAGCCCGTTTTTCTCCTGGAAGGTGTCGGTAAGCTGGGTATAGCAGAAGCCCGACAGCCCGTGAGCCTCGTAGATGGCGGCCATCAGCGCTTCGTAGTCCTTGAGGAAGTCGGCTTCGCTCTGCGACTCGCTGTACCCCCACCCGCTGGTGTGGTCCGGGATATAGGCGATTCCGCCAAATTCGGACAGGACCACCGGATGCCCCGCTTCCTCGAACCCTGTCAGCGTCAGGACACGGTCGGCTGGCTGCTGCATTTTCAGCGTCTGGCGCGTGATGTCCAGGCTGGCGTAGCGCTGGCGCAGCACTTCTGGATCGTCTTCATAATCGTGGATGGTCAGAATATCGGTGGCGATGTGTTCCCAGCCGTCATTCCCGATGACCGGCCGGGTCGGATCGAGCGTCTTGGTCAGGTAATACAGCGCCCTCACGTAGTCCCGGTGAGCCGGGTTCGTTGGCAGGTCCGGCACGCCCCAGGATTCATTGAGGGGCACCCATGCCACGATGCAGGGGTGTGAGATGTCACGCGCGATCACCTCTGTCCACTCCTGGGTCAGGCGCTCTACCGCACGCTTGGAGAAGCGGTAAGGGCTCGGCATTTCCTCCCAGACCAGCACGCCCAGGACATCGCACCAGTACAGCCAGCGCGGACTCTCGATCTTCTGGTGCTTGCGTGCGCCGTTGAACCCGAGCTGGCGGATCAGTTCCACATCGCGCCGCAGTTCCTCATCCGTAGCCGTCATCAGGCTGTCGGGCCAGTATCCCTGGTCCAGCACCATTTTCAGGTAATACGGCCGGCCGTTGAGCAGGAAGCGGTTTCCAGACACGGTGACCGAGCGCAGGGCGGTGTAGCTGTACACCCGGTCAATAACTTCCTCACCGACCATCAACTCGACCTGGGCCGTGATCAGCTGTGGATGCCGTGGACTCCACAACAGTTCGTTGCGGAAATCATCGATTCCTGGGTCGGAGAGAGAGATCTGGCGGGCGATTTCTTCATGCCGCATCCCGTACCGGTCTTCCACCAGCAATTCTTCATCGCGGTAAAGCCGGACCCGCAGGGTCAGACCCTCGGGCAGCGGGCCCTCGATCTCGGCCGTCATTCCGATTTCCCACTGCTCCATATTGCTGGTCCAGGTCAGGCGCCTGATGTAGGTCATGGGGACCGCCTCGAGCCAGACGGTCTGCCAGATACCGGTGGTGCGGGGGTACCAGATGGAATGCGGCTCACGCTGCCAGTCCTGCTTGCCCCGGGGCTTGGCCAGGTCGTAGGGGTTATCGTGAGCCCGAACTACGATCTCGACTGTCTCGCCTGCCTGGGCCTGCTGCGTGATGTCCGCAGTAAACGGCGTATGTCCGCCTTCGTGGTGGGCGACGATGCGGCCGTTGGCCCACACAGTTGCGACGTAGTCCACCGCTCCAAAGTGCAGCAGCAGTCGCCCCTTCCGTTCTTTTTCGCTCAGGGTGATAGTGCGGCCGTACCACACCACCGAGTGAAAACTTTCGTCGTGGATCCCACTTAAACGGCTTTCTGGAGGATAAGGAACCTCGATTTCACCGTCAAATGTGACCTCGCTGGGGTGTTTCCAGCGGGCATCATCGTCAAAACAAAACCGCCACGTTCCATTTAGGTCGCGCCAGTCTTCGCGTTCCAGCATGGGTTCTGGGTGGGTCGAGTACTTCACCATGTCTCCTCTCGAGTCGGTTGAGGGTAAAGGCGGTTGCCAATGCGTCGTCACTCTCCATGGGGGTTGAGGCCGGTCCATGAACAGAGGGGGGGCCAGCATGTGACAGGAAAAAGGTGCTGGCCCCGTTATTGTGGTTCCTTAACCAGCTGCTGACTATGTTCCTAACGTTCACGGTCGGAACACATCATTCATAAAAGGGCACCTGGGGTTTGCTTTCGGTCTGCCTGGTGCTGATTGCTGCCGCTCTGGAAATGGTCTGGCAGGGTCTACCTGGCAGGACTCAGCGTGTACCGGTCTTTTCTGCCGGCGGTGCCTGATCTGTGTCTGTCTGCCTGAGCCGATGATTCTAGGCTACAGCGGGACAGACCAATAGGGAATGCGCGGTGTTTCAGTTTTAGGGTACTGGGACCAGGCTTGCTGATGATGACTGCGGGGTAGATCTAGGAACGAGCTCTTGAAAGTCGACCGCTTCAGCGCTCGCTTCTGTTGGCTGTTCATTTAGCAGCCCAGAGAGTGCGGAGTAAAAGATGTGAACCGTTTATCTGCCATTTTTGATCCACTCTTGAGTGAACGATCGTGACCGGCAGCTGCTCTCCCATGATGCCCTGTACCAGTGCACTGACCTCCATAGGTCTGTCCTCAATCGGGTCCAGGGCAGATTTGCCTGACGCTAGGCCAGGTAAGACTGCCGCCTGTGCTGGAGGAAAAATATACGTTGGATTCACCACAAGCGTGCGCCATAGCTGGACCTCCGTGGTCGAAGAGAACAAGAACGGCTGTCGGTGCTGTGCAGCGCTAGCCGGGAAGCTCCGGCCTGGCCGGTTCCTGGCTGATGATCAGGGGCTCCTTCCTGTCGTATCAAGAAGAGGGCTGCCTGCAGGCAGCCCTCTTCTTGATTTTCCTACTGAACCTGACTGCGAAGAGCCAGCCTCAGGGAACGACGGTGGTGGATTCCGCCTTGTAGTTGGTCTGAGCCTGACCACTGCTCTCGGCAGTGTTGTTCCAGCGGAAAGTCTGCTGGTACTGGCGTGGGGCGGTGCCAGCCGGGGCACTCACCTGAGTGCGCACGAAGATAGCTCCACCGGGTGCAACACGGAAGGTTGGGGCAAAGGTCAGAGTCTGCTGGCCGGTACCTGAGGCTGCGTTTGCCGTGTAGTTGGTAACCAGCGTGGCGCTTGGGTTGGTATGGGTGCTGGTAATGGCGCCGGTCTGGGCATCACGCACAGGGGTCGGATCGTAATAGACCTGAGTATTGCTGTAGTTGAAGATGCCGGGTGTCGTCTGAACCGGATCAAGAGCACCGTAGTTGTAGATCAGCACATTGTTGGTGGCACCTTCGTTGCTGGCCGGCTCAACAGTGGCGATGCTAGACACGATCGTGCCGCTGGCGTCACCAGGACGGATCGGGTCGACCGTATCAACCAGCTGGGTCTGCTCAGCGATAAAGGAGGTGACCGTCACGCAGGCGCGGGCTTCCCCGGTGCCGCCGTTGGTGCTTGCGAACGAGCCCGTGTCGCAGTACTCGCCGCGAGGCGTGCCGGGTGCAACGGTGCTGGTGATGTTCAGAGTCAGCGTCTGGCCAGGTGCCAGGTTGATGGTCGCAGGGACCGTGCTCACCGTGCGGCTGGCAGAGTCAAAGCTCACGCTGCCGGTCTGGGCAGTGCCGCTGACGGTGTAGTTACCGGACCCGAAGTTCATAAAGGTGCCGTTGAGGTTTCCGAGCAGGTCACGCACAGCCACAGCGGTCGCTGTAGCAGAGCCGTTGTTGGTCACGGTGATGGTGCTGGCGTAGCTGCTTCCTGGGGTCAACGCATTGATGGGTGGCTGACCGGCGACCTGGGTGTTGGTCTTGGTGATCGCCAGGCGAGGCGAAGCAACCTTGAAGCAGGGAATCTGCGAAGCAACCGGGCCAATAGCCGCGCCGTTGTTGCTGGTGGCCGTCATGGTTCCCTGGTCACAGTAGGTGCCGTCGGCCGTACCGGCAGCAGCGAAGGTGAAGGTCTGTGTCGCACCGGCGGCCAGCGAGAAGGGAGCGGTGCTGAAGCCGTCATTGCCGGCCATGGTGGTGGCCACTGCCTGCGGCGCGGCGGTTACCTGACCCTGAATGGCGTAGTTGGCGGCGTTCGTATTGTTGGCCAGGGCGTCCGTGACGACCACGTTCGTGGCAGGCGCGTTGCCATTGTTGGTCACGGTGATACGGGCAAACACAGGGGTGTTTGGCGCAACCGTAATGCCGTCGGCGATAGGCGTGCCGTTGGCGTCCACCAGGCTCTTGGTGATGTTCAGGTTCGGAGCAGTGACGGTCAGGCAGGCTTCGTCCTGCAGTCCGTTGGGGGTCACCAGACCAAATTCACCGTTGTTGTAGCTGACGATGGAGGCGACATCACAGTACACACCAACCGCATTTGCCTGGGCAGGGAAGGTAAAGCTACGCGTGGCACCCGGGGCGAGGTCGAACGTAGCGTCGAAGCCATCGTTGGCGTTGGCGGTGCCGCCAGTGGGCGCTGTAATGCTGTAGGCGTTGCCGTCGCCAGTGCGCAGCACATCATTGAGCCTGATACCTGTGGCTGGGCCGGCGCCAGTGTTGGCTACAGTGATGGTGAAGTTGCGCGCCTGGTTCAACCCTGCCTGCTGGGCTTCGGGCGTCTTGGTAATGGTCAGGCGGGCGCTTGGGGCGAACGTCTTGTCCAGGAAGCGCTTGGTAATTTCGGTGCCGTTGACGTAAGCCACAGCGCGGACACGGGCGGTGGCGCGCGTGGTGACATTAGGATCGTGGTTCAGAGCGGTCCACGTAAATCCGTTAACGTCCGGGGTATTGACTCCGGTCACGTTGTACAGCGGGAACTCAGTGCTACTGGGGAAACGCGTATTGTTGCCAAGGGAATTGTTCGTGTAGGTGTTGGCGCTCAACGCATTGTCGTTGATGTCCTGGGAGGTCACAGGCGCGCCGGAAGGCTGGCCGCCGTCATCCGCTGCAGCAAAGCGGACGCTGCCCGTCTGCTCCAGAATGTCCCAGCGTACGTTTGCTCCCACAATCGGGAAGACACGGCCGTCCGCTGTCTTATAGCCCACGTAGCCTGCCGCCACGTTCTGAGTATTGAGAGGCGCCACTTCATTCATTTCTCCGGGGGTTGGCGCTCCTGGATCCGTGACGGCTCCAAGGTTGGCTGGATTGATGCCTCCGGCCTCATTTTCCATCCATGCGTAAAACACGAAGCGCGTTCCGGCATTGTTCAGGTCTTCTCGTGTGATCGGCACAACCTTGCCGTCGGCATCTAGATAGAAAGCACCATTGTTGGCGGGAACAGCCTGCAGTGTGGGGGCTACCAGGGATACGCTCTGACCGGCCGAAACTGTGAATGGGACTGTTTGGCTGACAAAGCCTTCTTTGCTGTAGGTCACCGAATAGGTGCCAGGAGCCAGACTGTTGTAACTGCTGGAAGGAACTACATTCCCATTGGCGTCCTTGACGACTACGGTATAACCGTTCGGATTCTGAATACCAACGCTGCCAACCGTAGTAGTGACAGGAGCTGGTGTAGTGGTGCCACCACCGCAAGAGGCGAGAAGAAGAACACTGGTTAAAGCAACGATCCCGATCTTCATGTTCTTATGCATATAAGCCTCCGTGAGATGTGCATCAGTTAGCCATGAGTGCAAATGCGACAGAGGTGGCTTGACCTGTGTCGGTGTGAGAACTTTGTTGTGGCCCCCGATGAACTCCTTACTTCTATATCGGAGCTTCCTCACCTGACAAGCAGGAATCACATCATGAATATAATTTATTTTTGATTTTTCCTAAAAATATAACTCGAAGCTGACGGCAATTAAATTCCGCGTCTAAAAAGTTTAATTTTTAAAAACAAAATTAAACTTTTAGAGGCGAAGATAAGAGAATGACTCTTCAGAATAAGACTTTGATAAAGATAATCTCACCGTTTATACTGCCTTTAATCTCACAGCAGTTCTCATGCAGTACTTGAAGCCGAGTCATATCGGGCTGGTGCGGTGCAAAGAAACTCCAGACTAAGCACTGACATGATCCAGATGGGCCATATCCGGACAGTGCTGCAAGGTCTTTCGCTCTGCCTATTCCTTATATTTTGGAACAAGGAAAAAACCCCGTACTAGACGGGGTTTCTGTGGTGGGTCGTGTAGGACTTGAACCTACAACCCGCTGATTAAAAGAGGGCGGATAGGCATTTCGGGGGTATCCTGACCTCTTCCGGGAAAGTACGCCAGCATTCGTATAGGACAGTATAAAGTCCCTTTTCCTTCGCCGGGAGCTTCCGGCCCGAGAGGGTATATTTCGGGGGCAAATGGGCCACGTTTGGGCCACAAGGTCTATATGACAACCTGCAGTATTTTGTTGTGTTGATCGGGGCTTTCCGGTGGTGTACGCTGGGTACAGATGACTCCGGCCCCTTCCCTGAATACCCTCACGCCCTCGAAATGGGCGCGTGTGGTGTCCGGCGTGACCTGGGCAGAGTACGCGGTGAACTGGACCGGAAAGGTTGAAGCGAAGCGCACACGCGGCCCCCTGATCGTGTGGGCTACGAAGACCGGCGAAGGGGAAGACCTGCCCTGCATGGAAGTGCCTTCGCCTTCGCCGCTGGAAGTGGAAGCGGCCCGCCTGAACATGCGCCCGCACTTCCTGGCCTTCGTGCGCTGTGCCCAAGGACGCCGCAAGACAAAGATCGGGCGGCGCATAGGTTTTCTGACACTGTGGCGTGGTGCAAGTCGGGAAGGCAGGCAAGAAGCCAAGCGGGAATATCTGTCTGACCTAAGTTACGCGGCGCTGATGGCTTGCCGGAAGCAGGAAGGGCGAAAGGGCCTTACCGGACTCATGGCCCCTAAGACACAGAGGGCCAGGAAGGAAGCTACGCTAGATATAGCCTCTGAGCGTTTCCATGATCGTCTACGGGGCTTTGCCCCCGCTTACTGGGAAAGCAGCGCAGATGGCACAGATACTCGTTCTCTAGAGGCTGCACGTAACCACTACGAAGAAGTGAAAAAAATTGTAGAAATGGGTGCCGAGATACGAGAGTTTGGGACCCACTTCATAGGTTTTGGCGAAGCAGACGTAGTTGCCGAATTTGGTAATGCCCTCGCCTACGCTCTCTTGATTAAAGACAAGCGCACTGTTTCCCTGATATACGCCAACCTGAACGCCCGGCGTTTGTGGCGTTGTCGCTTGCACGAAGCGGTAGCGCTTCGTGACCTAAAAGCTGCAGCGTTTCGCGCCCACGTCACTCGGCGCGTCCGGCCCCCTGCCCGGCGTACCCGTGCCCCACGGCCCCTGTATGCCAAGCCACGGCCTCCCACGTGCCCCTGTGCCCCCCCTGTGACCTGTCTGCCGGGCTGCTGAGACTCTGACTCAGTAGCGAAGCGGTAGGCCCGGCCCTGCCTGACGTGTGCCCCTTCCCCCTGGGAAGGCGTGGCCCTCAGACATTCACCTGACCCGGCGAAGCCTGGCAGGTGCAGGGGAACATATGACGCTGAACTCTCAGACCGCACGCCCGGACGGTGTGCCCGCTGCCTACATCGAAGCGGAAGACCGGATGCTGACCCCACAGGCCCTCTGGAAACGGTACGGCCTGCCCCGTGATTTGATCTATGAAGCCATTCATACGGAAGACCTGCCCGCGTACAACGCCGGGCGCGGTGATAAACCTCGCTTCCTGGTCGCCGTGTCGGACTTCCTGACGTGGCGTGAAACGCTCCGGGTAGGCAATAAATGACGCCCGGCACGAAGACCGGGCGGCAAGAGCAGAGAAGCGGGCAGCTTCCCCCACAGCATAGAGCGCACACGCGGCCCACGTGTCCCCCTGCCGGTGGGGGTGGCCAGTGAGTGCCCTTGATCGCGCCCTGGAACTGCTGACGCCTGGGGATGTGCTGGAACATCTGGCCGCGTACCTGGGAAAGCCTGCGCCACACATGCAGGGCAGCCGGACATACGGCCAAGTGTGCGACTTCCGGCCTGGCTGTGAGGAAAAGAACGCATCTCTGTCTTACAAGATGGGGGACGGTGGGTCGGTCTTTTTCCGATTCGGGGCTGATGAATTTAAGGGCGGCGCTCTGCTCTTCCTGCAGTCGGCGGGCCTCTCGAAGCCTGATGCGGTGGCCCGGCTGATCGAATGGGCCGGACTGACGGACGAAGACCGCACGCCCGGCGAAGGAAAGACGCCCGCGCCCTGGAAGCACTCAGGCCGGAAGGCGGCAGGACTGGCAAAAGCACGCGCTGCTCTGGAAAAGTTGCACCCTCTGGAAGACAGCAAACGACATGCGGCCCTGAGGGGCTGGCAGCGTATCGAGGTGGGCGAAGACAGCCCCGAAGCGCAGGAAGTGGCCCGGCGCGGCCTGAGCGGTGCCCTGATTTCCGGCCTGCTGACAGCCTACCGTTGGACCGGCGAAGAGGAAGGCGGGAAACGTCGCAGCCTGCCGCGCCACATCCTGCCGGGGGCGCTGTCTTTCGAGGTGCCCGGCCCGGACGGGACGCCCTGGGCAGTGAAAGCCAGGAACCCCGGCGATAAGGAAGCCCTGAAAGTGGTCAACGCTCAGCGGTACGTGTATGCCACAGCGGGACAGAGTACGCCCGCGTTTGTGGCCCGCGTGGGCGGCGAAGACGAAAGCCAGGGACGACGTGTGCTGATCGTCGAAGGGGAGTTAAACGCTGTGGCCGTGGCCGTCATGCTGGAAGCGGCGGGCCGGGGAACCCTGGCCCTGCAGCCAGACGCCCGCGCCCACGGGTGGGAAGTGCAGGGCGTGGCGTCTGCCGTGGCGTGGCCGCACGTGGCCCACATCGAAGCCGGAGCGCGGGTGTACCTGTACGCAGACCCGGACGCGGAAGGGGACGCGGCCCGCGTGAAGTGGGGCGAAGTGCTGGCCGCTCAGGGGGCACAGGTCTACCAGCTCGGCCCCACGAAGACCGGCCAGGCTTTCCCCTTCGCCGTGGAAGACGGGGGCACGGGTGAGGGCCTGATAGCAGACGCCTGTGATGCACTGGGGAATATGCCGGACACGGTGGGCATGACGACAGGACGCTACGCGGCCTGGCGTGGGGTGAAGCTGCTGGACGCGCTGGACCTGGCGCAGCCCTGGCAGCCTCAGACAAAGGAAGACGGGCAGGAAGGCAGCCCGGATGGCCAGGGCGAAGAGGGGGACGTGTGGCTGTCCAAACGTGAAGGCTTCGGGCTTCGCGGTGGCGTGCTGTGCGCCCTGAGCATGAAAAAAGACGAAGACGGCGAAGTGTACGAAAGCGCGGAAGCCCTCTGTAATTTCTCCGCGCTGATCGTCTCGCAGGTCAGCCAGGAAGACGGCACCGGGGACGCCCCGCTGTCTTTTGAGGTAGCCGGACGCTGGGCAGACGGTCAGCCCATGCGGCCCATGACGGCCCCTATGATTAGCGCGGCAGAGTTTAGCGGCATGAACTGGCCCGTGCGAGTGTACGGCGCGGAAGCCATCGTCAGGAACGGGCAGGGACGCAAAGACAAAGCCCGCGAAGCGATACAGCACCTCAGTAAGCGCCTGGGCATCACACAGCGCACCGTCTACGCCCACACAGGCTGGCTGATGCATCCGGACCACGGCCCGGTGTACTTGACCGCGGGCGCGGTGATCGGGGCGCGTGGAGCTGTCCAGGGCGTGGAAGTGGACTTAGGGCCGGGTCTGAACGCTTATGCACTGCCAGACCCTCAGGACGGCGAAGAGGAAGACGTGCGCCAGGCCGTGCGGGCGTCACTAGCTCTCCTGGAGCTTGCGCCGGACGCGGTGGGTGTGCCGGTCCTGGGTGCGGCTTACCGTGCCCCGCTGGGCCGAGCTGACTTCGCCGTATGGGCCACAGGCGAGACAGGCCGGAATAAGACGGCGCTGATGGGTCTGATACAGGCGCACTACGGAGCTGACTGGAACCGGCACCGGCTGCCGGAAGGCTGGCTGTCCACAGCGAACGCGCTTGAAAAGACGGCCCACACGATTAAGGACGCGCTGCTGATGATTGATGATTTCAAGCCGGGGGGCAGTCAGACGGACGTGAACCGCGCCCACGGCAACCTGACAAAGACCCTACAGGGCGTGGCAGATGGCACGGGACGAGGGCGCATGGGGATAGACCGGAAGCGGCAGGCAGGACTAGCGCCACGCGGTACGGTCATGTCGTCGAGTGAGACGCTACCGCGTGGGCATTCCAACCGGGCGCGGGTGGTCGTGGTGCCGGTAGAGCGCAAACTCATCCACAACCCGGCCATGTCTGCCGCGTACTACGAAGCAGAGGACCAAGCCGGGCAGGGGGTTTATGCGCTGGCTATGGCCGGCTTCGTGCAGTGGATAGCAGCGCACTATGACGCAGTGCGGGTAGGCAGCCCGGCGCATAAGGCCATGACACGGGACCTGGCCCCCCACTTCGAAGGCGCACACGGGCGCACCGGCCCCGCAGCGGCAGAGTTGGCATACGGACACGCGGCCTTCCTGACCTTCGCCGTACACGTGAGGGCCATCACGGAAGACGCAGCGGCCCGCATGTGGTCGCGGGTGGTCGCGGCCCTGAGGGACACGGCAGGCGGTCAGGGCGCACACCTGCAGGACGAAGACCCGGTAACACGAGCCCTCTCTCTTCTGGCTGGCCTGCTCAGTCAGGGCGCGGTCTTCCTCGAAGAAGCCAGCGGCGAAGAGGCGCACGCCCCACCGGAAGACGTGGCCCACCTGTACGGCTGGCAGGCGAAGACCTGGCGTACGGAACACGGCGAAGGGGTAGAACTCCGCACGCGGCCCGGTGCGCGGCTGATCGGGTATTACGCCCGGACGGGCGGGGACGAATGGGGCTACTTCCTGCCGGACGCCTTACACGGGGAGCTGCAGCGGGCCGCACAGGCGCAGGGCGGGGCCGTCCTGCCGGACGCCTCCACCCTGTACGGGAACATGAAAGACCGCTTTCACGCTCAGGGCTTCATGCGCTGTGAGGTGGAGAAAGGCGGCGAAGGAAGGCCCGGACGGGTGCGGCCCCACTACAAGGCCACTGCACGGGGACAGCGTGGGCGCTTCGTGGCGCTGAGGCTTCCCATAGACCCGGAAGCGTACAATCTGGGGACACTGGGGACAGACGGCGAAGAAAGAACGTCTAGCACGGTGTCCCGCTCTGTCCCCAGCTTTAATACTTTTATTGATTGTTTGGGGACAATGGGGACACTTCCTCTTATAAGGGGCGCGTCTTTCGCTTCGCCGGACTTCCCTCACACCCTGACCCTCGAAGACCTGGCAGATATCGAGGAAGGCGCAGATCTGCCCGGCGTGGTGACGCTGTGATCGGCCAAGACGTGCGCGGCCTTCTGACAGCCCTGGAAGCTTGCGGGGTACGTCTGTCTGTGGGCCAGGGGGGCACGCTGGCCCTGACCGGCAAACGGCCCCCTGCTGACCTCCTGAACGCCCTGCAGGCTGGAAAAGGGGACGTGCTGGCCTACCTCACGGCGAAGGAAGACGAAGGGCAGGGGGGAGCGTCTCTTCCTTCGCCGGAAGTTCTGCCGGGCGTCTCTGTTACAAACACAACGGAAGGCCGCGTCCTGCCGGACTGGGCACAGATCAGCGCACAGCCGGGCCGCTGTGGAAGCTGTACGCGTGCGGAAGATGCGCCGGACTGGGGGCCGCTGATGGTCACGTGTACGTGTGACCCGGTGGCATGGTGGCCCCTGCCTGCCCCTTTCGCCCTGCACGTGGGCGCACGGTGCGGCGCTTACCTGCACGCAGGCGAAGAGGTGGGGCGCGGGTGGCGGTCACGGCACACCGGGAAGCGCTGGGGGCCAGCCGTGCCCGTGGCCTGGGATGACCTGCCCACGCTGGAAGGGGGGGCAGCATGACGGGCTTACAGTGGGCCGTCCTGAGTGCTTACGCCCGTGTCCTGCCACCTGGCAGCCATGCGCGGCAGGTGATCGAAGGCGCTACCGCGAAGGGCACGCCCGGACCTGCAGCGCAGCGTGTGGCCCTGAGCGTGGCGCAGTCGTCCGGGATGATCGAGCGGGGCCGGATAACCGAGTTTGGCCGGGATGCGGCCCGCGCCTTCCTGCCCCGGCTGGGTCTGGACCTGGCGAAGGGGAAAGCATGACATCGGGCGCCTACATGCTGGCCTGTACGCTGTTCACCCTCGAAAACGTGGCCCCTTACCTGTCCGGGTCGCTTGGCTGTCTTTCCTTCGCCGGGCCGTCGTTGAAGTTCACAAACGGAGCCACATGCACGCGGGCAGCTTGACACCTTCCGGCCTGCCGCTGGCCCTCGAAACCTTACGGGGCGTATTGGTCCCCCCCCTCTCTATAGACGGCCCCACTGTGGGCCAGGTGGTGAAGCATGGCAAACCCTAACCCTACAGAAGCCCGGAAGGCCAAACGCGCCCGGCGAAGAGGCAAACCCGGCACCCTCGAAGATGCCCGTGCCCTGCTGTGGCGTGCCCTCTCGCGGGCCGGTGAGCTGCTGGAAGAGGAAGACCCGGCCCTGAGCCTGAAAGCCATCCACGCCATTTCACAGGGGGCTGCAGCATATGCCCGCATTGTGGAAGTCGGAGAGCTGGAAGCGCGTATAGCGGCCCTGGAAGGGGACGGCAGTGAAGAGGAAGGCAGCGGCCCACGGCTGGGACGGGGTGCAGCATGACCGGCAGGAAAGCGCAGCGACTGGCCCGACTGGAAGCGAAACGCCGGGCGTTCGAAGCGTCACACGTGCGCATCTCAGACATTCCAGGCTTCCTGCTGGCCGTCCTGCAGATCGTCGAAGAGGGAGGCGGGCCGGACACGGTGGGCCGTGTGGCTGGTCGCCTGGTCAGTGAGAAGGCGCAGCGTGTGGCTGCACTTATCGGGGGGACAGCATGAAGGCAGGGACACGCGGGCGTCTAGCCCGACTGGCAGCGAAGCAGCCAGGGGAAGCGGTGCGGGTGGTTATCACACGGCAGATCGTGGATCACGGGCCGGACGGTGTGCCGGTGCCCGTCAGGACTGAGCGGCGTGAAGTCCTGCTGTATCCGGCAGGGGGCCAGCCATGACCAGGCGCGGCAGGCTGACGAAGCTTGAAGCCCGGCGAAGTGAGGAAGACGCGGGGGATATGATGGGCATCTTCGAGGCTGATCTAGAAGCGGGCGTGTGGCGTGAAATAGCAGGGGGCCAGGGCCGGACGCTTCCTCTTTCACCGGAAGACCTGAGGGAAGCGGGCAGCCTGCATACGGCAGGCGGTGGGCTGCTGATGCTGGCCCCTGCCGGTGGGGCTAAGGTCATATCAGGCGTGTACTGGGGTGACTTGTGAGGTCATCGGTGACATTACTGTCGGCGCGAAAGCTTTGCGTCGTAGACATCCATAAAGGGTTGTCCTGTCTCGACAGGGAACAGGCGAAACACCGCGATTTGTTCAACCGAACCGTAAGGATTATTTGCCCCCACCATGTCCCCCACCACTTCCCCGTTTTTCTTTATGGTCACCTCCCAGAACAGAGTGGGGTGGCCTTGCGTGCTTTGAGGCGTAAGCGTCGCACCCCACCGCCCCTCACCTTCACCGGCCACATCGTAGGTTTTCCCCCTGAATGTAAGGGAGCCGTCTATGTCGTATTTCTCGGTGGTGTTGTAACGAGCGGTGAGATTCAACGTCATGACTTCCACTGGACTGGGCTGATTCCGTGAAGTGACGTTGCCTCGCCAAGCTCCGTGCAGGATGTGAGGATTGGCCGGGACACTCAGGGCGATTGGGCCCTCACGGCCACAAGCAGTCAAAAGCCCCACCAGGACCAGAAACCCACCTTTTTTCCGCATGTCCTTAGTGTATCGGGGGTCGTATGACGACGAAGAAGAAAGTGCGCGGGACGTTGGCCCGGCTTGAAGTGCTGGAAGACCGGCACGCGGCGCGGGTGGTAAAGATCGAAGAACAGAAGACGGCCACCCTGGCCCGCGCTTTGGACCTGCTGACCGGGGAAGATCGGGCGGCATTCTGGGAATGCATGGATGCTCAGGAAGACGTGGCGCTGTGGGCGCGTTTGCGCGTCATGCTGGCCCACCTGGAAGACATGCCCTTGGACCTGCCAGGCGCGGAAGAGGCGCGGGTGTGGGCGCGCGAGCTGGCAGACCTGCCGGACGGTGTGCCCTTCCCGCTGCCTGCTGATACTTTTCTTTTCGCCGGGTACTTCGAAGCGGAAGCCAGGAGGGGCGAAGAAATGGCCCGCGCTGTCCCGTTGTCCCTGGAAGCTCAAAGCATGAGCCGGTGGGTAACGGCACAGTGGCGCTTCGAAGCTGCAGCGGTGCGCGTGATTGGGGGGCAGCCATGACGGCGAAAGGAAAGAATGGGGACGCGCTGGCCGGGCATTACACGATGGGCGGCAGACCCCTGACCCACCTGGGCTACGGCACCTGCCGCCCTGTCCCTTACGTGGCCCGTGTGACGGTGCGGGAAGCCTGCCAGGCGCGGGGCCTGAGCGTGTATCAAGTCGCCATGTCCGGTTTAGCTCAGGGCACCATAGACGCAGGCACCGTGTACCGGCTGGCCCGTGGGGACACATCGCGTATTGATCTGCCCACCTTGGCAACCGTGGCGGGAATTATTGACGCCCTGAGCGGGCAGCCAGTGGGCGTCTCGGAGCTGCTGAGTTTGGAAGAGGCGGAAGAGTAAGCCTCAGGTTTTTTCAGGTGTTCGAAGCGCCCATCCTGCAGGCGGGAAGCCGTGAGGGTGGGCGCTGTGTCTTTCACCAGTAGCGTTCGCTGAGATTACGGCGAAGAAAAAGTAGTCAATTGTCCGCGTGGCCTAACGCCTACTACTGGTCCCGATACCTGTTAAATGCTTGGACCAATCTGCTTATTCAGCTTGTCACATCATATGAAGCGCCAGTCGGTAATAGTGGCTGTTCGCACTACTCGCGTTGAGCGTCAACGCGTATGCATCACAGAGGCCGCCCTGCTCATGGCAGTGGGGTGGGATAGGAAAGCACTAATCAAGAAGTACAAGGAAACGGAGACTTTTTACGGCCTCTGCTTATCCTTTTGATTTACAAATCGTTAGTTTTTCCTGCTTCCCTACGGTCATATTCATCTTGCCAAAGTGGTCCGTAGTAGTCGAGTCGAATGTTTCCACCCTTGAGTGTTTCAATGGCTACTCCTGCCTCATCGTCTGACCAGTATGTTTCCATGTACACCTCTCCCAAGCGAATGCCCTGAGAGAGCTGGGTGACCGATGTAATGTCCTCGAACTGCGCACTCCGCTTATCCTGTTCACTTTCAGGGGCTCCGTACTTCTCGGTCAGAGTTGAGGACAGAGCATTGAAAAGTTGCATTGGACTGGAAACCTCTTCCGTAATAACCGTAACGCAAGCGAGTTCGTCATCAGAATTATATTTCAAGAAAATGTTAGCGCTGGCAGTACCCACAATTCCTGTGTACCGAACGTCCCTAGCTCCATCCACCGGCACTACCGCAACGAACTTGTAGCCCTTCTTGAGCATGATGGCGTGCGCTTGGTTGGCTGTAAGGCCCCATTCCAGACTGGCAAAGTTGATCGCAGCGCTTGCATAGGTCGTAAAGCTGAGCAGGAGTACCGCCACAAGGGCTAATAGTTTTCTCATAACGCAACTCTAGCAACTGGATTTCTCCAAGACCAGCGACCCCCCGTCACTGGACCCTGCCAATGATGGGGTCTTTCTATTGGAGGCCTATTGAACACTACGCTCTGACCATCCGAGTGCCTGACGCGGCAGACCGTCATAAAGATGAAACTGAAGGAATAGCCGATTACAACGTTCGTTCATTGAGTTTCCAAGGCACCCACAGGGGGTGGACATGCACAAGAAGCGATACATGCAGGCCAGTAGATGCCGATAGGCAGGCGGTGCAACTCCGGCAGGCTCGCCCCACACCGAGCGCTACAGTGAATTATGCCAATCCTAGTCGTGACCACCAGCAAGGGTGGAAGGCACACCTACAGAGGTTCACAGGAAGTTCTGCAGGAGTACGTGGACACATACCAAATCTTCAGCAGTAGCGGCGGCCCGAACATCTTGGAATTCAACAACAGTGATCCGAACCAGCCTAGTGACCAAATCAGCATGAACATCATCACGAGCATGGTGATTCACCCTGATGACCTTCAGTCCGTTCCTGAGCCCATTACCGATGCGATGGTAGATAACGCCATGGACAAGAAGTAAAGCAAGGACACCACCGCGCCCCCGCCCTTGATGACCTGCCGGACGGGCAGCCTTACCCGGTTCCGTCTGACCTGCCTTCCTTCGCCGCTTACTTCATCGAAGAGGCGGGCCGCTGCACGGAATTACTGGCGCACCTGGAAGTGTGCGAAGACCTGCCGGACGGCGTGACCCGTGAAGCCGGGCAGGCCGTGGCCCGGTATGCGCGGGCCGTGTGGCTGTTTGATGCGGCCTTGTGCGAAGTCCTGAGCGGGCAGCCATGAAGGCGAAAGGGAAAGACTAGGCTCGATAATGGGATAGTGCGGTATGTCTTGGGCCGATTGGGGATGGGTTTTATTGGGAGGCGTTGCAGTCCTGTGGTACCCGCTCTTCATCGTGCTGTCACCCGTCGTCACCTTGGTGAAGGTGTGGCGGATGCGGGGGCCCAAAGCGGCCTTTCAAGAGGCTGGAGCAGAGGCTGCAGGTCTTGTTCTGATTGGCCTTGGTTTTGCTCTACTTTTTGGGCTGATAACAGGTGCAGTCATGCTCTTTGGTTGGTGGGCGGAGCGGGCAGATAGGCTGACGGTGCCGTACTGACGGTGACTGGCGAAAATCGTGTGCGCGGTCTTTCTGCAGGAAAGGGGCAGGCTGTGGTGCTAGGTCGTGTCGGCCAAGGTTAGGTGGCCTCATGCTGTAGTTTCTCCTCAATGGGGAATTCTTGACGCGTCAGAAGAGCCAGGTGTGAACAGTTGGCAACTTCGACGACCTCAAAGCGTACCTTCCGGCCGTCCGATTGGCCTGCACACGCCGGTGATGTTGATGGTCACAACAGGTGAAGGGTACACATAAGAAGGTGTACTGGCGCTATAGCAGCGGCCTCCTGGCGTGATGACGGAGAGTTCTCCGAGGTTAGTTCAGGTCATAGGTTACCTCTTGTAGAAGGGAATAAAAAAACCCCGCACGCGGCGGAGCTCGAGAGCCTAAGAGGATTACTTCTTGTTCTTGAGGTCCCCCAGAAGGCGGATAATCTCTGCATTCTGTTTAACCTGTAGATATTCCAGACGCACACGTGCTTCGTCGGACGCTTGACTAACCTGCACGGCACTTTTTGCCATGCCCACAAGTCCGGCGTACTCCGTGTAAATTGCGTCCGCCCGCTTGACAGCTTCATTTGGCTTGAGGTTAATCATGGGACCCACGTCACCCTCAAACGCCTGACCGAGCACCATGCCACCAGCGAACAGGCCGAGGGCCAACCCAAATGTCTTCAGTTTTTGCATGCTCAAGGATAACAGTCCTGAAAAACTTTTATTGACCTTACAAACAATTAGTTCACTATGACTCGGCGCGTATTCGCTGAATCATCAGAGGAAAATCGGCAGCGGACAGTGTTGTCTGTAAAGTAGGGGTAGCCTCCAGAATGGCGCAAAAAGATGTTCTGTGTTTGCCCGGGCGTCCATTTGCTGGGAGTTGCAGCGGTAGCCAGCGATGTGGACAGATATGAATACCCGTCCTCCGAGCAGGAGGCTCTCACCCAAATGCTGCCCGCTTCTTCCGTGCCGGTATAAGTGAAAGTGGCTGTGACGGTGGCTGTGTCATACCGAGAAGCTGTGAAGTGGTTAAGGCGGATAGTGTAGGGGGTCGCTTCCGTCATATAAGCCGTGCGTGACTCCGCAGCCAGCTGGTTCCCAGCCAGGTCTTTCGCTTCGCGTGTCACCACTAACGTATATGAAGTGCTTGATTTAAGCGCCGAGCTTGGTTTGATACTGGCGGAGGATGACCCAGTGGTCACAGTGGCTGGCACAGTCGCCCCAGTGCTGTCCTGAAGCTTCACCGCTGCCTGTAGTGAGGCCGGATTCATCTCCTCACTGAAGGCCACCATAATGCTGCCATCCATCTGCAGATTCCCCTTAAAGACCGTTGGGTACAGGTTGCGGATAACTGGAGCCTCCCGATCAGAAGGTGCACCTGTGCCTCCGCAAGCAACAATCAAGGTCAGGAAAGGCAGCAGAACCACTGTGCGTTTTTGCATACCTCCAAAGTACAACGCCTCACCTTCAGGTGAGGCGCAATTTGTAAAAGATGCTTACGTGAGACGATGCCTGTCTAGTTGCGCTTGAAAGCGACAAAGCAGAAATCAGTCAACAGACCGCTGAGCAAACTCTAAGGAGACTTCCTTTTTCGTCGTTTCAACTAGCTGCAGCGGGCCGCGTGGACTGCCTGGGATATGGGGAAGCGCTGGGGACTGCTTATTTAAGCTATGAGTTATCTTCCCAATAAGTGGCTGCCATTTTATCCATAAGTTCGCGGAATGATTTTATGACCTCCTCGGTGTTATTTGTTGTAGAAGCAGAGGTAATTGTTATGATGTGGTCATGGTACAGGTGCCACTCCATAATTGGATCATAAACAGATAAACTGACAGAGTACGCGCGAGCCCCGCCTTTAACAGGAGCAGTAGAAACCATTGAAACAAAATATTCGGCTTTCAGATCGGCATTTTTGCACGAATCAGAAAGCCGGTAAGCTTTGCTTATCGTGTTTAATGATTTAGTCAATTCTGATTTGACATTTGGAAGCCATTGAGCAGTTTTCGAATCGACCATAACATTCGCTGTCGTCGGCGCGCAGATTTTGAAGCCGAGTAAACCTCCTGCTTCCACAGAGCACAACATTGAAAGCAATAAGGACCATGTCAGAATTTTTTTCATTGTCTTATTGTGCCCTAGTATGAGTATGTCACAGTTGGTTTGAAGGACTGGGCCTCGATAGTTCGTAGGAAAAGTCAAGAATTGACCTGGGATGCAGGCTTTTCATGCGGCCCCCTGCCGATGGGCTTTCCACGACTGCAGCGCGTGCGCGTGCACTTCCAGGGCTTCGAGTAATTCACGGCAGACCCGGACGGCGTGTAGGGGCAGGACGGTCTTACTGTCTGCTGTTTCGAAGATCACCGCAGATCCGGCAGGCAGGAAGACACGCGGCCCGGCTTCTGGCAACGGATGTGGTGCTTTCACGGTCACGCGGCAGTCTTCCGGGACGCGGTACAGACCGAGTGTGCCGGTGTAATTGTCAGCGCACACATATAGGGCAGGTCTGCCGTCCCCTTCGAAGATCAGGGAAGCGGCCCGGAGGGTGACGGCGAAAGGGAAGACAGGATGCGGGGCGCGAGCTTTCGCCTTCCTGGTAGGTGTGGGCTTCCTCACGGCGTTGCCTCTTCACGGTGAAGAGATGCTTGCGTGTGAGCAATGGCACGGCGAAAGACGAAGGCCAGCGCCAGGAAGCCCACGTAGACGCCACAGACGGTAAAGGTGAAAGCGTGGGGGCTGTCAGACCCGGCGAAGAGAAGACAGGTCAGGTAAAGCGCGGTAAGCGTGCGCGTCATGGTGGGACCTTCCTGTGTGGTGCCCTCGAAACAGGGGGCGAAGCGGGCGCATGGGCGTCTTCCTCTTCGCCGGGTGAACTGGGTACGCGGATAGGGCTTCGAGAGGGAAGCGGGGGGCACGTGGCCCCCCTGAGTGGGTCAGGCAGCGCGGGCGTGGGTGTCCTGCAGGAAGCGCCACACCTGCCGGGCGTCCGTCTCGGTCAGTGCGGCCAGGCTGTACACGGCCCGGTCAAGGGCAGCGCCAGCGAAGCCGTAATGCTCACCCGTGGGGACGCCTGCCCGCGCCAAGAGGCGATGAAGCTTCGAAGCCTGCGCCTTCCCGATGGTGGGGGGCGTGGGGGCTTCGAGCGTCTGAGCGGTCAGGATGACGGTGTGCGCGGCCTGCAGAATGCCCACGGCGCGGGCCAGGGGGGCCGCTTCGCCGTCTACGGTGGCCTGCAGACCGACTACTGTGCGGGTCAGGGTCACGGTATAGACGGTGCGGGAGACGGTCACGCCGCATTCCCTGTCGGTCACGGTGGCTTCCCACTGTCGGAAGGTGGCGCGGGGCTGGGTGGTATCGTTCATCTTGCTTCCTCTCTTTTGGGCTGGGAGTCAGTCAGGGACGCGGAAACTTGCCGGTCGAAGCGTCTCTGTCTGCTGAGATAAATGTTAGCACATGTGGCTTATACTGCAAGCCTAATGTGCTAATTAGCCACATGTGTTAAGATGGCGTCATGAATGACGAAGTGAGGGCGAAGGTGGACACCCGGTTACACGAGAAGCACATGACACGTGCTGATCTAGCCCGCGCTCTGGGAAAAACACCTCAGGAGATCAGCCGAGCGTTAAATGGTGGCCCGCGTGGGGGAAGCGTCCCTCCCCTCTGGGCCGCGATTCTCGAAGCCTTAGACCTTCGCCTGACGGTGGAAACGGGCCGAGAAGTGCAGGTGGGGGAGAGAGACCTATGAAGCCGGTGCGGCACTTCAAGCTTCTTGTTAAGGTTTCTTACCTTAAAAAAGGAAATGGCCTCAACCTATATGCTCTTGAGGACAGTCTGAAGAAAAAGAGTCGCAAATTTTTTCCTATACACACATACCATGCTTTAACCCAGCTATCGAGTAGTGGCGCAGAGTTTTCGTTGATGTTTACCGATGATATGGAAGATAGAACCATAACTCTTTTTACACGAGAATGTATTTCGGAGTGCATCGTTGGTCAGTGGGATCACATCGAAATAGATCAAATTCTATTTGATGACAGGGAGATACCAAGTTATCGATCAGCAGGGGCACATTTGGTGGTTAGTAAGCACATTCGACTTCGTCGCCGGACCTCAACTCTTAACGCTTTTCAGTGCTCATACCGGGCGCATTCATGCGCTGGAATGGCGGCCCACCTGCCGGGGCTTTCCGGTAGCCCGCTGCCTCTTGCGGCCCTAACCTGTGGGCTATGACAGGGAAGGGCGAAGGCCGGGCGAAAGGGCGACAGGGCTGGCACGCCGGGAACATGGAAGAGCTGCCCTCTGGCCGCATCCGGTGGCGCGTGCGGGTGCAGTACCCGGACGGCACGAAGGAAAGGCGCAGCGGCACGGCCAGGACGAAGACGGAAGCGCAGCGGGCCATTATCACCGCGCAGAAAGAAGCGCAGGAAGGCAAGCGGCCCGTCTCGGACACGCTGACCGTGGGTGAGATGGTCACGGAGTACATGCGGGCGAAAGGGGCCACCTGGTCGCAACGGACAGCCCTGAATAACGACGCCCTGTATACGCGCCACGTCCTGCCGGAGCTTGCCCACCTGAAAGCGGCAGGCATAGACGCCCGGCGCTTACGGGCTTACTTCGAGTGGCTGAGCGAGAAGCGACCCACGCCGGACGGTGAGGGCGTGCGGCCCCCCCTGGGCTACTCAGGACAGAGACAGATTCACGTTCTGCTGTCCGGCGCGTACAAGCGGGCTATAGCGGATGGCCTGCTGAGAGACAACCCGGCAACATACGCCCGGCCCCTGTCCCCCACGAAGGGCGGGACGGTCAGGGCAGCGAAGGTGAAGTACTTTGATCCGGAAGAGCTGGGGCGCTTTATCGAAGCGGCGCTGAAAGACAGGTGGGCGCTGCCGCTGGCCTTCCTGGCCCTGACAGGCTTACGGATTGGGGAATGCCTGGCCTTGACCTGGGCGGACGTGCAGAAAGACAAGACAGGCGCGGACTTCGTGGAAGTCTCGAAGACCCGCAGCGAGTTTGAAGGCACGTATTACACGGGAGGGCCTAAGACCGCTGCAGGGGTGCGCCGGGTGTACCTGGGGGGGGACGCGCTGGCCCTGATCGAAGACATGCGGCGAAGAGTGAAGATCGAAGCGCGGGCGGAAGGCTACCAGGGGGAAGGACTGAAAGACCATGCTCCGGTCTTCCCCTCTGTGGATGGACGGCCCATGCGACAGGACTCATTACGGCAGATCATGCGCCGTACGTGTGAAGTCGCCGGCGTGCCGCTACTGTCCCCTCACGCCCTGAGGCACAGCACAGGGACCTACCTCATATCGCGAGGCCATGACCCGGTGAGCGTGGCGGCGCTGCTGGGTCACGCTCAGGTGTCTACTACCCTGAACATTTACGCCCACGCCCTGCCGGAGAAGTTGCGGGGCCTGGGGTACGGCCTGGCAGACCTGAGGGGGGACGCGGGGCCAGCGGTGCAGGAAGGGGTCACGAAGACCGGCGAAGAAGAGACTGTAAAAGGTGCGGTCCCCCTTCGCCGGAAGACACGGAAGGCTGGCCCACGCCGAAAAGGGTAGCTGTGAGACTATACAAGTTGAGCCTCGCTTATTATTGAATTGTGAGTTCACTATTCTTTCGGATTCCCTTATGTGTACTACTTTTTTTCGCATCCGTTACCTTCTCTCCAACACGCGCCAAAAGTTCAGTTGGTGAACCAGTCCCGGTAGGAAAGACTGGCCAATTCTGGCAGTTCAAGATGCGGGGAGAGTCCTGGCTGGTCTCGATCGGAAATAGCGGCACCCGGGTTCGGATCCAGAACCCGCGCGGGATTTTCTCTGGTGGCTTTGTTATTGATGAAGAGACTGGCGAGCGCGTCTTGAGGATGACGGAGTCGGAGCCTATGGTGCGTGACTTGTGGATGTGTTCGCTCAAGCCTGGGCCTACTGGGGCGCTTAAAGGAAGACTGGAGTACTATCCACCCGAGTCCAATAGGCCGATTAAGAAGGGAACTTGCAGCGCTCAACTCGCCCCCCGTGGTGTGAATTGGAAATGGCCAATTACCCCTAGTTCCGGGGAAGACTGGATTGTCACTACGCCTAAAGGGGCCTGGCGGCTAGGCATGATAGGGGGAAATCAGTCCCACTGGAGCGGAAAAGCAGGGCCTGAAGGAAACTCATATAACCGGACCCTGCCATTTGAGGTGTACATCGGTAACAAAGAAGTCGAAGTGGGTGTGGGGCTCATGGACTTTACGGCTGTGTGGTGCATTATCAAACCTGGTGGCGCTCAGGGCAATCTGTTTAAAGGTGTGGCAGAGCATGGCCCGACCCATGGAAAAGGCCCTGTTACGAAAACGCCCTGTACAGTTCGTCTAAACTTTTAGACTGCTTGTTTCACAGCTTATGGGTCAATAGCCGTGTCCCCACCTGGGGACAGTCCGGGGACACTTTGAGGGCAGATAGAAATAGCGTTCTAGACGGTGTTTCTCTTTGAGGTCAATTTTGAATGTCCCCGCGGCCTCAGGCCCCTGGGGACAGTGATTTATGCTGTTCTGCACGGCATTTAAGCCCTGTTTTTAGCGAACTGTCCCCAATGCCCCCACTGACTTAGGGGTATAGAGAAGTAATTATATTTTTCGGGTGTTTACGCTGTGTCCCCACAAGGGGTCGGTTGGGGCAGACTGGGGGACGGGACACTCTGGCCCCTGCAGGTGCCCCCTGAAAACTGAATGGGCCGCGTTTGGGCCACGCCGGGCATGCCGGGCCATGACAGCGGGTTAAGGGCAAAGAGAAAACCCCGTACTGGACGGGGTTTCTGTGGTGGGTCGTGTAGGACTTGAACCTACAACCCGCTGATTAAAAGTCAGCTGCTCTACCGATTGAGCTAACGACCCGCTGTGCAGCGCCTGAAGGCGCGTTTCGCAGCGGGAGTGAGTATACGGAGGCAGCCGCCGTCTGTCAACGTTTGAAGGCCTGTGGGCCTCCAGGCGTGCGTGGCGGCTTCATGCCTTTAGCGCCAGGACCACTCATGCGCTGCAGCATTTTCATCATGTCCTTCATCTGCTCATGCATTTTGAGCAGCCTGTTGATGTCCTGAACAGTGTGTCCGCTGCCCGCGGCAATCCGCTTGCGGCGCCTGCCGTCAATGATCTTCGGGTTCTGGCGCTCTTTCAGGGTCATGGAGCTGATCATCGCGTCGATGCGCTGAATCTGCTTCTCGTCGATGTTGAAACCTTCAGGCAGGGCGCGGCTCATCCCAGGGATCAGTTTCATCAGCTCGCCCAGCGGGCCCATCTTACGAATCTGCCGCAGTTGGGTCAGAAGGTCTTCCAGGTCGAAATCGCCCGGTTTCTTGACTTCCATGGCCTTAAGGTCAGCCTGCTGCGCCCGCTCGATCAGTCCCAGCACGTCGCCCATGCCCAGGATGCGACCCGCGACCCGGTCAGGGTAGAAAGGCTCCAGTCCGGTCAGCTTCTCGCTGGTGCCAGCAAAGTAGATCGGCTTTCCGGTGACGCTGCGTGCCGACAGGGAGGCGCCGCCGCGGGCGTCTCCGTCCATCTTGGTGACGACCAGACCAGACAGGTTCACCCGCTGGTCGAAGGTCTGGGCCACGTTCAGGGCTTCCTGGCCGGTCATGGCGTCCACGACCAGCAGGGTCTCAGTGGGCTGCAACTCACTCTGGAGATTGGCAAGCTGATCCATCAGCGCTTCGTCAATCTGCAGGCGACCAGCCGTATCCACGATGACCAGGTCACGGAAGTCAGTTTTGAGATGCTCGTCCAGACGGCGGCGCGTTTCCTGGGGGGTCTCGCCATCATTGACCTTCAGGACCGGCACGCCTACCTGTTTGGCCAGGACTTCCAGCTGGTCCCGTGCGGCCGGACGCTGGGTGTCAGCGGCGACCAGCAGCACGCGGCGCCCCTTGCTCTTGTAATGCGCGGCCAGCTTGCCGGTACTGGTGGTTTTACCGGCACCCTGCAGGCCCACCATGAACCACACATTGCCTTCGCTTTTCAGCTCTGGCTGGGCCGCCTTGCCGCCCAGGGTCTCAATAAGCTCGTCGTGAACCAGCTTAACCACGGTCTGACCGGCATTCAGGCTGCCCAGCACTTCCTGCCCGACAGCCTTTTCACTGACCCGGGCCACAAAGTCCTTGGCCACCCCAAAATTGACGTCTGCTTCCAGCAGGGCCATGCGGATTTCGCGCATGGCAGCCTTAACCTGCGCCTCGGTGAGTTTGCTCTCGCGCCCTACGCGGTCCAGGATGTCCTGCAACTTGTTGCCCAGCGCCTCAAACATGTCTGCGAGGCTACCACGCTCTCAGGCAGACAACTGTCGTGCACACAGCCCTGGGGTGACGTTCAGCTCTGACTGTCTGGGCGGGCCTGGGCGTGATACTCGGCATTTGGCGCAAATCCCAGTGCGCTGCTGATCCGATTCGTCATATTGAACATGCCCACCACCTGCACGAGTTCCAGAATCTGCGGGTCACTGAGTCCGGCCTGGCGCAATGGCGTCAGGTCCTCCTGGGTCATGGCCTCTGGGGTGCGGGTCAGTTTTTCTGCGTAGGCACACATGGCCCGCTCGCGGGCCCCAAGATTCGCGTGACGCCAGTTGATAGCCACGGTGTCGGCCAGCACGGGATCAGCGCTGTATTCCCTGAGGGCTGCTCCATGCGAGACCGCGCAGTACACACAGCGGTTCATCCCGCTGACGACCACGGCCAGCAGCTCGCGGTCGGTGTTGGAGAGCTGACCTTCCTTATTGACCAGTAGATTGAAATAGTTCCACCATGCGAGGAACTGCTCGCCATTCAGTGCCTGAGCCCGGAAGACGTTGGGCACAAACCCCAGGTTGGCTTCAGCCTTGCCCCACAGTTTGCGCACGCCCTCAGGAGCGCTGTGCTCGTCAGGCACCTCCAGCCAGGAAATTCGGTTCATGGTGGCCTCAGCTTAGCCGCCCTGCGCAGGGAGCGTGGCATTATCGGCCGGATGGAGCTGGCGGTTCGCACCCTGTATGCAAACATATTCCTCCTGAGTGGGCCTCAGGGCCGACTGCTGGTGGATGCCGGGGCGCTGCCCTACGCCCCTCTGTTTTCGCAGATTATGCGTGATTTCCAGCCTGACGCCCTGTTGCTGACCCACGCGCACGTGGACCACGCCGGTGGGGCATTCGTGGCGGCCCGCCGGGGAGTAAGAATTTTCGCCCACCCCTTGGAACACGCGCAGCTGACTGGTGAGGTGCATGACCTGCCGTATCCAGCTGGCCGTCCCTGGGTCGGGGAAATCGTTTCCCGGCTCCATCCGAAGCTGAAGGCGTCTGATGTTCGCAGCGTTTTTCCCGGCGAAATCGTGTGCGGCTGGGAGGTCGTGGGTCTGCCGGGGCATACCGCCGGGCAGGTCGGTCTCCTGCACAACGGGGTGCTCATCGCTGCGGACGCTGTGGTGGGGTCACCTGAAGGAGCTCATTTGCCCCGGGCGGCGTACAACGCTGATCATGTCCAGGCAGGCAAGACGCTAAAGACCATTGCCGAAATGGACCTGCGCTGCGTCCTGCCCGCTCACGGCGGTCTCCTCACGCCTGAGCAGATCCGGGCCCGGGCGCAGTGGGACAGCGGCGCAGGTCCCTGACCAGGGCATCACAAGCGCTTACCATAGTGACGCTATGACGGTCGCTTACGAGAGCCTGGTCACCGGACGCTTTCTGAGGATGCTCAGCATTACGCTTGAGCAGCTCGAAGCCGTGCGGGATGCCAACGACCGCGCCGAATTTGCCGGGCTGACTGTCAGGGCTCAGGTGCTGGAACGGGAGACCGACGCCCTGGAACGCGAGATCGAAGACGCCTGTCTGGCCGCCTTCGCCAGTGGGCTCAGCGCCCATGAACTGGCCTTCTACCTGGTGGTGTTCCGCAGCCTGAGTAACCTGGAGCGCGTGGGAGACTATGCCTTCAGCGTGGCGCGCGACCTGGAAAACCTGGCGCCCCGCACACGCAGCGCCACCCTGCAGGACGCTCTTCCTCTGGTGCGCCTGCTGTCTGAAATGGTGGAAACTCTGGCCTTCGCGTTTGCCGAGCGGGACGTCCAGGCCGCGCGTGAAGTCATGCAGCTGGATTTCGAGCAGGTGGACGCGCTGTATGAGCAGATGCAGCGGGCCAGCCTGACCCGCCTGATGGAACGCCCCGAGGACACTGAAGTGGCGCTGACTGCCGGGCGGATGGCCCGGAATCTGGAACGCCTGGGAGACCATCTGGTGAACGTGGCCGAGCGTCTGGAGACGATGGTGCTGAATCAGCGCAGGATTCAGGCGGCCGGCTAAGATCACTTCCAGACCTGAAGAAGGCGGCTAAGCCATCTGGCGTAAGGAAAGCACTTCTTGCCCTGGGGCTAAACTGCCGGCGTGACCACAACCCAGATGCCTGAAATGCCCCGCTGGCGTACCGACGACCTGTACCCCAGCCTTGACCATGCCCGTGTAGACGCCGACCTGGCCGCCCTGAGGACGCAGGTGACGGAACTGGAAAGCACCTTTGACCGCCTGGGTGTGCGCAAAGGCGAGGTTGTTACGGCCGAGGCGCTTGAGCAGGTAATAAGCGGTCTGAACGCTGTTACGCTGCAACTCGTTTCGTTGCGCGGCTACATCAATGCCTTTGCTTCCACCGATAGCCGGGACGCCCTGGCCCAGCAGAGGGTGGGTGAGCTGACGACCCTGGCCCTCCCACTGGGGCCCCTTCGTTCCCGCCTGACCGCCTGGCTGGGCAGTCTGGATGACGCTGCCCTGGAAGCGGCGGTGCAGCAGTCGGAGCCTGTACGCGAGCACGAGCACCTGGTCCGGCGCAGCGTTCAGTTCGCCCGTCATCAGATGACTCCCCAGGAAGAGGACCTCGCTGCACGTCTGACCCCCAGTGGCGCAGGCGGTTGGGCAAAGCTGCACGGGAACTACACCAGCCAGCTGGGCGGCACGTTCCGGGGCGAGCGTCTGCCCGTGACGGCCCTGCGCGCCCTGGCCACCGAAGCCGATGAGGCCATACGCCGGGAGGCCTTCGATGCGGAACTGGCCGCCTGGAAGGACGCCGAACTGGTCTGTGCCGCCTGCCTCAACGGCGTAAAGGGTGAAGCAGGCACCCTGGCCCGCCGCCGAGGCTTTGCCGACCCGGTCGAGCCCAGTCTGCTGACCAACGCCATCGACCGCGCCACGCTGGACGCCATGCAGGCTGCCGTGGTCCGCTCGCTGCCGGACTTCCGCCGGTACTTTGCCGCCAAGGCCCGTGCGCTGGGCAAGACCGGGCTGGACTGGTGGGACCTGTTTGCCCCCGTGGGGCGCAGCGAGACCGAATGGACCTATGCAGCGGGGGCCCGCTTTGTGGAAAATCAGTTCCGTGCCTACAGCGACAAGCTGGGCGATTTCGCGGCGCGTGCCTTCCAGGAGGACTGGGTCGACGCAGGCCCCCGGGACGGCAAGCGCGGCGGAGCGTTCTGCATGGGCTGGAAGGGTGACGCCAGCCGCATCCTGATGAACCACAGCCCCAGTCTCGACAGTGTCTCCACCCTGGCCCATGAGCTGGGCCACGGCTACCACAACCTCCTCAAGGCCCCGCGCACGCCCCTGCAACGTGAAACGCCCATGACCCTGGCTGAGACCGCCAGTATTTTCTGCGAGACCATCATTCAGAACGCGGCGCTTGAGCAGGCCCAGGGGGAGGAAAAGCTCTATGTGCTGGAAACGCAGCTGATGGGCCACGCGCAGGTGGTCGTGGACATCCACAGCCGCTACCTGTTCGAGCGGGCTGTGTACGAGAAGCGCGAGCAGCGCGAGCTGACTGCTCAGGAGTTCAGCGACCTGATGACCTGGGCGCAGCGTGAAACGTATGGGGACGCCCTGGACACCCTGCATCCCTACATGTGGGCGGTCAAAACCCACTACTACAGCTCGAGCTTCTACAACTACCCCTATACCTTCGGGCTGCTGTTCGGGCTGGGGCTGTACGCCCAGTACGAGCAGGCCCGCGCTGACGGGACCGTCGCAGACTTCCAGGCGCGTTACGACGATCTGCTGTCCAGCACCGGTCTGGCCGACGCCCGCACCCTGGCCCAG
Organism: Deinococcus deserti VCD115; assembly: GCF_000020685.1. Classification (NCBI taxonomy): domain Bacteria; kingdom Thermotogati; phylum Deinococcota; class Deinococci; order Deinococcales; family Deinococcaceae; genus Deinococcus; species Deinococcus deserti. Next base: position 1,576,870 of record NC_012526.1, on the reverse strand, counting down.
CGCTTTGGAATCGACCTGCACGCACCCGAGTTCTGGGAAGGCAGCCTGAACGTCATCCGCGCCCAGATTGACGAGTATGTCAGAACTGTCGGCTGAACCGAACCAATAACCACAGCAGGGACTGAGAAAAAGGCCGGAGCGTATCTGCTCCGGCCTCTGTGTGTCTGGTAACCTCAGCGCACCTTCACTTCCGAATCAAACCACGTCAGGACCCGCTCATTTCCAAAGGGCCAGATGGTGACCTGAGCAGCCCGGGCGGCCTCCTGCGCAAATTCAGGCAGAGGCCCGCTGCTCTTGGGCGCCACGTTCCAGACCGGAGCGTCATAGGGGAGACCGGCGAGTTCCGTGGCGCGCAGGACCCCGGTATGCAGGTCACCCAGTTCGTCCACCAGTCCCAGTTCCAGAGCATCCTGACCAGCCCAGATACGCCCGCGCCCGATTTCGTTGACGCGTTCCTTGCTGAGCTTGCGGCCCTCGGCCACGCGGGTGATGAAGCGGTCATAGACCTCGGCAATCGCGCGTTCCACGTGCTGACGTTCCTCGACGGTGTACGGCTGTGAAGCGCTGTGCATCAGGGCACGCTCGCGGCCGACCCGCTCGGGCTTCAGGCCGTGGCGGGCGTTGAATTCACGCATGATCGGCTTGCCGCTGACCACGCCGATGCTGCCGGTCAGGGTGTAGGGCGAGGCGACAATATGCCGGGCGTGCGTGGCCAGGTAGTAACCGCCACTGGCCGCGTACTCGCCCATGACCACCACAACCGGCTTTTCGGAGGTCGCTATCTCACGCCACATCAGGTCGCTGGCCAGAGCGCTGCCGCCTCCGCTATTGACGTAGACCACGATGGCCTTGGTCTTCTTGTCTTCCTTGGCCCGCTTCAGGGCGGCAACCACCGTGTCTGATCCGGCCATCGGTCCGCCCATCAGAGGCAGCGGGATGGGATTGTTGCGGCTCTTGCCGGGAACGATGGTGCCGATCACCGGAACCACGGCCACGCGGCCGGCCTTGGCGTTGGCATTGCGCGGCATCAGCAGGTCCATCACTGCTGCCAGTGGGCGGGTGCCGGGCCCCACAAGCTCGTCCTCATAGGCGACCTTGGTAATCAGGCCAGCCTCCAGCGCGCCCTGGGCCGAGGTCAGGTCCGCGTCCAGCCAGGCTTGGGCGGTCTCTATGCTGACTCCCCGCGCGGCAGCCAGGTCTGAGGCCCAGGCGGTTTCCAGACCTGTCAGAAAGGCCTGCAGCTGCTCGCGGTTGGCATCGTCCATGTGCTCCTGCGAGAAGCGTGTCAGCGCCGCTTTGTACTCGCGGATGCGCAGGTTCTCAAATTCGATGCCATGCTTTTTCAGGAAAGCGCCCATGAAGGTCGGCTCGGTGGCAAAGCCGGCCAGCGCCACATCAGCCGATTCCGGAGCGACAATTTCCCGGGCGCCGCTTCCGGCAATCAGGGCGGTCATGGTCAGCTGAGGCAGGTACGCGACGACGCGCTTGTCCTGGGCCAGACGTGAAAGGATCCCCCGCACCGCATGGGCAGTGGCTGGCGAGCCGGTGAACCCACTGACGCGGACCAGCACTCCGTGCAGCCACTCGGCGTGGCGTAACTTCTCTACCTTGGCGCTGAGGGCTTCGAGCGTTTCGGTTCGGTTGAGCAGCGCCTGGAGCGGACTGCCGGGCTGCCGTTCCGGGTAGGGCCCCGTCACGTCGAGAATGACCCAGGTAGGGTGCGAGACCCCGTCAGGGAGGGTCTTGTCTTTCAGAAAGGGAATGTTGGAAAGCATACATCCCAGAGTACGTCCCTTAGCAGCGGCGCGTTCCCGCAGATTCACGTTTGCCACGTCTGCCCAGCTGCCTGGCCATGGCATGAGCCCGAGTCAGCAGCACTTCGGCAGCTTCCGCCGGAAGATGCGCGTGCGCCGCCTGGGCCAGCAGCGTGAGCCAGCGCTCCAGCTGAGCGCTGCTGACGCCCAGCCCCGCATGCGCTGCATTCAGGTTGCCACGCCATGCGGGCCCGCCGCCCAGCATGGTGACCCAGAAGGCAGTAACCCGGTCAAGGTGAGCATGCCAGTCGGTCACGTGCGAGGTGAATACGGGTCCCAGCAGCTCATCGGTCCGGGCGCGTGCATAGAAGTCTGCCAGAAGCGGGCGCAGGGCCGCCTCACCTCCCACTGCTTCCAGCGGCGACGCCGGCTGACGGGACCGCTGTGCGGGCAGCGTGCTCAGGAAGGCGGCGGCCAATTCTGCCGGCATCTCCGGGCTGGCCCAGGCATTCACACGTCCGACCTGCCAGTGCTGTGGTCGCTCCTGCCTCCACACCAGGACTTCGGCGTTTCTGGGCGCCTGCGCCCATTCCAGCCCGTCCGTCTGCTCTACGGCGGACCCCAGCGCGCGGCCAGCAAGTGCGGCTCCCGATCCCCAGGCCAGCACCGGGACGCCCCGCCTGATGGCCTGGGTCAGCAGTTGCAGGGCGGCCCACCGGTCGGGGCGGTCGCGGACGTCACCCACCGGCTCACCGTCGTGTGGAACAAGCAGGCCGCCGCAGCGGGCCAGATCACTGGACATGACCAATGGCAGCCCCGGCAGGGGAGAAAGGGTCAGCACCCGCAGGGCCAGGCACATATGCAGGCTCGGGCCTGCAGCGGAAAAGCCCACCGTAACGGCGGGCCTTTCAAAAAAAGACATTCAGTTGAGGGTCTTGATGTGCCGGTAGATATTGGTCACATCCGAGTCGGTCAGCTGAGCCTTGGAAAAGCGGGGCATCAGGGGAGCAAGCTCGCGCTCGGGCGTCCGGCCTTCACGCAGTGCGGCCGTGAACTGATCCAGGGTCCAGGCTTTCGGACCGTCTGCGCCGTTGAGAGCCGGGCCTACACCGCCACCCTCTCCTTCCTGTCCGTGGCATCCGGCGCAGCTGGCAATGTATGTGCTGCGGCCGGCCACCGGATCACCTTTAGGGTCACCTGCCACAGCAGATTCGGCAGGTGGCTGTCCGGTCGCGCCCGCTGAGTTGGTGTCGGCGCGGTTGCCTTCATCGGTCTCGCCACTCACTCCGCCTGGGCTGCGCTCGGCACCGTCGTCAGCCTGGGATTCAGGTGCGACCTCAGGGTTACCGCCGGGGGCCGAAGTGGCAGCGCCTGCCACGGTGCCGGTTTCAGGGGCCTGACCCGTCACGCCAGCGTTGGGGCCGCCGGCATTGTTCTGCAATTTGGAAACGTCACGGTCCTGGACGACCTCGGGTCCTGTGCCTCCAGGCGCGGCTGGAGGATCACCTGCACCGGCATTGACGGCTGCTTCCTGATCAGTCACCACGTCGTCCCCCTTAGTGCCTGTCATACCCTCACCGGCCTCGCCACCGCCGTGCCCTTCACCGGCCGCACCCTCGGTTCCGCCGTGGCCCGCTTCAGCCTGGTGGGGCGTGATGGCTCTCTGGAAAGCCGCGAATGAGCCGCCCAAGGTCAGGGCCACCAGCAGCGTCATGGAGACGGCGAACGTGTTCTTCATGCCTTCCACCCTACCATACGGTCAGGGGGCTTTTGCCCGCTCTGCACGGTAGCGCGCCCGACATGCAAGGCGGTTTGGACAAGCTTTAAAGTGGGTCTCATGCTGCGCCTCGCCTCCCTGACCTCAAGTAACTCCGACATCCTGGCGGCCCTTGGGGCCAGCAGCTGGGTGGTGGCCGCAGACAGCCACAGTGATGCCCCGGGGCTGGAGGGCGCGCGGCGGGTGGGGCCGGACCTGGACATAGATGTGGCCGCCGTGGCCGGGTCCCGGCCTGATCTGGTGCTGGCCAGTCTCAGCGTGCCGGGCATGGAACGGGTCGTGCAGGAGCTGCGCGAAGCCGGATTGCCGACGCTGGTGCTGGACCCCGTCAGCGTGGCCGGGACCCTGGCCGACATCCGTACCATTGCCCACGCGATTGGCCTGCCGGAGCGTGGCGAGGCGCTGGTAATGGGCTTCCAGAACGAGCTGGCAGCGCTGCGGGGAAGTTATCCCCGGCCGCCACGGGTCCTGGTGGAGTGGTGGCCAAGGCCCATCATCGCCGCGACCCGCGAGTCCTGGGTCACTGAACTGCTGACTGCACTGGGCGCTGAGAATGCGCTGGGTAAAGAGCCGGGCCGCAGCCGCTCGCTGACCCTCGATGAGGTTCGTGCCGCGCGGCCGGATCTCATCGTCTGTTCGTGGTGCGGTGCGCGCAAGCTGCGCCCCGAGGTGATTGAGGCGCGTGGACTGGGCGTGCCGGTCAGCGCCATTCATGAAAGCGGACTGGGACGGCCTGGTCCACGGCTCCTTGAGGGCGCGCGGGCCTTACGTCAGGCGCTGGACGAGCTCAGATTGGCCTGAAAGGGCTACCCAGAATCGCCTGCACGCCGGCCACGCAGTCCGCCCGGTACAGCTCCAGATCGGGAGCCGGGTCTGCTACAAAGCGCACGCTGAGGCCTTCAACCAGGGCGCGCAGCTGCCGTGCGCGCCTCTCGGCGCCGTCTTCGCCAGCCAGGCGGGCCAGTTCCAGATCCAGTTCCAGTGTTTCACGCACAAAGTCGCGCTGAACGGCCATCAGCTCAGGGTCCCGCGTGGCAGCAGCAAGGAAATCCAGGGAAACGGTATAGAACCGCCGGGTGTTTTCCACGCCAAAAAACTGGTTCTCAACAAAGGCCACCAGCTTGGCGTCCGGGGACTCTGCCTGCCGCAGCGCGCGGCGGGTCGCTACCCCGATGGTCCGGGTGAACCGCCGCACCACTGCGGCCAGCAGACCGGCGCGGCTGCCGAAGTGGTACACCAGGGTCCCGCGGCTCACCCCGGCATGCGCGGCGATGTCGGCCAGGGTGACGCCGGCATAGCCGCGCTCGTAGATAGCCAGGTATGCCGCCTTTTCCAGCGCTGCACGCCTGGACCGGTCCTGGATGGGGTTGACCTTGCGCGCCATTGCCGGACAGCATCCCGCGCCCGGCAGGCAAGAGTCAACCGCTCGGTCAGACCGGCCTTCAGCCCGGGCGTCCTGCCAGCAGCGCAACGACCAGGGTCACGCTGAGGGCTGCTAACCCCATGCCCAGGCTGCTGGCCGCACCGGTCTGTTCACTTTCCTCGCGGGCGCGGGCCGTGCCGACCCCGTGAGCCACGCTGCCCATGGCAATCCCGCGGGCCAGGGGATGGCGCACGCGCAGCAGATTCAGGGCTGGCGGCAGAACCAGTGCTCCTACCAGACCGGACAGTACCGCCAGTGTGGCCGCCAGGGCCGGTGGAGCCTGCGTGAACTCGGCGAGTTGCAGGGCGACAGGACTGGTGGCCGGCGCGGTGCTGAGGCTGCGGGTCGCGTCGGGCGACAGCTGCAGGGCACGCGGCAGCCACGTATCCACCGCCATCCCCGACAGGGTGCCGCACACCCCGCCGACCAGCAGCGCACGCCACTGTCTTGCCAGCAGCGCACGCAGCCGGTACATCGGAACTGCCAGCGCTACCACAGCCGGTCCTAGAAGGAAGGTCATGGACTCGACCTCTCGCAGGTAACTCGCGTAGGGATAGTGCGTGAGCAGCAGCGTTCCGGCAATCAGCAGCGTGGCGACCAGGGTAGGATTCGTCAGCGGCGAGCGGAGCCGGTTCTGAAGCAGGCTGCCCAGCACAAAGGCGAGCAGTGTCAGCATCAGCCAGATCATGCCTGTTCCGTCGCTTGGGGCTCAGGCCGGACCAGTTTCGAGGCGACCACGCCGGCCACGCCCGCGCCGACCAGAACCCCAGCAGTCATGACCAGCAGCCACAGCCCCCAGGCCGCACCGGCTGACAGAAACTGGATGAATCCCACGGTGGCCGGAACGAACAGCAGCCCCAGCACGCCCAGCAGCCCGTCGGCCGCCGGTGCAATCCAGTGCAGCTTCATCAGGCCGGTCCCCAGCGCGGCCCACAGCAGCGCCAGCCCCACCACCGAGCCAGGCAGTGGCAGCCCGGTCACACGCACCAGCACGTCGCCCGCCGCAGCGAAGGCCATCAGCAACCCCAGCCCCAGCACAAAACGGGTGGTCGCCGGCAGACGGGCCGTAATGGACGGTGGCGCGGCGGGCGTCACGCGGGCATGGAGGCCAGCCGCGACAGCATGCCGCGCACCACCTGCTTGGCATGTCGCGCCACCAGGGGCATGAAGGTGCGGTAGTCGACGTTGGCGTCGTGATCGGCGGTATCACTGACACTGCGGATCACCACGAAGGGAACCCCCGCCTTGGAACATACCTGCGCCACGGCGGCCCCCTCCATTTCGGCGCATGCGGCGCCGAAAGTAGTCCACAGCCGCTGCACGCCCTCACGTGAGGCGATGAACTGGTCTCCACTGGCAATCCGTCCGGAGACGACGTGCACCCCGCCGACTTCCCGCGCAGCGTCCAGCGCTGCGGCGCGCAGGACCTCGTCTGCGGGCCAGGCGGGCAGTTCGCCCGGAACGGTGCCCAGCGGGTAGTCCAGGGCGCGGACATCCACATCGTGCTGGATACAGTCGGTGCTGACCACGATGTCTCCCACGCGCAGTTCCGGATGAACACCGCCGGCCACGCCGGTAAAGATGACGCGGGTGGCCCCCTGGGTCAGCAGGTAGGTGGTGGTCATGGCCGCGTTGACCTTGCCGATCCCGCCCCGGGTCACCAGCACTGGCACGCCGTCCAGGACCCCCCGGTGAAGGGTGACTCCGGGAAAGGTCAGTTGCTCGTGGGCGGTGAGGTCCGCGAGAAGCAACTCGATTTCTTCATCCATTGCGCCAATAATTGCCAGCATTCCTGTCAGTGTACCGCCGGGCCAGTAGACCTTCGTACCGGCCCGGTCAGAATGACGGAGCTGAAAGACAGGCCTTTTCGTCGCTCCTGGAAAGGTCTGATCCAGACGCAAGACCATGATGCCAGCGAAGCCAGCACAGAGGCCGCACATGGGTCTCAGCGAGGCGCACTATCCTGCGCCCTATGACCCAGGTTGCCGATCCTCACGGCGCACTCTCACGGGAGTCGCTGCGCCACCCGGACTCCTACAAGTGGACCCTGCACCCGGAAGACGTGATCCCCATGTGGATTGCCGATATGGATTTTCCGGTGGCGCCGCCCATTGTCGCGGCGTTGCAGGAGCGCCTGACCCGCAGCCTCGGCTACGCGCAGCTCAGCGGTGACCCGGTGCTGAAGGCCGCCTTGCGTGAACATCTGGCCGGGCATGGTCTGCACGGCCTGTCCGACGAAGGAATCGCATTTCTGCCCGGAGTCGTGCCTGGAATTTACGCAGCGGTGCACGCCCTGACCACCCCCGGCGAGGCTGTGGTCACCATGACGCCGGTGTATCACCCCTTCCACCTGAGCATTACCGACCTTGGCCGGCGGGTAGCGGGGGTGCCGCTGCGTGACACGGAGACGGGCTATGAGATCAACTTTGCCGCGCTGGACGCCGCCTCACGCGGGAGCCGTCTACTTCTGCTGTGTCACCCGCACAATCCCACTGGCCGGGTCTGGAGTGCCGAAGAACTCAGCCGCCTGCGCGAACTCGCCGTAGCCCGGGACCTTTTTGTGGTCAGTGATGAACTGCACGCCGACCTGCGGTACACCGGCGCCCCCTTTGAGGCTTTTGCCGCCGACCCGAAGGTCCGCAGCCGTACCCTGACCCTGACCGGACCCTGCAAGGCCTACAACACAGCCGGGTTGGGCATCGGGGCCATGGTGGGCCACAACGAGAAGCTGGTGGCACGTGTGCGTGGGGCGGCGGGCGGCCTGATGGGCCACGAGTCGGCCCTCAGCGTCACCATGTGGCAGGCCGCGCTGCGCGAAGGCGGCCCCTGGCTCAGGGAGACGCTGGCGTACCTGCGCGGCAACCGCGATTTCCTGAGCAGCTACCTGCACGAGCATCTGCCCTGGGTGCGCTTTCATCCTGCGCAGAGCACCTACCTGGCCTGGCTGGACCTGCGGGCCCACCCACATGCTGGTGATATTCAGAATTTTCTGCTGAAGGAAGCAAAGGTGGCGGTACATAACGGCCCGCTGTTTGCGCCGGAGCCCCAAAAGCCCCAGTATCAGGGCTTTGTGCGGCTGAACTTCGCCACCAGCCGGTCGATTCTGGAAGAGGCCCTGAACCGGATGCGTGACGCTCTCAACGGCGCAATGTAAGTTCAGGCGCTGAACAGGGCTGCATTCACTGCAGCCCTGTTCTGTCTCAAGCTGGCTCGTTCTGAACCAGCTCGCGCAACTGCTCGATCAAAGGCCTCAGCCGATCGCGGCGCAGTTTGAGCGCCGCCCGGTTAACCACCAGCCGCGCGGTGGAGTGAAACAGTACATCAAGCTCTTCGAGGTTGTTGGCGCGCAGGGTGCTGCCGGTCTGCACCAGGTCCACAACCGCGTCGGCCAGGCCAGTCAGGGCGGCCAGCTCAATGTTCCCGCTGAGCTTGACGATCTCTGCCGGAATCCCGCGCGCATTGAGGTACTCGCGCGTGGCGCGCGGATACTTCGTGCCTACCCGCTGCACCGGCCCTGCTGCGCCCACTTCACGGATCAGAGACAGGCGGCAGGCGGCAAAGCGCAGGTCCACCGGCTCGTAGACCTGCCGGCCCGATTCCAACAGCACGTCCTTGCCGACAATTCCGGCATCGGCCACTCCAAGATCCACATAGACCGGCACGTCCTGATTGCGCAGTTCCAGAAGGGTCACTCCGGGGAACTCGTGGCGCAGGGCCCGGGATTTTTCCGGCATGGTCAGCGGGAGCCCGGCGCGGGACAGCAGGGTCACGGCCTCTTCCAGAATCCGGCCCTTGGGCAGCGCCAGGGTCAGGTGGTCGGGCGTGCGGGTTTCGGCCGGGGTCATGCGCCGCTCCTGGGACGCGCGGTGGTCGAGGAGCCGGCCTCGAACAGGTCGGTGCCCCGGGCCCAGCGGCGGATGCCGCGCGCGGCGCAGAAGGCAAGCAACTGGGCCTGATCGTCGGTCCAGGCGAGTTCAGCCGTGAATCCGGCCGCACGGGCGGCCAGCGCTCCTTCCAGGTCCAGGGCCAGGACCACCTCGGGTTCAGGCGGCAGCAGTGGAGCCAGCACGCCGGTCAGGCGCTCCAGACCAATGGCAAAACCTGCGCCGGGAAGACCACCGTCGAGCGCATAGCGGCCTCCGCCCAGCACCGGCTGGTTCAGCCCGTCGGCGTAGGCGCGGAAGGTCACGCCGGTGTAGTAGCCGTACCGGCGGCTGACGCCAAGGTCAAACAGCAGCGGACCCCCATAGTGGGCCGCCACGGCACGCAGGTGGGCCACGGCCGCCTGGGCGCGCTCCCCCCGTGCCATGCGCGCAGCGTCGTCCAGTACTTCGGGGCCGCCGTACAGATCGGTCAGGTCGTGCAGGGTCCGGGTGACCTCAGGCGCCAGGGCCGCCCGGGTGGCCATCAGCTCCAGGTCGGCACCACTTTTGCGGTCGATGGCGTCATGCAGCGCGTCGCGCACGTCCTCAGACACCCCGGCGTCTTCCAATACAGCATCCACGAAGCCGGGGAAGCCCAGTTCCAGCTGGGCACTGACGCCGACTTCAGCCAGTGCGGCTGCCGCCAGGTGAAGCAGTTCAGCATCGGACTGCGGCGTATCGACGCCAACGAGCTCCACACCTACCTGATTGAACTCACGCAGGCGCCCCAGTTCGCTGGTCTGGGTGCGCAGCCACAGCCGGCCACTGTATTGCAGGCGTAACGGGAAGGGCCCTTCCGGGAAGCGCAGGCGCACCAGCCGGCCGATGGCGGTGGTGAACTCGCTACGCAGGGCCAGAACCTGACCTCCGGAGTCGATCAGCTTGAAGGCGCGCCGGTCCTGCGGGTGAGCCGGGTCGGCGAACTCCAGCGAGGGCAGTTCCACGCCCCGGTATCCCCAACCCCGGAACAGCGCCGAGAGGCGCGCACGCAGATGCTCACGCTGGGCCCATTCGGGCGGCAGCACATCCCGCGTGCCTTCGGGAATGGCAGACGGGGCCGGGGCGCTTCGGGAAACGGTGCGGTTCTGGGCCGCGCGGACAGGAGCACTCACGCGCAGCATTGTACGGTTGGGCACCGGGGGAGTGGCGGGCTGGATAGGTAACGCGGCCCGGAAAACGTCCTTCTGTGTCTGGATCAGCCCTGCGTATACTTCCTCTCATGTACCGCCCGCTGTGTCTGCTGCCCCTGATGCTGCCCCTGGTCATGGGAAGCTGCGCCCGACAGACCGATACCTTCAAGCCCCGCATTACCATCACCAGCGGCAATGGCAGCGGGATCAGCCGCGAAAAGACCTTCAATGTAGAGGGCTATGTGCTGGATGACACCGGCGTGACCAGTATCACGGTGGACGATCAGCCGGTCAGCGTGGAGTCGGGCCGCCGGCTCGCACAGTTTCGCTTCCAGGCGCAGGTAGAAGATGGCAGGAGGCAGTACACCATTGTGGCCCGCGATGCGGCGGGCAACCGCAGCACCATGACCCTGCCGGTCACCGTGGACAACCGGGGCCCGGAGATCAAGGTGACCCGTTATGAGCGCACCGGCAACACCATCCGTGTCGCGGGCGTGGTCACCGACGATATCCGGGTCACACAGGTGGTGGTCGACGGCAATCGTCTGAACATCACGCCGGGACCGCGCGTGGAATTCTATGCCGAGACCAGCGGCATCTGGGCCGATATCGAAGTGATGGACGCCGCCGGCAACACGCGCAAGCAGCGTGCCCGGTAGAGCTGGTGCGGTGACGGCTGCGCTCACCGGATGGCGCGACACGGTCGGATTTTTCCCTTCCCGCTAGGGTAGGCCGGTGCCTTCCCAAGCTTCCCGCCTGCCACTGCATGAGCAGATGCCTCCACCGGAATGGCTTCCCGAAGTGATTGCGCGGCTGCGGGCGGAGTACCACCCGGACCCACCCTTGCCGCGCCCGGAACGCCAGGTCCTGGACGCCCTGATTCGTACGCTGCTGGGTCAGCAGAACACGTCTGCAGTCGCGACGCGCCAGTTCAATGCCCTGAAGTCGGCCTACCCGCGCTGGGAGGCGGCCCTGCTGGACGGACCAGACGGAATAGAAACGGTGCTCAGGGCTGCTGGCGGCGGGCTGGCGCAGATGAAAGCTGGCTACATTCACGGCATTCTGGTGCATCTGGACGAGCGGCTGGGGACCCTGGACCTGAGCGCGGTCCGGAAGCTGAATGACCAGGAGGCCCGCACCCTGCTTGAAGGCCTGCCGGGTGTCGGCATGAAGACCGCCAGTCTGATCCTGCTGTTCGACTTGTTGCGCCCCGCCCTGCCTGTGGATACGAACATCGAGCGCATAGCCAAGCGCCTGGAACTTGTACCCCAACGCTGGACCCCCGAGAAGGTCGAGCGCTGGTTTGACGCTGTCGTGCGGCGCGACTGGGCAGAGCGCGCCACCTTTCACGTTGCCGGAGTCCGGCATGGGCGCCTGACCTGCCGCCCCCGTGATCCCCGCTGTGACCAGTGTGTGCTGCGCGGTCTGTGCCCCTCGGCTGCTCTGCTTGGACCGGACGCTTTCAAGGCCGCCGGGCCGCGCCGGGATTCCGACCACGTATCCTTCGGTGCATGACTGATCTTCCGAGTGCTTCTGGCCTTGCTGCGGAACTGCAGCTGGCCGTGCGTCTGGCCAGGGAAGCGGGCGAACTGCTGCGAACCCACCTCCACGCTGGCCTGACCGTCGAACATAAAACGTCTGCCGACGATCCGGTGACGGCTGCTGACCGTGAGGCGTCCACCCTGATTATCCGCAGCCTGCGTGAGTCCTACCCCGAAGACGGCCTGCTCAGTGAGGAGGAAATAGACGCTCCCGAACGCCTGACGCGGCAGCGGGTCTGGATTGTCGATCCAATCGACGGGACCAAGGAATTTACCTCCGGCAGCCCTGACTACTGCGTCAGCATCGGCCTGAGCATTGACGAGCAGCCGGTACTGGGTGTGGTGTATGCACCGGCCACGGACGAGCTGTTTAGCGGCGTCGTGGGCCAGGGCGTCCAGAAAAATGGCCAGGCTGCCGGTTTCAGTGACCGCGATGCATACGTCGTCAGTGTGTCGGACACCGAGTTCAGCCGTGAGCTGCATCGCCACGATCTGCCCGGCATGGCGCCCAGTGGGAGTATTGCCCTGAAGCTTGCGCGCATAGCGGCGGGAGAGGCGGACGTGACCTTCACCATATCGCCGCGGAGTGAATGGGACATTGCTGCCGGGCACGCGCTGCTGCGGGCGTCAGGAGGTGACCTGCGCCGCCGTGACGGCCGGCCCGTGGCTTACAACACGGCACGCCCGCACATCGAGCAGGGCCTGATGGGTGGGCGCTTGGAGGCAATGAATTGGCTGGACACTGAGCTGGCAAGCCGGGCGCTGCCTACAGCACACCTGGGTCTGGGGCCACAGGACCCGGCGTGGACAGTCCTGTCCGACTTAGACCGTGAGCAGCTCGGGATGCACTCTGGCGTCTGCGTCAGGCACGCAGCCGGACAGCTCCTGGCGCTGGTGGTGGTGGACCCCCACACTGGTCTGGTGCAACGTGCGGAAGGCGACGCTTTTCATCTGGAGCGCCTGACCCGTGATGTCACCCGGGGCCAGAGCACCCTGAAGGCAGGCGTGCCGGGAGAGGCATGACCAGCCGCGACCCGGACGCTCCGGTGCGTTGGGGCCGCGTGACCCTCAAGCCCGTACTGGACTTCACGCCCGGAGAATGGCGCACCCTACACCGCTTTTTCCGGGACCGTGAACTGGCCGACTGGAATGATGCCCGCCCCATCCGCATGCCGGAATGGCTGTTCCGGCGGGTCATGCAGGAAGAGGAAAAAACCGGAGAGCGCGCCGGTTTCGGGGTCCTCGACGAGGCGGGCAGTCTCATCGGCAGTGCAGAGCTGTATGACATGACGCCGCCGCCGCCCGCCACCCCCACACGCGCCACGCTGGGGGTTATGATCGGCCGGCCCGAGCTGTGGGGGCAGGGGTACGGGCGGGAGGCCGTGCAGGCCCTGCTGTCGTGGGCCTTTGTCAGGCGCGAGCAGCCCCTGTCCAGGGTCCGTCTGACGACCTTCGGGCATAACCGCCGCGCCCAGCGGGCCTTTCTGGCCTGTGGGTTCCGTGAGGTGGGACGCAGTGAGCGGCCCGGACGCACTGACGTGAACATGGAACTCACGCGCGCCGAGTGGCTCACGATCTGGGCGCCAGACGGGGCACAATAGGCCATGCGCGTTCTGCTTCCCGATCTCCCCGAGTTCCGTGACCTGGCTCATCCTGACGAACATGGCGTGCCGGGAGTGACATTCAGCCACTACACCCGGACCGAGGTGCCGGACGGCTCAGCCGATGGCGCAGTGCTCTGGATGGCAAACGCTGAAACCCGCCGGAAGCTGATCCAGGCCCAGGGGCTGAAATGGGTCCTGACGCTGACTGCTGGAATTGACCACGTGCGCAACGAGCTGCCGGAAGGCGTGCAGCTCTATAACGCCAGCCGACTGCATGACCGTGCTGTTGCCGTGCACGTGGTGGCTGGCATGCTCAGCGCCATGCGTGGGCTGCACCGCTTTCGCGGCGCACAGGGCCGTGGACAGTGGACGGCGCCCGGCAGTCCCGCGGCTTCAGGGCTGGAAACGCTTGATGGCCGGAATGTCGTGCTGTGGGGTTATGGTCATATCGGCCGCCATGTCGAGGACTTTCTGCGTCCCTTCGGCGCGCAGGTGCATGGAATCCGCAGTTCCACCCCGGACCATGAACGCGACCGTCTGCTCCGGTCAGCCGACTGGGTCGTGCTGCTGCTTCCCAGCACACCAGAGACACGAGGCATCGTGAGTGCAGAGGTCCTGGGGCTGCTGCCCCCCGGAGCCTGGATCAGTAATCAGGGGCGCGGCAACCTGATCGTCACGGACGACCTGCTGGCGGCCCTGCAAAGCGGCGCCCTGGGCGGGGCGGTGCTGGATGTCACGGACCCCGAACCACTGCCGGAGGGACATCCGCTCTGGGCGCAGGAAAACGTGATTCTCACGCCCCACATTGCCAGCACCACCACGGATCTGGTGCACAGGGGAGCCATGTTGACCCGCGACTTCCTGCTGGATCTGCTTCAGGACGTAGAGCCGCCCGGACTGGTGGATCTCAGCCGGAGTTACTGAATTACAAGAGAAGCGGCGAGCATACGTGCTCGCCGCTCCTCTTGTGACCGCTTTCAGACTGGCGCGTTCACTGGCCGCCGCTTTGGTGCTGGCTGCAAAGCAGGCAGATCGCGGCTGTGGTCCTCGATCAGTCCGCCCCCCAGCAGTCTCGGGCCAGCGTAAAGCACGGCACTCTGGCCGGGCGCCACGGCAAACTGCGGCTCGGCAAACTCCAGTTTGAAACCGTGCTCATCGGCGTGCACGACACGGGCCTTGACCGGGGCCGTCCGGTAGCGCACCTGCACTTCAAGGTCCTGCGGCAGGTCGCGCAGGTCCAGCAGATAGTTGGCGCTGCTGGCGCGCAGACCGGTCCACATGCAGTCCTCGTAATCCCCGACCCAGACCGTATTGGTCGCTGGGTCCAGGTGCACCACGTGCCGGATCCGGTGAGACTGGTACAGCCCCAGTCCCTTTTTCTGACCCAGCGTGTAGAACTGCGTACCTAGGTGTTCGCCCACGACCTCACCGCTGGCAATCTCACGGATAAAGCCGGTGGCCTGGGGAAGGTGCTCGGCCACAAAGTCCTGAACCTTGCCCGGCACGAAGCAGATGTTCTGGCTTTCGGGCTTCCGGGCCGTCAGCAGCCCACGTTCCTCGGCAATCTGACGCACCTGCGGTTTTTCAAGCTCACCCACCGGAAACAGGATGTACGGCAGGGCGTCGCGGGGCGTGCCCCAGAGGAAGTAGGTCTGATCCTTGCGGGGATCGTCCCCTCGCCAGAATTCGACCTCACCGGCCGCGTTTTCCACCCGCTTGACGTAATGTCCGGTGGCCACATAGCGGCACCCGAGCATCTTGGCTTTCTTGACCAGCTCGTCGAACTTGACCTTGGTGTTGCAGTTCACGCAGGGGTTGGGTGTGCGTCCACGCGCGTACTCGTCCAGAAACGGCCCCACGATGTGCCGCTGGAACTGCTCGCGGTAATCCAGCAGATAGAACGGCACGCCAACCTGTTCGGCAACCCGGCGCGCCTCGTAGGCCGCGTCCGGCGAGCAGCAGGTGTCGAAGGTATCGACCCGTTTGTCATCCGGCCAGAAGCGCATCATGGCGCCGACCACCTGATACCCCTGGTCCTTGAGCAGGGCTGCCGTGACGCTGCTGTCGACCCCGCCCGACATGGCGCACAGCACCCGTTCCCCCTGGGGAGCAGGCGAGTGGGTGCGGGCAGAAGTGGGCGTGACGGTCGTCATACAGCCGGGCAGCTTAACAGTTCTGTCCGCTCCCTGGCGTGAGGTGGACGGCAATTGAACGGGCTTTGTTCATGACTTCATCTGCCTGGATGGCACAAGAGGAGCCTGCCAGCTGGACACGGTCAGCCGGGCCCATCGCTTACACTCGCTGTCGTGACTCTGCCTGCCGCTGCCCTGCATGACGCTGCTGCCCGCTTCGGAACCCCCTTGTACGTGTACGACGCTGCTGAACTGGACGCCGCCCTGGGACGTGTGCGCGCCGCCTTTGGTGACGCCCGCGTGCACTACGCCATGAAGGCCAACCCCAACCTGCACCTGTTGCGCCGCCTGCAGGCTGCCGGAGTGGGATTTGAATGCGTCAGCCCTGGCGAGATCGCCCGCGCCGAGCACCTCGGCGTAGCAGGGGAGAAGCTGATCATCAACGGGCCAGCCAAGAGCGACGCCGAATACGCTGCCGGTGCGCGCCTGGGTGCGACCTTTGTGGTGGACCGTGAGGAAGAGGTCGGGCTGCTGCCTTCCGGTTCCCGTGCGCTGGTCCGCGTGAATCCGGCACTGAGCGTCAGCACCCACGATCACCTTGCCACCGGTTCGGAAGGCAGCAAGTTCGGGGTGACGCTGGAACAGGCACCTCGCGTCCTGGAGGCCCTGCGCACTGCTGGCCATACGGCGCTGGGCCTGCATGTGCATATCGGCAGTGCCATCCGTGACGCCGCAGACTTTACGGCGGCCTTCGGGCGGCTCAGCGATCTGCGGTCACAGACTGGTCCGCTCGCTGTCCTGGACGCGGGTGGCGGATGGGGCCTGGGCGCCGATCTGCCCGGCATCGCGCGTGAGGCTCATGCTGCCGCTGCCGTGTTCGGCGCCCAGCTGTGGGTCGAACCCGGACGGTACCTGGTGGCGCAGGCCGGCACCCTGCTGACCCGGGTGGTCGGTACCAAACGCACCGGGCGGCCCTTTGTGCTGGTCGACGCCGGTATGACCGAACTGATGCGCCCCATGCTGTACGGAGCGGAACATCCAGTCACTCCTTTGTGGGAAGGCGCAGGTCACAGCTGCTGGGACGTTGCCGGTCCCGCCTGCGAAAGCGGAGATCTGCTTGCACGCGCAGTCACGCTGCCCACTCCGTCACGCGGCGACCTGCTGGCCATCGGGGAAGCCGGGGCCTACGGCGCAGCCATGAGCGGCACCTACCTGACCCGCAGCCGACCTGCCGAGGTTCTCTGGAATGGAGACGAGTGGCACCTGATCCGGAAACGCGAGACGCCACAGGACGTGTGGGCTTCAGAACTCTGAAATATCCGGTAGGCGACTCCTAATCCTGAAGGAAATCAATCAGCAGGTTGTTCACCTTGACTGGCTCGTCGCGCATCACCCAGTGACTGGCGCGGGGCAGACGCACGAGGCGCAGATCCGGTACCCAGGGCCCTGCTTCAGCCATTTCGGGCGTCAGAGCCACGTCGCGCTCTCCCCAGATGATCAGGGTGGGCCGCCCGACCTGCTCGTTGTCCGGACGGCGTTCAAGGCCGTGGCGTGTGCCGTAGCGGCGGAGCGCCCGGTAGTAGTTGATCATGCCCTTTGCGGCTCCGGGCTGCCTCCACGCCGCCCGGTACAACTCCATGTCCTGGGGTGTGAAGGCGTCACGCCGGGTTCCCCGCAGCGCCCACCGGCCGAAACGCTCGAGAAACAGCTCTGGCAGTACCGGCAGCTGAAACAGATACACGTACCATGACCGCTTGAGCTGCTCAGGGTCGTTCATGGCCCGGAGGGCAGCGCCGGGATGAGGTGCATTCAGAATGACCAGCCGGTCCACGACGTCCGGCTGCCGAATCGCCAGTTGCCATGCCACGATGCCCCCCCAATCATGGCCGACCATGTGAGCACGGCTGACACCAAGCGCCTGAATCAGCTTTGCGACGTCTTCCTGCAGTGTCTCGAGACGGTAGGCGTGCAGATCCTGAGGCTTTTCGCTCAGGTTGTAGCCCCGCATATCGGGGGCAACGACCCGGAAACCCGCTCGAGCCAGCGGGCCAATCTGATGTTCCCAGGCCCGCCAGTATTCCGGAAAGCCATGCAGAAGCACCACGAGAGGACCCTGGGCCGGTCCTGCCTCCACATAATGCAGGCGCACTCCGTTGACTTGGATCTCGTGTTCGGTCCACATCATGCCAGTCTGACAGGCGTACTGATGCCCTGAGAACGGTCTTGCCCGACGCGCCGGAACGCTGCCTCTCCGCGGTAACTGTCTTGTGACAGGTGACGTTCACGAACTTCGGCTTTCTAGCATACTCTAGCGCCAGATCAGGCAAGGACTGCGTCAAAGCAGATGCTGGGACACGCCTTTGGCTGGCAACTATAGGCACTGGCCTTCCAGCCGGCCTATGGCCTTCTGGCTGCTGAATACAGGAGCTTTCAGGGCGGCTGAGCGTAAGCGGCTACGTACGCCACCCCTGGAACGGTTGGCTGAGCAGGACCGCGATGCAAATCCGCCTGGCCATTCCTCCCGCGAGGCCAGGTCAGATTTGAACCTGCTGACCATAAATCAGTCCACACAACGCAGGGACCGGAAGCGACCGGATGATCGCGCGCGTCAGTAGAGCCCGCCAGTGCAATCCCCAGGCAATCCCCAGTCAACGTGAGGCCCGAGTATCATGAACGTGTGACCGTTTCGACCCCGTACAGCTCCGCTCCAGACAGCACGCGCGCCCGTATTCAACAGGAGGCGGCGCGGCTGTTTGTGGCCAGCGGATACCACGGTGTCAGCATGCGTGAGGTGGCCGAGGCGGTGGGCGTCACCAAGCCAGCCCTGTATCACCATTACGCCGACAAGGAAGCCCTGTTTCTGGCCATGCTGGACGGCGCGCTCGCCGGTCTGAGCCGGCTGGTGGCGCACGCATCTGCCCAGCAGGGCATCCGCGCTCAGCTTGAGACTCTGGTGGACGAGCTGGTTGCCAGTGCGCCTGAGCAGCGTGTGGGACTGCAACTGGCCAGCGAGTTGAGGCACGTTTCGCCGGAACGCCGCGCCGCGTTTGAAGGCGAGTACCGCCGAGTATGGATGGGTGGATTGGCCGCCCTGTTCGAGGCGGCGGCCTCCCGCGGGGAACTCCGCGCTGATCTGCCGCCGCCTGTGCTGGCCAGGGCATTTCTGGCCATTTCCTATCCGCTGGTTTCCGGCCCTGTTCCCCATGAGCCTCAACAGACAGCCCGTGCCCTCCTGGCGGTATACCTGGATGGCGCCACCCCACGTTGACCTCACCTTCTGCAGGCTAGATAAAAAACCTTTAGTCAACTCGCATAGTTCGTGCACAACTTCTCCCGGAGCATGAGCTGCAACGCGTCCCGGTCTGACGGGGCGCGTATCGTTCAGCCGCACTGCACCGGAAGACACGGAGATGTCTTTCATTCATCTGTTCCTGGAGTGTGTACCTGTGGAGTCGTTGTTTTCCTGGATTACCCAACCCGAAGCCTGGCTGGCGTTCGGCACGCTGTTGCTTTTGGAAATCGTCCTGGGCATAGACAATGTCATTTTCATTTCCATCCTGGCGGCCAAGCTGCCTCCGGATCAGCAGGCACGTGCCCGGACCATTGGCCTTATGGGCGCCATGCTGATGCGCCTGGCCCTCCTGTTTTCCATCACGTGGATCTATCGGCTCAAGGACGACCTGTTCACCCTGTTCGGGATGGGGTTTTCAGGACGGGACCTGATTCTGATCGGCGGGGGGCTGTTTCTGCTTTACAAAGCGGTAACCGAAATGCACGAGCAGCTTGAAGGCCCCGAGCATGAAGGGCCGACCACTGCCGGACGGGTCGGGGCGAACTTCGCAGCGATCATCGGGCAGATCATGCTGCTGGACATCGTGTTCAGCCTGGACTCGGTCATTACGGCTGTCGGAATGGCGGACGATATTGGCGTCATGGTCTCGGCCGTGGTGGTCACCGTGCTGATCATGCTGGTCGCTGCCGGGCCGATCAGCGCCTTTGTGCAGGCCCATCCCACGTTGAAAATGCTGGCCCTCGCCTTTTTGCTGCTGATCGGCGTGAATCTGATAGCCGATGGCTTCGGATTCAAGATCCCCAAGGGCTACACCTATTTCGCAATGGGCTTTGCGATTGCCGTGGAGCTGCTGAACCTGCGCCTGCGGCGGGGCCGCCCTGTGGACCTGCACCCTACAGATCGCCACCCTCACTGAAGCAGAGCACATCAAAATGGAACCGAACAGCCTCCCATAACATGTGGGAGGCTGTCCGGCATTGTGTAATGGATGCGCTTCAGCTCACCCGTTCCGAGGGCATCCGGGCGCTCACTCTGCCTCCATCCGCTAGGATGTTCCGGCTGTCTTCCGGCCATGAGGAGGCCCTGTTTTGTCCGTAACCCGTCTGGAAATCTGCACCGAATACCTGAGTATCGATCAGCGCGAAGACCTGCTGGACGCTGTCTGGACTGCCCTGCGCATCAGCCCGGGTATGGTCACGGCCGATGGGAATGTCGAACTTGCCCTGTGTCAGTGTGGTCAGGGTGTTTTGCCTGAAGACGCGCCGTTTGTCCGGGTGGACGGCCGTGAATACCGCAATGTCACCCCCGAGCGGCTGTCAACCCTGATGCGCCGCTGGGTACGCTGATTCCCAGTGTAGGAATGCAGGATGTCAGCGCGTTGCTGCTTCCTGCCTGTCCAGTGCGGACAGTGCGGCTTCCAGAGTAGAATCCCGGCCTTCAGCGCTGAGCAGGGCCACATCGGTCGGCGCGACCACCAGCGGTATCACGCGCTCTGGAAGCGGTTGACCGTCAGCAGTAAAAGCCTTGAGTACCGTCACTGAAAGGACGCCACCGTCAGGCAGGGGGGAAAACAGCACGCCACTGTTGCCGACACCCCGTGTTAACTCGCCCACGGTGACGGCGCCTGCTTTCTGCGCAAAAAACGAGAACACTTCGGCGCAGGAAGCGGTATTGGGTCCCACGAGCACAGCGACCGGCCCTTTCCAGATCCGGGCGTCAGCGGGAGTAAAGACCCGGCCCAGAGCGGAGACGCTCTTACCGTTTACACCGATGTAGGTGTAACTGCCCACCTGGAACTGCGACTTGTAGCGAACCGGCTCGAAGGTGCTGGCCGCCGCGACGCACTGGGTCAGGCTGCCTCCTGAATTGAAGCGCAGGTCCACGATGAGCCGCCGCGCCCCCGCTGCCTGTGCTTCCCGCACCTTGGCCAGAAACAGCTCGGAAGCATCGCTGGACAGGAAAGTGGGCAGGTCGATCAGGGCGGTCTTCCCATCGCTGCCGACCCAGCTCAGGGTCGCGACGTCCCGTGCCTTCAGGACATCACTGCTCAGCAGCAGCTCACGCTCGGGTTCGCCTGCCCTGCGCAGGGTGACCCGGATCGGCTGACCTGCACGTTCAAGACGCACGAACTCGACCGGACCTACAGGGGCATTCTCGCTGTTACGCTTGCCTGCTGCCTCACCGTTGACCATGGGGAGCAAGTCCAGGCGCCGCAGACCCGCCGCGTGAGCTGGGCTGCCGGGCATGACAGAGGCGACCAGCAGGCCTCCTTCTACCCGCACCACACGCACGCCGGTGCGCGGCACGGCCCTGTCCTGCGTCACTTCATTCAGCCGCTGGGCCCCTTCAGGATCGCGGACGTTGGTATGGGCGTCGCCAAAGGCCTTGAACAATTCGGTCAATACAGCCCGGCCTGTGCCGTAATCGCAGGTTTCTCCCTGTGGGGCGCAGCGTTCAGCCAGGACGGCTTCGTACTCTCTGGCCAGAGCACTGAAGTCTGCGGTGGCCCAGCCGAAATAATCGCGCTTGACGGCGCTGGTTGCCGCGGAATAGAGGTCGGTCGCCGGGCTGGCCGACGCCATGCCCAGCACCAGGACGAGCCCGGACAGGCGACGTAGTGGCTTCACTCCTACAGATTAAAGCCAGCGCACCGGCAGACTGTGCGCTGGCTGCCGGTGCGCTGGCTGGGATGGGATTGGGCGTCTTAGAGTCTGGCCTGGGTAAGTCAGAGCCTGGGTTGAGCCCGCATATTGCGTAGTTCGATAATTTCGGATTCCACTGGGATACCGTCAATGATTTGCACGCCGAAAAAGCCTGTGCCTTTTTTGGCCGCCTCGTCCAAGGCTTCCCCACGTAACGTGAACTTTTGGGGCTCGGTGGCATTTAGGTTAACTGTACCGATGACCTGTGACCCCTCGCCAGCAGCTGGGCAAGCATACGCCATGGTACCGATAAGTTTGCAGTCAGTAGTGGGCAAGGAAGAGCGCACATACAGTCTCAGGGACTTCAAAGTGCCTCCCTTCTTTACATACACCGCATCCCCAGTAATGGTCAGGTCCCTTAACTGTGAAGGCATGCTCGCGCCCCCTAATGCATTGCGATTCAGATACACAACTTGATTAGAAGTGGTTGCCAATACCGATGACAGGGGAATTTCAGCATTTGGAATAGGTATAGATGGGAGGGGAATAATCCCGCACGCAGCGAGGCTCAAGGCAAATGGAGCTACAAACAAGGCTTTTTTCATGGGTGGTCAACCTCCTGATCCGTAGGGTGTACACGACTTTCACTTCCAGGCCTGTGGGATGGCCCACACAGGCTACCGATATTTACTCCGGACTGTCTTCAGAATGCCGTTACGCTGCCTGAAGATCTGGAAAAGGACCGGGTTCCAGGGCATCCGGAGCGTAGAGCGAAGCATCTGAAACACCGGAACCCTGGGTGTGGCATGCACAACTCTGAACAGATCTGCCTCCAGTGGATCTGCCGGAACTCTGGCTGCAGGCTCCCGGATGCGCGGCGACCGGTGCGGTAGCCTGCTCGGATGAAGAAGTCCCTGACTGTCACCATTCAACCTCAATCGGTGCGTCGAATCGCGGGCCGATACCCTTTCGGTCATTCCGGCGATATCGCTGACGCGGACCCCGGTATCACGCCTGGAGAGGTCGTAACCGTGCAGGCTCAGGGCGGGGCTTTTCTGGGCCGGGGGTACTTCAACCCGCAGGGCGCGACGCCTCTGCGCATGCTGACCTGGCAGAAAGAGGATATCGACCTGGCGTTCTACCGCACACGGCTTAAGGCTGCGCGTGCCCGCCGCGAGGGCCGTATTCTGAACACGAACGCTGTGCGCGTGCTGCACGCCGAAGCGGACGGTCTGCCGGGTGTCATCGCCGACCAGTTCGGGGACGTGCTGAGTGTGCAGTTGAGGAATGCCGGGGTGGAGCGCCACCGCGACCTGATTCTGAAAGCCCTGCGTGAAACCACTGGCGCGGTCGCCGCCTACGAGCGCAGTGATACGGGAGAACGCCGTAGGGAAGGCCTGGACCTCCAGACGGGGGTTCTGTGGGGTGATCTGCCGGAACGGGTGGAGTTCTACGAGGATGACCTTCAGCTGCACTTTGCTCCCATGGATGCCCAGAAGACCGGGTTTTTTCTGGACCAGCGCGACAACCGCCGCATGATGCGGACCTTCGTGCGTCCGGGCAGTGGCTTTCTCGATGTGTATTCCTACACCGGGGGCTTCAGCCTGCATGCGGCGAAAGAAGGAGCCAAAGCTGTTGCCTTGGACAAGGATCAGGTGGCCCTGGGCGCGCTGGAAGGGGCAGCGCGGGCCAACGGGGTGAATGTCGGGGTGCGCTGGGGTGACGCGCTGGAGCAGCTGGCTGGCCTGGAGAAGGAGAAACGGAAATTCAGTGCAGTGGTGCTTGATCCGCCTACCCTGGCCAAGCGCCGTGACGATGTACCCAAAGCCAAGCGAATTTTTACTGACGGCGCGGCGCGGTCACTGCGCATGCTCGAAGATGGCGGGCACCTGCTGATCAGTACCTGCGCTCATTACATCCGCGTTGATGACCTGCTGGACGCTGCCCGCGTGGCTGCTGCCGAGGCGGGCACGGACGCTGAAGTGGTCGCCGTCACGTACCAGCCCGCCGACCACCCGCACCTGCTGAGCGTTCCGGAAAGCCTGTATCTGAAAAGCATCCTGCTGAGGAAGCAGACTTGAGGCGGTACGGAGAGTGAGCGCGGGTGGCAGATGTGGCATAAACAACGCTCAGCAGAATGTGTGATGGAGGAGTGACCGGGGTTTCTGGGCCACCGAAACGGGGCTTAGACCTCCGGGATTTACGGCAAGTCAAGGTTTATCGCTGTCCAGGAGCTGCTCGGGGCAAGGTTAACCAATCCCATACGGGCCTGTCGGTAGCCGTGTGCCGCCCTGCCCTGCTAAACTGTCTCGTTTCAGAGCGGGGGCCCTGCCTTACGCACGCAACGTAACCAAGGGCGGCTGGTTTTGCTGTGCTGGCCGCGTTCAAGGAGTGGCTGACTTGCAGAACAACCTGATCGTGCGCGGCGCACGCGAACACAACCTGAAGAACATCACGGTCGAGCTTCCCCGCGACCAGTTCGTGGTGATTACTGGCGTCTCGGGAAGCGGCAAAAGCACGCTGGCTTTCGACACCATCTATGCCGAGGGCCAGCGCCGCTATGTGGAAAGCCTGTCGGCCTACGCCCGGCAATTCCTGGGGCTGATGGAAAAGCCGGATGTAGACAGCATCACCGGCCTGTCACCGGCCATTTCCATCGACCAGAAGACCACCAGCCATAACCCCCGCTCCACGGTGGGAACGGTCACCGAGATCCACGACTACCTCCGCCTGCTGTACGCCCGGGTCGGGACACCGTATTGCCCGGTCTGCGGCCGAAAGATCGAGAAGCAGAGCCCCAGTGAAATCACGGACAGGCTTCTGGCCGGCTACAGCGACAAGCGGGCCATTCTGCTGGCGCCAATGGTACGCGGCCGCAAGGGCGAGTACCGCAAACTGTTCGCGGACCTGCGGCGTGAGGGCTTTTCCCGGGTGCGCGTGGACGGCACCCTGTACGAGCTTGAAGAGGCCGAGAAGCTCAAGCTGGAAAAGTTCGAGAAGCATGACGTCGACGTGGTGATTGACCGTCTGACCCTGCGTGAGTCGGACCGGACCCGAATTGCCGAGAGTGTGGAACTGGGCCTGCGCCGTGGCGAGGGCCTCTTGCGGGTCCTGATGCCCGACGCTGGCGAGGATGGCGGGGCTCATGAGGAGCTGTACTCCGAGAAGTTCGCCTGTCCGGAACACGGCAGCGTGCTCGAAGAACTCGAGCCCCGGTCCTTTTCGTTCAACTCGCCGTACGGTGCCTGCGGGGACTGCGCGGGACTGGGCAGCAAGCAGGAATTCAGCCCCGATATCGTGATCGACGACAAACTGTCTATCGCTGAAGGTGCCATCCTCCCGTGGAGCAAGAAGGGCACGGGCGGCGGGATCTATTACTGGGACAAGTTGCAGGCCCTGGCCGAGCACCTGGGCTTCAGTGTGAAGACGCCCTGGCGTGATCTGCCAGCAGCGGCCCAGAAGGCTGTGCTACGCGGCCCCGGCAAGCCCTTTGAGGTGGTTTACCGCCGTAACGGCAAGGAGACCATGCGCTTCATGACCGAGTTCGAGGGCGTGATTCCCAACCTGGAACGGCGCTATGCCGATACCGAGTCGGAATTTATGCGCGAGAAGCTTGAAGAGCTGATGGAGCTCCAGCCGTGCCCTACCTGCGGCGGCACCCGCTACAAGCCAGAGATCCTGGCCGTCCGGGTGGGTGGGCTCAACATCTCCCAGACCAGTGGCATGAGCGTCCTGGATGCCGACGCGTATTTCGGTCAGTTGCAAGAGGGGCTGCTCAACCACGACACCATTGCCCCGCACCTGAAAGGGCACCTGGGCGGCACCGCGCGGGCGCATGGTCCCCGTCATTACGAGTACACGCTGAATGCCTTCGGCAGCGCCGTGGCTGCCCCGATCCTCAAGGCCATCCGCACCCGGCTGAAGTTCCTGGTGGACGTCGGCCTGGACTACCTGAGCCTGGACCGCACCGCCAACACCCTGAGTGGGGGAGAGGCGCAGCGTATCCGGCTGGCGACCCAGGTGGGCTCCGGCCTGACCGGCGTGCTGTATGTGCTCGACGAACCCAGCATCGGGCTGCATCCCAAGGACAACCACCGCCTGATCGGCACCCTGAAGCACCTGCGTGACCTGGGCAACACCCTGCTGGTGGTGGAGCATGACGAGGACACCATGATGGAGGCTGACTATCTGGTCGATATGGGTCCAGGTGCCGGCGTTCACGGCGGTGAAGTCGTGGCTGTCGGCACACCACAGCAGGTCAAGAAAAACAAGGACAGCCTGACCGGACGTTACCTGCGCGGTGAGCTGAAAATTGAGGTGCCCACCGAGCGCCGCCGGGGCAACGGCAAGCGGCTCAAGGTGCTGGGTGCCACCGAGCACAACCTGCAGAACGTCAGCATCGAGATTCCGCTGGGCACCATGACAGTAGTGACCGGGCCGTCAGGCAGCGGTAAGAGCACGCTGATTCATGACATCCTGCACGCCACGCTGGCCCGGGAACTCAACGGTGCCAAGACCACTCCAGGGCGATGTGAGCGCATCGAAGGCATGGAGCATCTGGACAAGGTCATTGAGATCGACCAGTCGCCCATCGGCCGTACACCCCGCAGTAACCCGGCCACCTACACCGGCGTGTTCACCGAGATCCGGGACCTGTTCACCCGTACCCCGGAGGCCCGCCGGCGCGGCTATCAGGCCGGGCGCTTCTCCTTCAACGTGAAAGGTGGCCGCTGCGAGCACTGCAAGGGCGACGGGGTCATGAAAATCGAGATGAACTTCCTGCCGGACATTTACGTACCGTGCGAGGTCTGCAAGGGGGCGCGCTACAACCGCGAGACGCTGGAGGTCAAGTACAACGGCAAAACCATTGCCGACGTGCTGGACATGACCGTGGAGGACGCTGAAAGCTTCTTCGAGGCCATTCCCGCCATTCAGAAAAAGATGCAGCTGCTGTGTGACGTCGGTCTGGGGTACATGCGGATCGGTCAGCCGAGCACCACGCTTTCGGGAGGAGAAGCCCAGCGCATCAAACTGGCTTCCGAACTGGCGCGCCGTGCGACCGGCAAAACCATCTACATTCTCGACGAGCCGACCACCGGCCTGCACTTTGAAGACGTGCGCAAGCTGATGGTGGTGCTTCAGCGTCTGGCAGAGGGTGGCAACACGCTTGTCATCATCGAACATAATCTGGACGTGATGAAGTGTGCCGACCACCTGATTGATCTTGGCCCCGAGGGAGGCGTGCGCGGCGGACAGGTGGTGGCTACAGGCACCCCTGAGGAACTGGCCGCGCACCCCACGAGCTATACCGGAGAGTACCTGCGCCGCGTGCCGGGCATCGTGGCTGCCGGACCTGCGCCGGTTCTTGCAGGCCCGGCCCGTAAGCCCCGGACCAAGAAGGCGGCGGGCGCTTGACAGCCGTCATGACTGCAGAGACGCGTAACCGTGGCCGGTTCCTGGACTTTATGCGGGTCTTTACTGGCCTGACCCTGCTGGGCATCCTGGCGTTTCTGATGTGGGCGACCGGGGAGTGGCCGGCTCTGCTGTTCATATGGGTGCTGCTCGTCATCCTGGCCGACGAACTGGGAGGCTGGTTCGGGTACCTGGGGCTGCTGTTGGGGGGGCTGGCGTTTTTTGCCCCCGGTGGGGCTCCGGCCCAGTGGGCGGTGATTGTCCCCCTCGTTGCTGGTCCGCTGATGGGGTTACTGCTGATCAAGCATTCAGGGGGGCCGTTCGTCCTGCCCTTTGCAGGGCTGCTTTTTGCCGGAACCCTGCTGGCGACAGGTCGCTTTGGTCCACGCATCGATCCTCAGCTGACCTTGCCTGCCAACGTTGAATTCCAGCGGACGGCCATTCTGGCCATGATGATCGGGCTGGCATTCAGCTTTGTCCGTCAGGTTGTCGGCATTATCCTGCGTCGGCGGGCAGCCCGGACCCGGGATCAGCACCGTGCCCGGGTTCCGGTGGCAGCCGGACAGGACAGAGGAACCGCAGAACGTGTCCCGGACACGGTTGCTGGTAGGGAAACGGTAAACTCCTCAGCAAATGACGAGACTTCAGGGAAGTAACCCCAACCGAACCATGCTGGTCGTCGGGACGCTGCTGGCGGCGCTCCTGATCGGGCTGGCCCTGATCGCCGTTCGTGGA
Organism: Deinococcus deserti VCD115; assembly: GCF_000020685.1. Lineage (NCBI taxonomy): Bacteria > Thermotogati > Deinococcota > Deinococci > Deinococcales > Deinococcaceae > Deinococcus > Deinococcus deserti. The sequence goes on along the minus strand of NC_012526.1, from coordinate 1,549,505 downwards.
AAGCCGGCTCCAGGCGCAGGATTGACCGCAGATTTCAACCTGTCCACTGTGCCCTACGCCGGGCTGGCAGAAGCCCCCGTCAGTGTGGTGGTGGTCGAGGACTTCAAGTGTCCGGTGTGCAAGACCTTCGAGGAAACCATTGCTCCGGAGCTGACCAGCAAGTACGTGCAGACTGGCAAGGCCAAGCTTTATACCGTGGTCTGGCCATTCCTGGCTGAGGCTCGCCGCCTGCCCACCGATGACAGCAAGCTCGCAGCTCAGGCGGCCCGCTGCGTTTACGATCAGGGAGGCAATAAGGCGTTTGGCAGCTTCAAGAGCATCCTGTTCCGTGCTCAGGGGGACGAGGGCACAGTCTGGGCCACCAAGGCCCGCCTCAAGGAACTGGCTGCCAACGTTGAGGGTCTGGACACCGGGAAGTTCGCGACCTGCCTTGACACCGACGCCACTGCCTCCCTCGTCGAGGCTGAAAAGAAAATGGTTGAGGACGCCCGCGTGAACCACACGCCGACGGTGTTCGTCAATGGCAAGGAAGTCATGAATACCCAGGGGCAGAGCAGCTACCTGATGGCCGATGTGAGCAAAGCCATTGAGGACGCCAGCAACTAACGTGCTGTCTTCCGCTGATAACCGGATCTACGCCGCCTGGGTGGTGGCCCTGGTCGCCACTCTGGGCAGCCTGTATCTGAGCAATGTCCTGGGGTTCAAGCCCTGCGTCCTGTGCTGGTACCAGCGCATCTGCATGTACCCACTGGCCCTGTGGTTGGGGATTGCGGCACTGAGGGGAGATACAGGCATCCGGGTCTACGCATGGCCCCTGGCGGCCGTCGGGTGGATCATCGCCTTGGTCCAGAATGCCGAGGACTGGGGCTGGATTCCCACCCTCAAGGCCTGTGCTCCGGACCCCACCACCGTGGCCTGCAATATTCCCTGGCCGCTTTGGGGCAGTGGTGCGCTTTCCGGACTGAACAGTGTCATTACCATCCCGGTACTGAGCATGATTGCATTTACGCTGATCCTGGCGCTTCTTTCCTGGCGCCGCGAACGCTTCATATAAGGCCGGAAAGGACCGGAGCCACGAGAAAGGGCCGCTTTCTTGTGGCTCCGGTGTTGTTTGTCTGCGTGGGGCGCTTGTCCAGATGCTCCTGCCCTTCTGCTCAGCGGTTCGCTTCAGCGGCTCGGGCAGCCACGAATCCCTCCCGCCTGAGCGTGGGTCAGACTGGTCGCCCAGCCATCATGAAGCTCGCGGTCATGCCGCCATCCACGGGAACAATCGCGCCGGTCATAAAGCTGGACTCGTCGCTGCCCAGGAAATACACCACCTGCGCCACTTCACGGGGGGCCCCGAGGCGCCTCAGGGCGTGCAGGTCCTCATAGTCCCGGCGGGTGTTTACGGGATCGGAACTGTCCTGAATAGCCTGCAGAACTCCTTCGGTGCTGATTGCGCCGGGGGCTACGGCATTGACCCGGATGCCGTGGGACGCCAGGTCCAGTGCCATCGCGCGCGTCAGGTTGACCAGACCACCCTTGCTGGCGTTGTAGGCGGCATTGTTCTGTTCGGCAAACAGGCCCTGCACGCTGGCCACGTTCACGACCGTACTTCCATGAGGCATCAGATCAATCAGGGCACGTGTCAGCAGCAGCGGCGCAGTCAGATTCACGCTCAGGGTCCGCGCCCAGCCGCGCTCACTGACCTCCAGTACGCTTCCATGTGCTCCCTGAAAGGCCGCGTTATTGACCAGGACGTTCACGCCCCCCAGTTCCCGGGCCGCACGTCCTATACGTTCGCGACCACTGGCGGTACTGATATCTGCCCTGATCCTTCGTTGGCCACGCAGGGGCGGCGGCAGGGTCAGGTCTACACTCAGCACCCGGGCGCCGCGCTCGGTGTACAGTTCCGCGATCGCCCGCCCGATGCCGCGCGCCGCCCCAGTCACGATCACGCACGGAGGGGCGCCTGTTTCAGGGATCTGAGGCGTCATGCTTTAGTGTCGGACAGCCGCTGAGACAGTGGGCAAAGTGTCAAAAAACGCTGAAGTTATAAAGGCCCCTGGCCTCACAAAAACCGCGCCGCCCCGGGATCCGGGTGGCGCGGTGAACACTGCAACTCGCGTTACTTGCGTGCTTCTGCAATCAGGGCTGGGACAATCTGATTGACGTCACCGACAATGCCGTAGTCGGCCACCTTGAAAATCGGCGCCTCGGCATCTTTGTTGATGGCGATGATGTGCTTACTTTTGCCCATGCCAGACAGGTGCTGCACGGCTCCGCTGACGCCCAGGGCGATGTAGGCGCCGGGCTGCACGGTCTTCCCGGTCTGTCCTACCTGCTCGGCGTAGGGGCGCCAGCCGGCGTCTACCACGGCGCGGGTTGCCCCAACACCGGCACCGATAGCGTCAGCCAGACCCTCCACATACGCAGAAAAGTTTTCGGGGCTGCCTACGCCGCGGCCACCCGTCACGATCACGTCGGCCTCGGTCAGGGCCACGCGGCTGGTCTTTTCGACACTCTTGCCAGTGACTTCCACCCGGGGAGTAGGCAGAGTAAGTTCCACGTCGTACTGCTCGCCGGCAGTGCCCGCAGCTTGCGCCGGTGCAAACGAACCGGGTTTGACCGTCACAACGATGACAGGCCCCTCGGCCTCGACGGTCTCTGTGACGCGCGCCAGGTACGTGTAGCGCTGAGCCTGCAGGGCGCTGCCGCTGCTCGTCAGCCGGATGGCGTCTTCGAGATAGGGCGCGTCGAGCTTTACAGCGACCCTAGGGGCGTATTCGCGCCCTGAACGGCTTCCGCCGATCATCACCGTGCTGGCTTCGCCTTCCTGAGCGATCTGTGCGGTGGCCGCAGCCCACAGCTCGGCGTTGTAGGTGGCCAGCTCGGGCAGGTCGGCCACCAGCACCTGATCGGCATACGCGGCGCTGGCATTGGCGACTTCAGCCACGCCGCTGCCCAGAACCAGCAGTGTAATGGGGCCTTCGCGGCCACTTTCGCGCGCAGCAGTGACCATTTCCAGGGTGGACTTGCCGAGTTTGCCCCCGGCGTGTTCAGCAACAATCAGAATCATCTGGACTCCTTGAAGGACTTTGGAAGTTTTGGTTGAAGGCGCCGCTTAGGACAGGACTTTCGCTTCATTGCGCAGCAGTTCCAGCAGTTGGGCCGCCGCTGCCTGCGGGTCTTTACCGTCGATCATGTGGTTGCGCCGCGCACGGGTCTGGATCTCTGCGTTGACATAGCGCACCATGGGCTGGACCCCGTACTGCGAGAGATCATCCTTGCGCAGTTCCTTTTTCTTGGCTTTCATGATGTTGGGCAGCGTGGGGTACCGGGGCTCGTTGAGACCCTGCTGGGTGGTGACCACTGCGGGAAGAGTGGCACGGAAGCTTTCGTTGCCGTCGTCCACATCGTGACGGCCGGTCAGAACGTCACCCTCTATCTTCAGTTCGTTGGTCCAGGTGAGCTGCGGCCATCCCAGGCGTTCGGCGGTGGCCGCCCCCAGAGCCTGAGAGTCCCAGTCAGCTTCCTGCCCCCCGACCAGAATCAGTCCGATGTTTTCCGCCTGCGCGATCTGAGCCACAATCCGGCTCAGGGCGACAGCATCCAGGCGTTCACTGGTTTCTACGTGAATCGCGCGGTCTACGCCCATAGCCAGTGCGGTGCGTAAAGCATCCTCAACGCGCTTTGGCCCCACGGCCAGCGCAATGATCTGCTCAACAGCCGCACCGCTTTCGCGGAGGCGCAGGGCTTCTTCGACGCCATATTCGTCCATGCCATCAATCACGAGGGTGGTGCCTTCGAGGTCAACAGCCTGGGCGTTGATCTTTACGCGGGCTTCCGCGTCCGGAACTTGTCTTACAAGGGTCAGGATGTTCATGGGCTCCTCCAGAGATGGGTCAGTTGGACAGACAACCTCCCCAGCATGACAAATTGAACTCAGTACAAGTTAGCAAAGCGAAGGTGTTTGCGCCACTGTCCCGGGAACACCCTGCCAGATGGTGCTTCAGGTCCTCATGAACCCGAAAGATGAGAGATTTCTGATCAGTAACCATGCTTACGTTAACGCGCCATGGGCTAGTTCATGAGTGCTCCTCATCTTTCTGGACGAAGCTGACAATATGAAGAAATTGCTCGCCCTCAGCGCCTTTACCGTTATCGCTACTGCCGGAGCCCAGACCGTCAGCACCCAGCCCTTTGAGCTTGGTCTCACCGGAGGCTACGCTGCCGGACTCAGTGGTGAAGTCTTCGTACACGCTCCTTTCGTCGCCGGCCCGTTCGGTGTTAAGGCTGGGGTGGCTTTCACCCGCGCTGCGGACGCCATCAATGATGAGAGTGAACTTGCACCTGGCACGGGCACCTTCGGCAGCTTCAAGGCGGCTGGGGCGACCGAGTCGGGAAGCCATACCGTGGTAAGCCTGGATGGTACCTACAGCCTCGGTGAAATTGCCCCTGGCCTGGACACCATGATTTATGCCGGTGGCCGCTACGGAATGTTCCGTGCGACTGAAGACTACGGCTCGGGCCTGAACACCACCTACACGAGCAATGCCTTTGGCATTGGAGCCGGCTTTATGGCCAGCTACGCCCTGAGCGGCAACCTCAGTCTGGTCGGCGACCTGGGTATTGACCACTTCTTCGACGCAACCATCAACAGCAATACCAATAGGGCTGGCGGGACTACTGATAGCGATTCTTTCGCACCTGGTGACCCCTCTTACGACGCCATCGACAACCGCTTTGTCCGTCCTGGCACCAATTTCAAGGCCCGCATCGGCTTCAAGATGATGTTCTAACGATCGGCAACGTTTCCTTGGTAAGCAGGCCACATCTGGCCTGCTTACCTTTTTTGCTGTTCAGCCTCCATGTGCTGTCGCAGGACCTCGAAGGCGGCGACTACCCGGGGAAACCCCAGGTACGGCACGCACAGCAGCAGGGCTCCCCTGAGCTCGGTCTCGGTCGCTCCTGCGTTGAGGGCGCCGCGCAGATGCGTACGCAATTCCGGCGGGCTTCCCAGCGATACCAGCAGGGCACAGGCAATCAGCTCCTTGGTTTTCAGGTCCAGTCCCGGCAGATCGTACACGGTGTCATACGCAAAGTCTTTTGTAAAGCCGGCCAGGGTAGGGTCCAGGGCTTCCAGGCGCTCAAGAATCCGGTCATGTTGCCGGCCGAAAATAACCTCACGGGCACGGGGCTGATCATCGCCCTCGGCCCTGGACACTGGCTGATCTGTCATGTTCCAAGGGTAACTGCCGCCCTGCCCGTGGAGAAAGATCAAGCAAAGGTCCAGGCAGATGGTGAGGTTGTCCTTACGAACAGTGGTTCAGGGACGCTACTCTAGCCTTAGCCGCTACCGAATCACACGTCAAATTGACCGTGGACCACCACGAGGGGGAGCCCAATGACCAACCGATACGACGACCGCGCCCGACTGGTGTTCCATTACGCGCGTGAAGAAGGCAACCGCCTGGGCCACGCGATGGTCGGCCCCGAACACATGCTGCTTGGCCTGATGCGCGAGGGCGGTACGGCGGCCACCATCCTCGGCGAATTCGGTGCCTCGCTTGACGGCCTGCGCCGCCGGGTCGAAGACATCATCGGCCGGGGCGAGGGCAGCCGCCTGAACGACGCCCCAAGCATTACGCCACGTGCCCGCCGCGTGATGGAACTTGCCTCCAGCGAGGCCCGCAGCCTCGGCGCGCAGGTAACTTCAACCGAGCACATCCTGCTGGGCATTATCCGTGAAGGCGACGGCGTTGCCTTCCGGATCCTGCAGGAACTGACCAAAGACGTCGACACCATCCGCTGGCGTGTGCTGGCGCAGGGTGAAGGCTCGAGCGCCAAGCCTGCCAAGCCGGTGGCCACGCCGTTCCTGGACGAGTACGGCCGTGACCTGACCCGCTGGGCGCGTGAAGGCAAACTCGACCCGGTGATCGGCCGCAGTGAGGAAATCCGCCGCGTGACGCAGATCCTGACCCGCCGTACCAAGAACAACCCGGTGCTGATCGGTGACCCCGGCGTGGGCAAAACGGCCATTGTCGAGGGTCTCGCGCTGGCCATCCATGAAAAGCGGACGCCACCCAACCTGCACGGCGTGCGTCTGGTCAGCCTGGACCTCAGCGGCGTTGTGGCCGGAACCAAGTACCGCGGTGAGTTCGAGGAACGTCTGCGTCAGATCATCGAGGAACTGCGCAACGCCAAGGTGGTCGCCTTTATCGACGAGCTGCACACCCTGGTCGGCGCGGGCGGTGCCGAGGGCACGCTGGACGCTGCGAACATTCTCAAGCCAGCCCTGAGCCGCGGTGAGATCCAGGTAATCGGCGCGACGACCACTGGCGAGTACCACCGTTACATCGAGAAGGATGCCGCTCTCGAACGCCGTTTCCAGCCGGTGATCGTGCTGGAGCCAAGCCCCGCCGAAACCTTACAGATTCTGCGCGGTCTGCGGCCCAAGTACGAGGAGCACCACGGTGTGCAGATTCCGGACACGGCTCTGGAACTGTCAGTGCGGATCGGCGAGCGCAGCCTTCCCGGACGGAACTTCCCGGACAAGGCCATTGACCTGATCGATGAGGCTGCCAGCCGCGTGCGCCTGAACATGAGCGTGGGCCTGCCAGTGGCCGAAAATGAACAGGGCGAACCGTACGTGACCCGTGAGGATATCGAAAGCGTCATCAACTCCATGGGTGGCATCTACAGCGAGGAAACGGCGGCGCAGCTGAGCGATCTGGACCTGCAGCTGTCCGAACAGGTGTACGGTCAGCCCGACGCGGTCAAGGCCCTCAGCTCGGCGCTACGCCGCGCGCGGGTAGGACTGGGTGGCCGCACCCGTGTCGCCGCGAGCTTCCTGTTCGTGGGACCCAGCGGCGTCGGCAAGACCCACCTGGCCAAGGCACTGGCCCGCACACTATTCAGCTCGGAGCGCGCCCTGATCCGGGTGGACATGAGCGAGTTCCAGGAAAGCCACTCCATCAGTAAGCTGATCGGATCGCCTCCCGGCTATGTAGGCTTCGAGCAGGGGGGACGCCTGACCGAGGCGGTGCGCCGCCAGCCCTTCAGCGTGATTCTGCTCGACGAGATCGAGAAGGCCCACCCAGACGTGTACAACACCTTCCTGCAGGTACTGGACGATGGTCGCCTGACCGACGGTCTGGGCCGGACAGTGGACTTCCGCCGGACCATCATCATCATGACCAGCAACACGGGCTTCAACGTCAACCCGACGGTGGGCTTCAGCCCGGTGACGCCGGACAACAACGCGCCGCTGCGGCACATCTTTACTCCCGAATTCCTGGACCGGCTGGATGATGTGATCCGCTTCCGGTCACTGGGTGAGGAGGAGCTGGTCCGGGTGGCCCAGCAGCTGCTGGGCGAGATGCGCGAGGAACTGATCAGCCGTGAGATGCGCGTGACCTTCGATCCGGCCATCGCAGCCTGGCTGGTCGGGAAGCTCAAAGCCCGGAGTCCCAAGCACGCCGTCGGCAGTTCGCGGCAGCTGCGCACACTTGTGCGCGAAGAGCTGGAAGATCCCCTGGCCATGGAACTGATGGCTATTGACGGCCAGGAACTGCGCGTGGTCCTGGGCGAGACTGGGATTCAGTTTGAGAAAGGCGAAGAAGCTGCTCCACGGCAGATTCTGGCCTGAAGCCGGATAGCAGTGGAGGCGGAGGCCCGTGTGGCTTCCGCCTTCTTTTTGTGGCATACGGCAGGCAAGATGAGCGCCAGCCGCGTAGCATGGGCGACATGACCAAAAGTATCTTGGACTTTCAGGACGAATTCGGCCGCATTACCACCTGGCCCAGTGACCGGCGCCGCACCCATCAGCTGGCCATCCTGCACTACCTCAAGGGCCTGTTCGAGACCGGAGTTGCCTATGACCAGGGCCAGGTCGAGCAGATTCTGGCTGACCACAGCACACTCGAAGACCCCAGCATCCTGCTGACCGAACTGCTGGATGGGGACTACCTCGTGACGGCAGACGGCATGTACTGGCGGGCCGACGGACGCCCAGGGGCACGTGGCTAAAGTCCGCGTAGGGTACGTCTGCAACAGCTGCGGCTACCAGTCGGCCAAGCCTCTGGGGCGCTGCCCCAATTGCCAGGCCTGGAATTCCTTTGAAGAAGAGACTCCTGCCGTAGCGACCGGCAAGGGACGCGGGGGGGCCTACGGCGGAGTTGTGGGCGGCAAGCTCACCTCCCTGTCCACTGTGGGGCGCCGGGAGGAACCCCGTACCTCCACAGGTATTCCTGAGCTTGACCGGGTCCTGGGCGGTGGGCTGGTGGCCGGTGGTGTCACCCTGATAGGCGGTGAGCCGGGAATCGGCAAAAGTACCCTGCTGCTTCAGGTGGCCGACCGGGTCTCACGTCAAGGTGGCCCCGTGTTGTACGTGGCCGGTGAGGAATCGCTCGAGCAGATCCGTCTGCGGGCTGACCGTCTGGGCGTCACAGCCGACATTCAGCTGACGCGTGATACCCGTGCCGAGCACGTGGCTGCACTCATGGCTGAGCATAAGCCTGCCCTGTGTATCGTGGATTCGATCCAGACGGTGACGGTGGAAGGTGAGGGAGCCCCAGGAGGGGTGGCCCAGGTACGCGACGGCACGTCCATGCTGACGCGCGCGGCCAAAGAAACCGGCACGGCCACGGTGCTGGTAGGCCACGTGACCAAGGACGGCACGGTTGCTGGGCCCAAGGTGATGGAACATATCGTGGACACCACCGTATTTCTGGAAACTGTAGGCGCCTTTCGCCTGCTGCGCAGCGTCAAGAACCGGTTTGGACAGGCGGGTGAACTCGGCGTCTTCGAGATGCGCGGCGAAGGATTGATTGCTGTGGACAACCCTTCGGCGGCTTTTCTGGCCGAGCGTCCGGTCGGCGTGCCGGGGAGCGTTGTTGCGGCCACCATCGACGGTCAGCGGCCCATGCTCCTGGAGGTTCAGGCGCTGGCGTCCAAGACGCCGTATCCCAACGCCCGGCGCGTGGTCGTGGGCCTGGACCCCCGCCGGGTTGATGTGGTGCTGGCCGTGCTGGAGCGGCGGCTGGACCTCACGTTGGGCGGCCTGGATGTGTACGTCAACCTGGCTGGCGGTCTCAAGGTTCCCGACCCGGGCCTGGATCTCGCAGTGGCGCTGGCGGTGTATTCGGCAGTCGTCGGGCGCGCCCTGCCGGGGAATGTCGCCGTTTTCGGTGAGGTCGGTCTGGCTGGGGAAGTCCGCTCCACCCAGGCGGCGCTGCGCCGCGCTGAAGAGGCAGGGCGGGCCGGCTATACACGCCTGGTCGTACCTCCGGGGCTCGATGGACACCCTGGCATCAAAAGTGTTGAGGAAGCCGTGGCGGCGGTGTGGGCTTCAGCGGGTGCGTCGCGCTGAAGCCATGAGTGTGCAGATTTTCTCAAGCTGATCGAGCCTTCCAGAGGGTGGTTTGCGTCACACTGCGCCCATGACGAAATTGCTGAAACTGCTGGCTTTCTCTGCTGTCCTTGCCCTGCCCGTCAACGCAGGTGCCCAGGAGACCAACACGACCACCGAAACCACAAACATCGAGATGAATGAACGCGGTACCGATTGGGGCTGGTTGGGCCTTGCGGGCCTGCTGGGGCTTGCTGGACTTGCTGGGCGCCGTCACGTTGAAACGTCCACTGTTCGCCGCTAACCCTGAAAACATGAAGCGCCGTCCCGTTGGGGGCGGCGCTTGTTTGATTTTCCTGAGGCTTCAAAAGGCGTTTCGGGGAGTGTCTGCCCGAATGTCGGGCGACAGGCCCAAGTGCTCCTCTTAACCCGTCAATCGTGTCCTATGCTCAGCTCGTCATGCCTCAATCATCTGCCTGCCCGTACTGCGACCTTGCTGAAATGCGGCGCGGGGCCTTCGTTCTCGAGAATGACCTGTGCCTCCTGAGTATCAAACCCAGCGAGAATGGCGCCCTTGAAGGAGCCGGCATCATCATTCCGAAAGCGCATCGCCCCACCGTCTTTGATCTGACCACAGAGGAGTGGGCGGCTACGCAGACCCTGCTTCATCAGACCAGGGATCACCTTGATGCCGGTCTCGCTCCGGACGGCTACAACGTCGGGTGGAATGTAGGGGAGCTCGGGGGACAGCACATCATGCACGCCCACTTCCATGTGATTCCCCGCTTCGCAGACGAACCGATGGCAGGGCGCGGCATTCGCAGCCATCTCAAGTCGGTCGAGAACCGCCGTGCATCTCTCCTGAAGACCTGACGGATACCCCGGACCGCGAGCCCAGGCACAAGGCCGGTTGCCACGCCACATCAACGGTACAGAAGGCAAGTAAAGCGACGACACGGGTATGTTCGTTCAGGAGGTTATGGTTCGACTGCCGTGGTCATCAGGGCCATAGTCGGGTAAAGAGTCAGGGAACAACGGAGCAAGGATGCTTCCTTGGAACTGTGCAGATGCACCAGCGACGTGTCCCTCCATGAGGTGGCACGCCGCTGGTGCATCACTAGAACGGCTTGAGCCAGCCTTTAGTTGAGAACTCCGGTATTGAACCTGAACTGGCCATCGACATAGTCCACGTGCAGACTGCTGCTGTCCGGTACGTGGCCCTGCAGGATTTCACGGGCCAGCGGCGTTTCGATCTGTCGGGCAATGGCACGCTTGAGTGGGCGGGCGCCGAAAGCGGGATCGTAGCCGATCTCTGCGAGGCGGGCCTTGGCCGAGTCGCTCAGGTGCAGCGTCACGCGCCGCTCAGCCAGGCGCTTGCGCAGGCCAGCCGTCTGGATATCCACGATGCGGGTCAGGTCTGCCGCCGTCAGGGCATCGAACACGATGATGTCGTCGACCCGGTTCAGGAACTCCGGGCGGAAGTGCTGATTCAGCACTGCCAGCACCTGATCACGGATGCTTTCGGCGCTGTCACCCCGCGCCTGCGCTTCCAGAATCAGCGGCGAGCCGATGTTGCTGGTCAGGATAATCAGGGTGTTGCGAAAGTCCACCGTTCGGCCCTGGCCGTCAGTCAGGCGACCATCGTCGAGCACCTGCAGCAGCACATTGAACACGTCAGGATGTGCTTTTTCAATTTCGTCGAGCAGAATCACGGCGTAGGGGCGCCGGCGCACCGACTCGGTGAGCTGCCCGCCTTCCTCGTAACCCACGTAGCCGGGAGGGGCGCCGATCAGCCGCGAGACCGAGTGTTTTTCCATGTATTCGCTCATGTCCAGCCGGACCATGGCGTCAGGGCTGTCAAACAGGAATTCAGCCAGGGCTTTGGCCAGCTCAGTCTTACCCACGCCGGTCGGCCCCAGGAACATGAAGCTGCCAAGCGGGCGGTTGGGGTCGTTCAGCCCAGCGCGCGCCCTGCGGATGGCGTCCGAGACGCTGATGATGGCACGGTCCTGCCCGATGACGCGCCCGTGCAGGGCCTCTTCAAGGCGCAGCAGCTTCTCGCGCTCGCCTTCCATCAGTTTGCTGACTGGGACCCCAGTCCAGCGGCTGACGACCGACGCGACGTCTTCCTCGGTGACCTGGGTGTGGGCGAACTCGGCGCCCTTGAGCTTCTCGGCAAGGTCGGCGACTTCTTTTTCCAGCTGAGGCAGCTGACCGTATTCGAGTTCGGCGGCACGTTGCAGATCGTAGTCGCGCCGCGCCTTTTCGATGTCGGTTCGTACCTGGTCCAGGGCGTCGCGTTTGGCCTTCAATTCATGCACGTCGTGCTGTTCGCTCTGCCAGCGGGCGCGAACATCGCTCAGCTCGCTTTCAAGCGACTTGAGGCTTTCTTCGATATCAAGCAGGCGGTTTTGCGAGTCCTGGTCCTTTTCCTTGCGCAGGGCTTCACGCTCGATTTCCAGCTGAAGTTTGCGGCGCTGCAGCTGGTCGATCCGCTCGGGGCTGCTTTCCAGTGCCATGCGCAGGCGCGCCGCTGACTCGTCGATCAGGTCGATGGCCTTGTCCGGCAGCTGACGGTCAGAAATGTATCGGTTGGACAGTTGTGCGGCTGCGACCAGCGCCGGGTCGGTGATTTCCACATTGTGGTGGGTCTGGTACTTTTCCTTGATGCCGCGCAGGATCGAGATGGTGTCCTCGACGCTGGGCTCGTCCACAAACACCGGCTGGAAGCGCCGCTCCAGCGCAGGGTCCTTCTCGATCTCGCGGTACTCGTCCAGGGTAGTAGCGCCGATCAGGTGCAACTCGCCCCGCGCCAGGGCCGGCTTGAGCATGTTGCCCGCGTCAGGGCTGCCCTCGGTCTTGCCAGCTCCCACGATGGTATGAAGCTCGTCCACAAACAGAATAATTTCGCCGGCAGACTGCACAACCTCGTCGATCACCCCCTTGAGGCGCTCCTCGAACTCGCCGCGGAACTTCGCCCCGGCCAGCAGGCTGCCCATCTCCAGGCTGACGATTCGCTTGTTTTTCAGGCCGTCCGGCACGTCACCCTGCACGATACGGATAGCCAGTCCCTCAGCGATAGCGGTCTTGCCCACCCCAGGTTCCCCAATAAGAACCGGGTTGTTCTTGGTGCGGCGCAGCAGGATCTGCATCGTGCGGCGGATTTCCTCGTCGCGTCCGATGACCGGGTCGAACTTGCCGTCCCGGGCGCGCTGCGTCAGGTCGGTGCCGTATTTGGCGAGGGCATCGAACTGTTGTTCAGAAGTTTTGTTCGTCACGGTTTTCCCCTTGCGTTGTTCAGTGATGGCGCGGTTGAGCTCAGCCTCGCCCGGCAGCCCCGGCCCCCGGTATTCGCCGCGCAGGGCCAGCAGCAGAGTGTCGGCCGCCACAAAGCTATCGCCCAGCTGACCTGCCAGGGTGTCGGCTTTCTGGAATGCCCGGCTCAGGGCAGGATCCAGGTACAGGTTGTCTCCGCCTCCCTGCACTCTTGGGAGCTTGCCGATCTCGGCGTCGAGTGCCGCTCTGGCTGCTCCCAGATCGGCGCCGGCCAGGGTCAGGGCACGGGCCGCGATGTCGTTGTCAGTCAGGGTGCGCAGAACGTGGGCGGGCGTCAGGGTCTGGTGCCCGGAGGCCTGGGCCAGCTGTTGGGCGGCGCCCAGGGCCTGGGCACTGGCTTCGGTAAAGCGTTCAGGATTCAAGGCAGTGACCTCCAGAAGAAGGAATGGGTACAGAGTTCAATCTGCTCCTATTCTGAAACTTGAGCGTAGTCATGTCAAGTTTATTGAGGATTTCAACAGGTGCCTGAATTGCAGTCCAGAGAGGCCGGAAACGAAAAAGGCCGGAGCATCATGCTCCGGCCTTTGACGTGGCGCTTCTCAGTCTTCGCCGAGATAAGCCTTGCGTACGCTTTCGTCTTTGGCAATGTCGCTGGCCTTGCCACTGAGCTTGATTTCGCCGGTCTGAAGCACGTAGGCACGGTGGGCAATGCCCAGGGCCATGTTGGCGTTCTGCTCGACCAGCAGCACTGTTGTGCCACGCTCCTTGTTCAGAAGCTGAATGATGTCGAAAATGGCTTCCACAAACAGGGGAGATAGTCCCATGCTCGGCTCGTCCAGCAGCAGCAGCTTGGGATTGACCATCAGTGCGCGGGCAATGGCCAGCATCTGCTGCTCGCCGCCCGACATGGTGCCACCAAGCTGGTTCTCGCGCTCCTTCAGGCGTGGGAAGAACTGGAAGCCTTCCTGAATGCGCTGCTCGATGACCTTGCGGTCGCCAACCGTGTAGGCACCCACCTCCAGGTTCTCGCGAACGGTCAGCTGCGGAAAGATCCGCCGGCCTTCAGGTACGTGACTCATGCCCTGCTGCATGATCAGGTGGGCAGGCACCCCGGCAGCGTTGCGCCCCATGTACGTCAGGGTGCCGCTTTTGGGCTTCATCATGCCGCTGATGGTCCGCAGCGTCGTGGTCTTGCCCGCGCCGTTGCCTCCGATCAGCGCGACGATCTCACCCTGGTTGACCGTCATGCTGATGCCCTTCAGGGCGTGAATGTGACCGTAGTAGGTGTGAACGTTGTTCAGTTCCAGCATGGGGGTGCCGGTGGCCGAGGCGTCACGGGTGAGGGTCGTGGGATCAGACATGCGGACGTTCCTCCTTGCCGTACTCGCCGGCAGCCGCGCCACGGCCCAGGTACGCTTCCATCACGCGCGGGTCGTTGCGGACCTGGTGGGGCAGTCCCTCGCTGATCTTGCTGCCATAGTCCAGCACGGTGATGTGCTCGGAAAGGGTCATGACCAGGCGCATGTCGTGCTCGATCAGACACACGGTGACTCCCAGATCGTCACGGACGCGGCGGATCAGGGCCTTGAGATCTTCGGTTTCCCGCGGGTTCATGCCTGCGGCCGGCTCGTCGAGCAGGATGAGTTTGGGTGTGGTGGCCAGTGCGCGGGCAATTTCAAGTTTGCGCTGATCGCCGTAGGGCAGGTTGGTGGCCAGCTCGTTGCGCCATTTGCTCAGGCCTACAAAATCCAGCATGATACGGGCGGCATCTCTGGCCTCGCTTTCGGATTCATGGAACTTCTTCGTGCGCAGAACGGCGTCGACAAAGGTGCTCTTCAGACGGCTGTGCCGGCCCACCATGATGTTTTCCTCACTGCTCATGGTGGAGAACAAGCGGATGTTCTGGAACGTACGGGCGATCCCGGCGGCAGTCACCTCGTCAGGACGCAACCCGACAAGTTCCTGCCCGGCCAGACGGATGCTGCCGCGGGTAGGCGTGTAGATGCCGGTGATCATGTTGAAGAACGTGGTTTTGCCGGCCCCGTTCGGTCCGATCACGCTGACGATGCTGCGCTCGGGAATGGTCATGGTGACGTCGTTGACAGCCGTCAGACCACCAAAGATCTTGGTGACGTGCTCAACTTCCAGGATGTGGCCACCAGTGGTGAAGGCGGTCATTTCTTGCCCCCTGCGGAATCAGTCTCGTTGATCGGCGCCAGCCCGGGACTGTATACCTCTGCGCCGGTGTTGGACAGTGCATTGCCGTCTCCATGGGCACTGTCATCTTCCTGGTTGTCATCGTGATGCAGTTCCAGCGCGCGGCGCCGGCTGGGCAGCAGACCTTCGGGGCGCAGCAGCATCATGGCCACCAGAATGGCGCCGAAAATCAGGCGCTGCAGCTGTCCTGGATTGGCCTGCTGCGGAATCCAGGACACGTTGGCAGTCGCTTCGCCGATTCCTGGCAGGACGCGCAGGTTCAGCAGGGTCACCACGGCAGCGCCCAGAATCACGCCAGGGAAGGAGCCCATGCCGCCCAGAATCACCATGCTCAGCACGCCGATGCTCTGGTTGAAGTTGAAGCTTTCGGGGCTTACGAACGTCTGTTTGGCGGCAAAGATCATTCCCATCACGCCAGCGAAGGAAGCGCCGGTCGCAAAGGCGATCAGTTTGGTCTTCACCAGCGGGACGCCCATGGCCTGGGCAGCGACCTCGTCATCGCGAATGGCGATCCAGGCCCGGCCGATTCGGCTCCGGTCCAGGCGGATGTTGACGATCAACACCGCTGCAATGACCAGCAGCACCAGCAGGTACAGGAACAGCAGGTTGTGCTGGTCCGGCGCGAAGCCCAGAGACGCAGCAAAACGGTCAAACACCGGCACGGAAGCGCTTTTGATGGGCGTGACGCCCTGAGATCCGGCGGAGTACAGGTCCAGGTTGTTGGCCAGCACCCGGATGACTTCGCCCAGACCCAGCGTGATGATGGCCAGATAGTCACCTTTGAGCTTCAGCACGGGCAGACCGATCAGTACCCCCACGATAGCGGCCGCCGCAATGCTCAGCGCCAGGAACAACCAGAAAAAGCTGGGGTCAATGCCGGTGGCCAGAGCGTTGGCCTGACCGGACATCAGCACCATGATTGCGCGCAGCACAAGGGTCAGACCAGCCACCGCAGCCAGAGCCGCCAGAACACGCGTGAAGTTCAGCAGCCCGCCGCGCACGTCGTGGCCGCGCGACTGGTTGTAGGCCATAAACATCAGACCGGCAAGAACCGGAAGAAGCGTGATCCAGAGCGCCGGAAGTGCCCAGGTGCGCTCACCGAGGGTAAACAGACTGCGGCCCACCAAAAACCAGACCACGATGCCGGCCACCAGCGACAGGGCCAGAGTCCAGGCCGCCCGGCTTGGTGTGCTGTCGGCGCGGCGTTTCTGGAGGGCCAGGTAGCCGCCCAGACCTGCTACCAGAGTCGCCAGACCCAGCAGCATCGTACCGATGGCGTTGGCTCCTGGGTTTTCTCCGAAGTAGCGGAGCACCTCGGCAAAGCGTGGGCTGGCGAAAATACCCCAGACGTAGGCTCCCACGGCAAAGAACGCCACATAGCCCAGGTCCAGCAGGCCCGCGAGGCCGACCACAATGTTCAGGCCCAGGGCCAGCGCGGCGAAGATCATGATCTGAATGCTCAGGTCAAGCAGGCTGGTGTCTGCACGCCCGGCCATGGGGAGCACGAGCAGCAGGCTTGCGAGGCCGACCAGAAGCTTGGCCCACGGGGCAGCGCGCCACAGATAGGCAAACAGCACGTTGGCCAGGAAAAGCGAAACTACGAAAGCTTCCATGATGGGGTTTTTGAGCACGACGCCCAACGGCCCCATCTGGGACAGCATGTCTGAGTTGTGGGACACCAGCAGAATTGCGCTGGTGACCAGGAACAGCAGGATCAGCAGAATGGTGCGGTCAGGACCACCCTGCTTTACACGAGCCTGTAAAGGGTTGATGGCCGTCATACCTTCTCCGTGTTGCTCTTGCCGAGCAGACCGGTGGGTTTAAAGATCAGGATCAGCACCAGCACGATAAACGCCCCGATGCGCTGGTAGGACGCGTCGATGGCTTCCAGGTTCGATACCTGCCATAGCCCACCCAGCACACTGAAGGCGCCGCCGATCAGGTTCTGGATAACGCCCAGCGTGAGACCACCGAGCACGGCGCCCGGAATGCTGCCGATACCACCCAGTACGGCGGCTGTGAAGGCGATGATGCCGGGGTCAAAGCCACTGTAGGCGTTGACGGTGCCGATCTTCATGCCGAACAGAACGCCGCTGACGCCACCCAGGGCGCCGCCGATGGCAAAGGTGGCGCTGATCATGCGGTTGCTGTCGATGCCCATCAGACCGGCAGTGACGCGGTCCTGAGCCACAGCGCGAATACCCTTGCCGAGCCGGGTATGGTTCACCAGATGGTTGAGCAGCGCCAGGCTGAGCAGCGATACGCCGATGATGATGACATCTTTAAGCTGCACTTCGATGCCAATGCCCTTGAGGAACGTGCCAAACGGAGCACAAGAACTTTCGGTACCGCAAAAAGGAGCGGCAAAACCCTGCGGAAGGGTGTAGGTCAGGTCAAAGCGGCTGGGAGTCTGGAATGCTTCGAACAGCTTCAGCAGATCCTGCAGGATCAGCGAGACCCCGATGGCAGTGATCAGCGGAACCAGCTTGGGTGCGTTGCGCAGTGGCCGGTACGCCAGACGTTCGATCAGCACGTTCAGCAGCCCTGAAATGAGCATGGCAGACGCCAGCGCGATGATGAGCTTGAGATACCCGTTCATAGGATTGTTGGCCAGCAGGCGGAAGACCTCGAAGCCGACGATGGCTCCAGTCACGAACACTTCACTGTGGGCGAAGTTGATCAGCTGCAGAACGCCGTAAACCATGGTGTAGCCGAGTGCGATGATCGCGTATACAAAACCGATCACCAGTCCCCCGACGATCACGTTCACGAGGAACGGCAGAAGGGTGGCAAGATCCAAATAACTCAACTCCTTTCAAGGTAGAGAATTCCGGCGTTACTTAAACGCGGGACACGAGTGCCGATAGGGTGGAAGTGTGCACAATGACACGATGGCCTTGGTGGTGAATGGAGTGTATCTCCCTCAGTGTCACAACAGGATTTCGTGCGACCGCTGTCCAAGATGGTTGGTCGATTTGCGAGGTAGGAACAGTTGTTCAGACAAAGCGCGAGCTAGACAAGTTCGTTCCGTTCCACACCAAGAGGCCGAGCACTAGGCCCGGCCTCTTGGTGTGGAATGCCTCGCTACACCGGGAGCGGAAGCAGACGGAAGGCACCCTTATTCCAGATGACTGGTTTACTGCTTGGCAGGCTTAACAGGGATGCTGGTCGCCAGCTTGTACTTGCCCTGGTTCACGGCCATCACGTACAGGGTGCCGGCCTTGCGGTCACCGAAGCTGTTAAAGCTTACGTTGCCAGAGAGCAGGCCGGTAAAGGAGCCCTTGCGGATGGCCGACTCAACCTGAGCGCGGGTAGGGAGCTTGTTCTTGTTGGCGCGGATGGCATTCAGCACGCCCTGGAGGGTGACCTTGGCAGCGTCGTAACCGAACGCACCGAAGCCCTGTGCCTGCTTACCAAAGGTCTTCTGGTAGTTGGCAGCGAACACTTTGGCGGCCGGCAGCGCTTCGATAGGAGCAGCCACGGTCGTGAAGTAGATGTTGTTGGCGCCTTCGCCGGCGATGGTGGCCAGTTCGCTGCTGTCCAGGCCGTCGCCGCCGACCACAGGAGCATTGATGCCAGCTTCGCGCAGCTGCTTGATGAATACGCCAACCTGGTTGTAGATGCCGCCGAAGTAGATGGCGTCAGGCTTCTGAAGCTTGATCTTGGCCACGATGCTGGAGAAGTCACTCTTCTCTTCGGTGCCCTCGTTGGTCACGATCTGCACGCCGCCGGCCTTGAGGGTCTTTTCAACTTCCTTGGCCAGACCTTCGCCGTAGGCGGTCTTGTCGTTCAGGATGTAGACCTTCTTAGCCTTCAGGGTGCCGGTGATGAAGTTGGCGCCAGCAGGGCCCTGCGCGTCGTCACGGGCAACGATGCGGTTCATGTTGCTCAGACCGCGGTCGGTGACCTGGTTGGCGGTGTTCGCGGGGCTGACCAGGGCCACGCGGCTGGGCTGCAGGGCAGCGCTGCTGGGGATAGCCACGCCACTGTTCAGGGTGCCGACGACAGCCAGGATCTGGCGGTCTGCGGCGATCTTACGGGCAGCGGCGGTTCCGGTGGCCGGGTCAGCCTGGTCGTCGTAACCAACGAGCTGCAGGTTAAAGCCCAGCTTGCGGAACTGCTCTTTGTATTCATTGACGGCGAGCTGCGCGCCGTTCTTGATCTGGGTGCCCAGGTCGCTCTGGCCGCCGGACAGGGGGGACAGCGTCGCGATCTTGATGGTGGTCTGGGCGCTGGCGCTCCCCAGGGCAAGGGCGGCGATCAGGCTAAGGCTCAGGGTGGTCTTTTTCATGGATCCTCCGGGTATAGAAGCAGGGGCCGTATGGCCAAGGCCTGCGGATGTAGAGATGCTGAGATTCTAGGCAGGTCTTTATCTGGTGTCAATGCTTAACTCACATTCTGTTTTGAAATTGTGCGGAGAAAATGCCCCTAGTCAGAGGAGGTTATTGCGCCTTTGTATATATATTTCGCAATTATGTTGCTCTTGCCCAGCAAGTCATCGCTCACTTCAGATGTATTCGGTTGTACTGACGGCGTGGTCACTGCGCTGGGACTTTTAAGGACTCAGATCAGGTCAAGGTAGCGGTCGAGTTCCCAGGCGTGAATTGTGGAGTTGTAATCCTGCCACTCGCTTCGCTTGGCGGCCACGAAATGGGTCATGACATGATCTCCGAGCGCACCGGCAATCACGTCATCCTTGGCCAGTTCTTCCAGAGCTTCCCGCAGGTCTGTCGGCAGTTCCCGCACGCGGTGATGGCGCTTTTCGCGAACAGTCATCTTGAAAATATTGCGCTGGATGGCCGGCGCTGGCTCCATGTCCTGCTCTATGCCGTCCAGGCCGGCTGCGAGCATGACTGCAAGCGCCAGGTATGGATTGCAGCTGGGGTCGGGCATACGAACCTCTGCGCGCGTGGAGGCGCCTCGCTTGGCCGGAATGCGGATCAGAGCCGACCTGTTGCTGGTGCTCCAGGCCACGTTGACCGGAGCCTCAAAGCCGGGCACCAGCCGTTTATAGCTGTTGACCAGCGGGTTGGTAATGGCAGTCATGCCGCCTGCGTGCTCCAGGAGCCCCGCGATGAACTGCATTGCTGTCGGCGACAACCCGTGCTCGCCACTTGAATCTGCGAAAGCATTCACTCCGTCCTTGAACAGACTCAGGTGACAGTGCATGCCGCTGCCACTGATCCCGGCAATTGGCTTGGGAAGGAACGAGGCCAGCAGGCCATATTCAAGCGCCACGCGTTTGACCACAAACTTAAACGTGGCAATACGGTCCGCAGTTTCCAGGGCCGGCGCATACCGGAAATCGATCTCGTGTTGTCCTGGCGCGACCTCGTGATGTGCGGCCTCGATGTCAAAGCCCATATGCAGCAGCTTGTTCACGATTTCACGCCGGATGCGCTCTCCCTTGTCGATCGGAGCAAGGTCGAAGTAGCCGGCCTTGTCATGCGTGACCGTGGTGCCCCGGCCGTCCGTTGTGCGTTCGAACAGAAAGAACTCCGGCTCGGTGCCAACAAACATTTCAAAACCCAGGTTTCTGGCACGCAGCACCTGCCGGCGCAGTACCTGCCTGGGATCACCCTCAAAGGGGGTGCCGTCAGGGAGAGTGACATCGCAGATCAGCCGGGCCACGCGGCCCCGTTCACCCTCTTCACGGGAGAACTGGGGATAAATCAGGAACGTTCTGAGGTCAGGGGAGAGCAGCATGTCGCTTTCCTCGACCCGTGTAAATCCTTCCACAGCGCTGCCATCGAAGGTGACGTCGCCGTTGAGTGCCTTTTGAAACTGGGACCGGGGCACCTCGACGTTCTTGGTAGTACCCAGAATGTCCGTGAACTGCAGGCGCAGAAAATGAACATCTTCCTGTTCCAGGCGTTTGAGGAGCTCGGCGGGCGTCAGATTGGAATTCTGTGTGGTGGCGTCAGGCGTCATAGAAAAAGGCAACCTCCGTTGGCGCGGCTCATTGTAAAGAGGCCGCAGCGGTGATCCGGCGCGGCGCTCGTTGGGTGGTCGTCATTACCATATCTCTTGCTCCGTACACACGGGCACTCCGGGTCTAGTACAAAATGTCCCGAAAGAGCGGTTTGTTCATCAAGATTGACTCGGACAATTTGCAGAATCAGAAATCAATTCCGCACATCACGTGGCTCTAATGTGCAAGTTGTCCAACCGGATCATTGACCCGTGCAAACGGCACTCCTATACTTCTCCCCGAGCTGCCGGCACCAGGTTGTCCTGACCGGCCCCGTTTTCCTTCGTACTGCACTCCCAGGGAGCCCCCATGAACCAGGATTTCGATGTAAACTCGGCCGCCCGCAACTGGCGCGTTGACGCCTCCGTCTCGGCCACCCCCAGTGAACTGGTCAACGAGCTGTTCGCCAGCGACGTGCTGACGCTTGACCAGCTCAAGGCCCGGCTGAGCAAGCCCGACTACCGCAGCCTGCAGGCCACGCTCGAGCGCGGTGAGACGCTTGACTCCAGCATCGCAGACACCGTAGCCCTGGCGATGAAGACCTGGGCGATGGAAAAGGGCGCGACCCACTACACCCACTGGTTCCAGCCCTTGACCGGCTCCACGGCCGAGAAGCACGATTCGTTCCTGAACCCTGCTGGTGACGGCGTGGCTATCATGTCGTTCTCCGGCAAGGAACTGATCCAGGCTGAGCCTGATGCCAGTTCCTTCCCCTCGGGCGGCCTGCGCGCCACCTTCGAGGCCCGTGGCTATACGGCCTGGGATCCCAGCAGCCCCGCCTTCATCGTCCGGCACGCCAACGGCGCGACCCTGTGTATTCCCAGCGTATTCCTGTCCTGGACCGGCGAGGCCCTGGACCTGAAAATCCCGCTGCTGCGCTCCATCGAGGCCCTGAACAAGGCCGTTACCCCGGCGCTCAGCCTGTTCGGTGCGTCGGAGGGAACCCGAATCAGCAGCACCCTGGGCGCCGAGCAGGAATACTTCCTGATTGCCGAGGAGTACTACTACCGCCGCCCCGACCTGGTGATGACCGGCCGCACCCTGTTCGGTGCCAAGCCCCCGCGTGGGCAGGAACTCGAAGATCACTACTTCGGAGCGATTCCTGACCGCGTGCTGAGCTTCATGACCGATGCGGAAATGCAGCTGTATGCCCTGGGCATTCCGGTCAAGACCCGTCACAACGAGGTGGCGCCCGGTCAGTTTGAAATTGCGCCCATCTTCGAGAACAGCAATATTGCCGCCGACCACCAGCAGCTGATCATGCAGGTGCTGCGCACCACCGCCCGTAAGTATGGTCTGGTGTGCCTGATGCACGAAAAGCCCTTTGCAGGCGTCAACGGCTCGGGCAAACACTGCAACTGGAGCATGGGCACCGACGCGGGCGAGAACCTGCTCGATCCCGGCGAGACGCCCCACCGGAACATGCAGTTCCTGTTCTTCTGCACGGCCGTCATCAAAGCCGTCGACGACCACCAGGACCTGCTGCGTGCCTGCGTGGCCAGTGCCAGCAACGATCACCGTCTGGGAGCCAACGAGGCACCGCCCGCAATTATCAGCATCTTCCTGGGCAGCGAGCTGACCGACATCTTCGATCGCCTGGCCAGTGGGAAAGGCGGCCGCGGCCCCGAAGCCGGTCTGCTGGGCCTGGGCAGCAGCGTGCTGCCGGAAATTCCTGTGCACGCTGGTGACCGCAACCGCACCAGCCCGTTTGCCTTCACCGGGAACAAGTTCGAGTTCCGTGCAGTGGGCAGCTCGCAGAGCATTTCCTTCCCCATCACCGTACTTAACCTGATCATTGCTGACGCGATCACCCAGCTCACCGCGCAGCTCAACGAGAAGCTCAAGGGCAGTGACGCCACGCTGGACAGTGCTGTCGCTGAACTGGTCAAGGAAACCTACACGCAATACAAGCGCATCATCTTCAACGGCGACGGCTACAGCGAAGCGTGGCACGAGGAAGCCGAGCACCAGCGTGGTCTGCTCAACCTGCGCACCACCCTGGACGCCATCGAGCACCTCAACAGCGAGAAGAACCTCCGCCTGTTCGAGCAGTACAACGTCCTGAACGAGCGCGAACTGGGCGCACGTCAGGAAATCATGTACGACATCTACTTCAAGACCGTGAACATCGAGGGTGAAACCACCGAGTACATGGCGCAGACCCAGATCCTGCCCGCAGCGATTACTTATCTTGCCGAACTTGGCAATGTCGAGATCAAGAGCAAGGCGGTCAAAGGGGTGACCGAAGAACTCGTGGAGATCGCAGATGAGCTGTACGAGAACCTGCGCACCCTGCGCGAGCAGAACGAAGCTCTCGGCGGTGAAGAAATCCACGAGAAGGCACACCATATGCGTGATCACGTGTTGCCTGCCATGCAGGAAGTGCGCCGCGCCGCAGACCGCCTGGAGAAAGTGGTGAGCAGCAAGCACTGGCCGCTGCCGACCTACCGCCAGATGCTGTTCGTCAAGTAACCTTGCCGCGTCCGACCGGGCCAGCACGTTGAATCTGGCTTCACACACCGCTCCTTCGGGGGCGGTGTTCTTTTGTTCAGGGCGTACACTAAGGGCTGTGCTGAACCTGCTGCGCAAACCGGCCGTTTCCCCAGCCCAGCTTGATGAAGGTCTGGGTGCTCTCGGGCTGGACGGAACCCAGCACCTGATTGTGCATGCCAGCCTCAAGTCGTTCGGACAGCTTGAAGGTGGGGCGCGTACGGTCGTTGGGGCACTCGAGCGGCGCACGGCCACAGTGGTGGCTCCAGCTTTCACTTACAACACCCTGCTCCGCCACGCAACGTCACCGGTGCATGCGCGGTACCGGCGGGACAGTCGTGTGAGCCGAGATATCGGCCGGGTTCCCCAGGAAATGGTCGAACGACCTGAAGCTGTGCGCAGTTTCCACCCGACCCTCAGTTTTATTGCGCTGGGGCAGGAAGCGGCTCGGATCTGCGGTGTGCAGACCTTGTCGAGCCCGTATCAGCCTATTGGTGCGCTGTATGACCTGGACGGATACGCCCTGCTGATGGGAGTGGATTTCGGCAGTAATACCACCATCCACTACGGCGAGCATATTGCCGGCATGCCCCTGCTGACGCGCTATGTAGCGCTGGACGGTGGCGTTCTGCCCACGGCGTTTCCCAACTGTTCGGCCGACTTTGACAATCTGCAGCCCCTGATGCATTTCTCTATGCGCAGTGCCGTAGTGGGCGGGGCGACCCTGAGACTGTACCGGGTCCGTGATCTGGTCGATCAGACAGTGGCCCTGCTGCGCCGTGACCCTGAGGCGCTGCTCTGCACGTATTCCAGCTGCCGGTGCCAGGAGGTCCGTAAACTCGTGCGCGCTCAGGGGCTCAGACCCCGTCCTCACCCGGCCCTCTAGGCCTGGGCGCCAGCCATTTTTCGCTGCTGTGACCGGGCCGCACCTTGAGCTCAGGATTCACGTGATGAACCGCGTGGTTCGCTGCAATAGCTGCCTGGGCAAGGCCCACAGAGATCAGTTTGAAGCTGCCTCCTGAATATGCGGCGTCGCCCGCCACAAAGACCCCGGGAAGCACAGTCTGACCGCCCGTGCCATCCGGCACGTAGTCGCCATTCCAGTTCAGAGGCCATGTCTGCACCGGCGACAGGTCCGGAAGGTATCCGTTGAGTAGCAGCACCGTATCAGCCTGGACCCGGCGTTCTGTGCCATGTTCCAGCAGAACTGCGTCCTCTGAAGTCAGCCTGTCCATGAGCGCCGGAGCGATGATCTCAAGGCGCCCTTCCATACGGAGCTGGTCGAGCCGGGCCAACTGTGCAGGGTGCCCCCGGAAGCCCGCGCGCCGGTGCGTCAGGGTGACATGGGCACCAGCATCAACCAGCTCCAGGGCAGACTGAACAGCCTGCGGCACTCCTCCCACGACAAGCACGTGCTTCCCGGAGAGCGCGGCCGCTTCGGGGACTTCTGTACGGACGCCAGGATGCACTTCTGCTCCGGCAACCCGCGCCGCGCGGGCTGTGAGCGCTCCGAGCCCCGGAGCCAGGATGACGGCCCGCGCCGTGAACGTTGCGTCGTCCGTGGCTATCCGCCAGCCGCCGTTGTGGGCACTCAGATGCCGGGCCGTGGCATTCACCTGGACAGAGACCGGAAGCCCACTGAGCTGAGCAACCAGATTGCTGACCACCTCAGAGGCAACCACCGCGGGGAGGCCAGGAATGTCATACACCACCTTGTCTGGGTACAGTGCCTGGAGCTGCCCTCCCAACACGGGACGGGCCTCCAGCACCTGTACCTGAAGACCGCGCCACCCAGCGTAAAACGCGGCATGTAACCCGGCCGGACCGCCTCCTACCACCAGAATGTCGGAATGCCGGCCGTCCATGTGCCGACAATTATGGCAAAAGGCTGCCCAATCTATGGGCAGCCTGTCAGCTGGGGGCAGCATCTGCGCGGTAAAGCAGAGGCCATCATGACGCTCAAGCGTTCAGGACATTTTGCAGTTCAGCAGCGTCACACTGTCTGCGTAGCCTTACTGCTCGGAAACAGACCTTACTTGTTGCGGTGCGTGAGCATCTCGTGGCGGTGCACGACCTTGGCCCGGGGACGTCCCAGCGCCTGCCCCTGAGACAGTTCGTGAGCATCCAGCGCCTTCCAGTCGGAGAAGGTGTACACATCGACGCCCTTGGCCTGCAGCAGGGCGTCGACATCCTCACGGCCTCGAACGGCGGGAGAAAGGACCCCAGCCTTCGCGTCGGCAATCAGATGAGCCACCGTATCCGTGGCGTCTTTGCGGTTGGTTCCTACCACGCCGCTTGGCCCACGCTTGATCCAGCCGGCCGTGTATTCGCCAGTGCGGCCCTCGACCCGGCCTTCAGTGTTGGGAATCACTCCACGCCGCTCGTCGAAAGGCACCTCAGGCAGCGCTACCCCGCGGTAGCCAACGCTGCGCAGCACCATCTGTACGGGCAACGTCTCGTACTCGCCGGTGCCTACGGCATTGCCCTGTTCATCCAGCCGGTTGCGCTCCACCTTCAGACCTGCCACGTTGCCCTGTCCGTCATCCAGAATTTCGATAGGGGACACCAGGAAACGTAAATGCACCCGCCGGGGCTTGCCTTCAGAGGTACGCCCGGCAAAGTCACGAAGCACTTCTACATTCTTCTTCTTGACATTGTCCGTGATTGCGGCTTCCTCAGCTTCCGTCAGCGCAATTTCCTCCGGGTACACCACCGGCTCGGCCTCGGCCAGCTCCCCAAATTCCCGCAGCTCCTTGGTGGTAAAGCTGGCCTGGGCTGGCCCGCGGCGTCCCAGGATCCACACGTCCCGGACGGGACTCTGCTCCAGGGCGCTCAACGCGTGCGCAGCAATATCCGAATCGTGCAGTTCAGCTGAAGTCTTGGCCAGGATACGCGTCACGTCCAGTGCCACGTTGCCTACACCTACAACGGCCACGCCGCTGGCGTGCAGGACCATTTCACGCGCCGCAGCGTCGGGATGGCCGTTGTACCACGCGACAAACTCAGTGGCACTCATGCTGCCGTTCAGGTCTTCTCCAGGAATTCCCAGCCGGCGGTCACTGCTGGCGCCCACGGTGTACAGCAGTGCGTCGTAGTGGGCGCGGGCCTCCTCATGCGTGAGGTCGCTCCCAAACTCCACGTTCCCCAGGAAACGTACACGCGGGTCCGAGAGAGTTTTTTCAAAACCACGTGTGACACTCTTGATTGTCAGGTGGTCTGGGGCTACGCCGTAGCGCACCAGGCCGTAGGGCGTAGGCAGACGGTCAAAAACGTCTACCTGCACCGGCAGCTCGCTCTGCTTCAGCAGGGCTTCAGTGGCAAAGATGCCACTGGGCCCACTGCCAATCACGGCGACCCGCAACGGGCGCTGATCGTTGAAAGAAGAAATGACAGGCTCACTCATGAGTCTGAGTCTAGCGGGGTCTGGCAAACATTGACCGGCCTATGTCTTTCACGAGTGAACCACCCGCCCGGACAACAGAAACCGCCCGGCACATGACCGGGCGGCAGAGGGACGAACAGCTGATTCAGGCAGCGGCGATTTCGCTGAGCGCTTTCTCGTTTTTCAGGGTGATCTTGCCGTAGCCTGCGCTGATCACACCCTCGCGGGACAGTTCACCTACGACCTTGGTGACGGTCTCGCGCACGCTGCCTACAGCGGCGGCCAGTTCATCGTGCGTGGCGTAGATCATGGTCTCGCCGCTGTCGAGCTGGGTGGCCAGGGCAGTGTCCTTGAGCTCCAGCAGCTCACCGGCGATACGGGCACGCAGGCGCTTGCCGACCAGGCGGTAGATGCTCTCGTAGGCGCGCTCCAGCGTCCGGACGAGGTGCGTCGTGACAATCAGGTTGTCCTCGGCGCTCATCAGTGCTGGGTTGATGACATCAATGCTGCTGTCAGTCACGGCTTCGGCGAAGTAGCCACGGTTGGCTCCAGCAAGGGCTTCCTCGCCGAAGTATTCACCAGGCTTGACGTAGCGCAGGGTCAGGCCGTTGCCGTCGTCATCCATGGTGTGCACGCGCACCAGGCCGCTGGAGACGCGGTACAGCATGTCGCTTTTGCCAGGGTAGAGGATAACGGCGCCCGGGCGGTACGTGACGGTGTCCACGAAGGTCCGGCTGTTGGTGCTGGTCTGGGTCTGTGTCATTTGGGTCGCCTCCTGGGCGGTGATGTTTGGGGGTGCCGTCGGGACCATTCCCAACGTTGAACACAGTGTAACCCAAAGACACATTTTTGTAAACAGTTTTGTTTCTTTAATCAGTATTTACCTTACAAAGTGTCTAGAGAGGAGGGTGCTGAAAAAAGCCTGCCAGGAGCTGTTATTTCCTGGCTGAGGCCCAGCTGATGCCTCACAACCGGTTCATTAAACTTTGACATTGAATGGCTTGCGACATAAAAAAACCCGGCCACTGACGGGCCGGGCTCACGGGTTACTGGTGTCTTAGAGCTCGTCTTCGCGGCGGATGGGGAAGGCGCTGATCACACTGTCGCGTTCAGCAATGTTGATTACCTTGACCCCCTGGGCGTTGCGTCCGGTGACCCGGACCTCTTCGACGCGGGTGCGGATCACAGTCCCTTTCTCCGTCAGGACCATCAGTTCCTCGTTGCCCGCAACGCGGGCCAGGGTGACCAGCTTGCCAGTCTTTTCCGTCACGTCCAGCGTGATGACTCCCATACCGCCGCGCCCTTTGGCCGGGTAGTCGCCCACCGGGGTGCGTTTGCCCAGGCCGCATTCACTGACGGCCAGCAGCTCGCTGGCTTCGTCGCCGCCGGGAACCAGTGCCATGCTGACGACCGCGTCATCCTCGCCTTCGCGCAGGCGGATGCCGATGACGCCCTGAGTGGCACGGCCGGTGGCGCGCACCTCATCGCTTTCGAAGCGCATGGCCTTACCGTTGCGGGTGGCCAGGACCACGTGATCAATGTCGTTGACAATGCCAACTCCGATCAGCTCGTCACCGGGCTGCAGGTTGATGGCGATCAGGCCCGCAGATGTGATGTTGCCGTACTCGGTAATCAGCGTCTTTTTCACCACGCCCTTGCGGGTGGCAAAGATGAAGCAGCCGGGCTCATCAAAGCCTCCCACACTCAGCACGCTGGCGATGTTCTCGTCCTCACGCAGGCTGGGCAGCAGGTTGCGGATGTGCGTGCCTTTGGCGTCACGGCCGGCTTCAGGCAGATCATAGATTTTCTCGTGGAACACGCGGCCCTGGTCCGTAAAGAACAGCAGGTAGTCGTGGGTTGAGCCTACGAACACCCGGGTGTTCACGTCCTCTTCGCGCAGCTTGCCACCGCTGGAGCCGCGTCCTCCACGGCCCTGGGCACGGTAGGCGTCCAGCTTGGTGCGCTTGAGGTAACCGGCCTTGGTCATGGTGATGACCATGTCCTCGACGGCAATTAGGTCTTCTTTCCCGATGTCCTCTTCGAGTTCCGTGATGGTGCTGCGGCGCTCGTCACCGTAGTTGTCGCGGATGGCACGGATTTCCTTCTTGATTTCGCGCCACAGCAGCTTCTCGTCGCCCAGAATCGAACGCAGGTACTCGATGGTTTTCTGCAACTCGTCGAATTCGGCCTGGAGCTTCTCGCGCTCCAGCCCAACGAGGCGCTGCAGACGCATGTCCAGGATGGCCTGGGACTGAATCTCGGTCAGCCCGAAGCGGACCATCAGGGCGTCACGCGCCTCGGCCCCGGTGTTGCTCCCACGGATCAGGCTGATGACTTCGTCGATATGATCAAGCGCCTTGAGCAGACCTTCCAGGACGTGGGCGCGTTCCTCGGCCTTACGCAGGTCATAACGTGTACGCCGGGTCACCACATCTGCACGGTGATCCAGGAAATACTGCATGGTGTTCAGCAACGGCAACACCCGTGGTTCGCCGCCCACGATGCTGAGGTTGATCACCGTGTAGGTGGTCTGCAGCTGGGTGTACTTGTACAGCTGGTTCAGCACCAGCGTGGGAATCGCGCCGCGCTTGAGCTCGACCACGATCCGCACCGGGTCCTTGCGGTCGGACTCGTCACGCAGAGCGCTGATATCTGGAATTTTGCCCGCCTTATACATCGCACTGATGGTCTGGATCAGGTTGGTCTTGTTCACCTGATACGGGATCTCGCTGATGATGATCTGGTTGCGCCCGTTCTTCTCTTCGATGCGGGCCTTACCCCGCACCTTCAGGCCGGAGTGTCCAGTGGCGTAGGCTTCACGAATCCCGGTTTTAGTGATGCGGCCCCCAGTGGGGAAGTCGGGACCCGTGACGTGCTCCATCAACCCGTCGAGCGTCAGGTTCGGGTCGTCGATCATGGCCAGCAGACCGTTGCAGATCTCCGTGAGGTTGTGCGGCGGAATGTTCGTGGCCATGCCCACCGCAATCCCGGTAGCGCCGTTGATCAGCAGGTTCGGCACGGCAGCCGGCAGCACGCTGGGTTCTTCGGTGGTTTCGTCGTAATTGGGCTTGAGGTCCACCGTTTCTTTTTCAAGGTCGGCGATCAGTTCCTCGGCCACCTTGGTCATGCGCGCTTCGGTATATCGCATGGCCGCGGGCGGGTCGCCGTCGATGGACCCGAAGTTGCCCTGGGGGTGGACCATCGGGTAACGCATGTTCCACCACTGGGCCAGGCGGACCATGGCGTCATAAATAGAAGAGTCCCCGTGCGGGTGGTACTTCTTCATAACCTCACCCACAACCGACGCCGACTTGGCGTGCTTTTGGTTGCTGTAGAGGCCTTCAAGGAGCATGGCGTACATGATTCGCCGCTGCACGGGTTTAAGACCGTCGCGCACGTCAGGCAGCGCGCGGTCCACGATCACGTTCATGGCGTAGTTGATGAAGTTGGTCTTGACTTCGCTGGTGATGTCAACGGGATGAATTCCAGTCATGGGGCTCCAGTCTGTGGGCTCGGCGGGCGGGAGAGCCGTGCCGAGGAAGGGGTGAGTCCGGCCCGGGTTTCAGGCCGTGAAGTGGCCCCAGTATACCACATATTATGTTATGGGCGTAATTCCTTGGGCGTGCCTCAACCCTCTTATTCTACCCGAAATTGCTGCCATATACAGCAAATAGGGAGCTGCCGGCTGTGCTGCGGCCTCGGAACACGGCACGCCGATGCACAGTTTGCAGACTTCCGCACAATTACAGCAGGAGTGTAAGAAATAGGTCTGTTTCAGGCACATATCATGAGGGCCGATGCTGCAACACCTTACCCAACTTGTATCCGATGTGGACGGCGCCTGGGCCGCTGCCATCGGTGGACTCGACGGCCTGCTGGTCGAAGGGCACGCTTCTACCAACGACGACCTCAACCTGCTGGTGGCCGAACACGCTGGGCTGTTACGTTCGGCGTCCGGGGCTTATACCCAGTCCCTTAACGGGGGAGAAGCGCGCGAACTGTATCTGCGCGGCGAGCGCCTCAGCGTATATCTGCATCCCATCAACCCCCAGTTTTTTCTGCTTCTTGCTCTTGACGCCCGCAGCAACCTGGGTCAGGCGCGGCTGTATGGCCGTTCGACCGCCCGCAACCTGGAGAGCCTCCTGTGAAAATTGACGCCCTGAGGAATTTGCCCGGCGTAGTCGCCAGTGCCCTGGTCAGCCCCGACGGTCTGCCGCTGGACTCCTATGGTGAAGGAGCCGACGTTCTGGCGGCCGAACTTGCCTCCCTGCGCGCAAGCCTGGACCGAACCAGCCGCCGCCTGGGCGCGGGAGACGTGACCCGCATTGGTTTTACCACCGAGCGCATTGAGGTGGTTGCTGTCACCAGTGGGGATTACATCGTAGGAGCAGTCATGCTGCGGGGCAGTGACACCCGCTCTATCCAGCAGGCCCTGGCCAGGCTGGCACTCGACCTGCGTGACCTGCCCCGGATGGAGCGCGCATGATCGGCCCGCTGCTGGAGGTGCGTGGTATCCGTCACGCCGCCCTGCTGGACGCTGATGGCCATGTTGTGACCAGCGCTGGAATCGGCGCAGATCAGGCAGCGCAGCTGGGTGTGCTGGTGGCCTCTGCCCGCGCCGTGATTGCCAGTCTGCGCAGTGCAACCGGTGCGTCTGCCTGGACCGAGCTGATGCTCGATGTTGCAGGAGGGCCCCTCCTGCTGACCCCTCACGGCGACCAGGTTCTGCTGGCGGCTTTCGACGACGTGTCCAGCCTGGGCCGCGTGCGCTTCGCTGTGCGCCGGCTTCTCGGCAAAGCCTGATTCTGGCCTGCTGACGGGCGGCGTTGCATTCGTCCCGCCCCTGTGGCGCTAGCGTAGACGCATGCTAGTCCGCCCCCGCCGCCTGCGCCGAACCCCCGCCCTGCGTGCCATGACGCGCGAGGTTCATCTCAGCCCCGAGCACTTCATTCATCCGATTTTCGTTCACGAACGGGAAGCGGAGCATCCTATTGCCACCATGCCAGGGGTAAGCCGTCATAGCGTCCAGGGTGCTGTTGAGCAGGCCCGGATGGCGCTGTCGCTGGGGATTCCCAGTGTCATCCTGTTTGGCATTCCCGATCACAAGGATGCTCTGGGGACCCAGGCATACGCGGAAGGCGGCGTGGTGCAGCAGGCCGCGCGGGCCATCAAGGCCCAGGTGCCTCAGGTCACCGTGATCGCCGATACCTGCCTGTGCGAGTACACCGACCACGGGCACTGCGGTCCTCTGTGTGAGGTCCCAGGGCAGACCGGGGCAGATGCCTGGACGGTGGACAATGACCCCAGCCTGGAACTGCTGGCCCGCACGGCGGTGTCGCAGGCCCAGGCTGGGGCAGATGTTATTGCGCCCAGCGCCATGATGGACGGTATGGTGGCGGCCATCCGCTCCGCGCTGGACGAGGCTGGATATACGCACATTCCAGTCATGAGCTACGCCGTGAAGTACGCCAGCGCCTATTACGGCCCATTTCGTGATGCTGCCGGCAGCGCCCCGAGCGTAGGTCACCGCGGTACCTACCAGATGGACCCCGCTGGTGGTCACCGTGAAGCGCTGCGCGAAGCCCGCCTGGACGTCGAACAGGGCGCCGACACCCTGATGGTCAAACCTGCGCTGGCGTATCTGGACGTTTTGAAACTGTTGCGTGATGAATTTGATCTCCCTGTGGTGGCTTATAACGTCTCCGGCGAGTACGCCCTGATCAAGGCGGCGGCCCAGCTTGGCTTCATGGACGAGCGACGCACGGTGCTTGAAACCCTGACCAGCATGCGGCGTGCGGGCGCTGATGCGATCATTACGTACCACGCTATGGACGTTGCGCGCTGGCTCCGCGAGGCCCAGGGGTGACCTACCAGTCTGGCCCGGGCCTTGTCGTCTGGGTTCCCACGGCAGTCTGGCCAGGTCAGCTGGGCCTGTGCGGTGACGCTGATCTGGAAATACCAGACATATGGACCATGCTGGCCCGCGAGGGTGCTGGATTGCTGGCCGTCATGCCTGATGAAGAAGGCACTGAGCATTCCGGGCAGCGGACCCCTGCCGAACACGCAGGGCTGGACGTCGTGCCCGGCGTTCTTCCATCACCTGAACGCGCTGAAGATTCGAAGGCCTTTGCTTCCTTTCTTGATGAAGTGATGAACGCACTGCTTGATGGGCGGCAGGTGGTTGTGGTGAGCCGGCAGCATCAGCACCACGGTGGACTGGTCGCGGCGTGCCTGCTTATGCAGGCGGGTCTGCCTTCACATGCGGCTCTAGCGCTGGTGCGCCGAGCTGGCGGGGAACAGGCTCTGCCGGGCGAACAAGAGGAGTATGTCCAAGCATTCGAAGGCCGCGTAGGGGAGACGAAGTGCTAAGGGCAACAGCCCGCGCCGGGCAGGATAGAAACCATCAGGCTTCGCTGGCGCCACCCGGTTACGGTAAGAACCAGCGCCCAGGCTGACTGGTCTCATGCTGCATAGGCGGCTCTGGCCCTCCCTGCGGCGTCAGGCGCTTCAAGGAGGAAGGAAGCGCTGAGGTTGTTGTTTAGGGCTTTGCTGTAGGACGGATTCAGGCAGGTGCCTGCCTCGTTCTAGTCTGGGAATCGCCGCCAGCATGACGACACTGAGAAAAATCATCGGCACACCGTTCCCAGAATGCTGAACCCGTCCCAACATCCCGCGCACATAAAAGTCTCCAGCGGCCATCCGGCCGCTGGAGACTTTTAAAGTTGGTTTACAACAAACTTCAGGACTGTTGGAACATGATGGCCCGTTTGACTTCCTCGATCAGGGTAGTAATCGGAATGTCGCGGGGGCAGGCTTCAGTGCAGTTGTAGGCCGTGCGGCAGCGCCAGACGCCAGTGTTCTGGTTCATGATGTTCAGTCGCTGGTGGGTGGCTTCGTCACGGCTGTCGAAAATGAAGCGGTGCGCCTGGACGATAGCAGCCGGGCCCAGGTACGCGCCGTTGACCCAGAAGATGGGGCAGCTGGTCGTGCAGCAGGCGCACAGGATGCAGTTGCTGGAGTGCTCCATGCGCTCGGCATCGAGTTCGCTCTGGTAACGCTCTCCGGCAGGGGCCGGCGACTCGTTGATGAAGTACGGCATGATCGCCTTGTACGAGTCGAAAAACGGTTCCATGTCGACCAGCAGGTCGCGCTCGACCTTCAGGCCGCGAATGGGCTCCACCGTGATGGTGCCGCCATCCTTGGCGACGTCACGTACCAGCGTCTTGCAGGCCAGGCGATTGCGTCCGTTGATCAGCATGGCGTCTGATCCGCAGATACCGTGCTGACACGAGCGGCGGAACGTCAGGCTGGGTTCCTTGTACCACTTGATGTCGTTGAGGACATCCACCACTCGGTCACTGGGCTGAGCCTGAACCTGATAGGTGTCCCAGTGGGCTTTCTTGTCGGTTTCGGGGTTGAAGCGCAGAATCTTGACATTCAGATTCACCATCTGCACCGGTGCGGCGACAGGGGCGGCGCTTTGAGCATGGGTCTGGGTCATGAAGCGTCCTTTCTGGAAAGACCGGATGACAACGGATCTTTCTTAGTACACGCGGGGTTTGGGTTCAAAGGCACGCGTGAAGCCCTTGAGCGCCACATCCTTGTACCCGATGACGACGTTGCCGTCGTTGTTCAGGTCCTTGTAGGCCATGGTGTGCTTGAGCCAGTTGGCGTCGTCACGCTCGCGGAAATCCTCGCGGTCGTGTGCGCCACGCGACTCGGTGCGGTTAAGCGCACTGCTGGTCATGGCCTCAGCACAGTCAAGCATGAAGCCCAGTTCCATAGCTTCGATCAGCTCACTGTTGTAGCGGCGGCTGGGATCAGAGACGCCCACGTTCTTGTAGCGCGCCTTGAGCTCCTGAATGATGCCCACCTGGCGCTCCATATCCGGGCCGTTGCGGAAGATGCCGACGTTGTTCATCATCGACTCCTGCAGCTCCTTGCGGATGGTGGCGGCGTTGTCGCTGCCTTTCGAGCGACGCAGCGCTTCGAACATCTCCTGGCTCTCACGCTCGGGGTTTTCAGGCAGCTCAGCGTATTCGACCTGACGGGCATACTGCGCGGCGTAAGTCCCGGCCCGGCGGCCGAACACGATCAGGTCGCCCAGGCTGTTGGTTCCCAGGCGATTGGCCCCGTGCAGCGAGACGCAGGCCTGCTCGCCGGCCGCGTACAGACCTTCCACGGAGCCGCCCATGCCGTCACTCAGGCACAGCCCGTTGAGGTCAGTGGGAATACCACCCATGGCGTAGTGGGCCGTGGGCTGGATGGCCACCAGATCCTTGACCGGGTCCTGGCCCAGGTAGGTGCGCGCCAGGTCGGTGATTTCGGCCAGCTTGCCTTCAATGACCTCGCGCGGCAGGTGCGTCAGGTCAATGTGGACAGCGTCCTTGTCCAGACCCACACCACGGCCCTCGCGGATTTCAGTGACGATGCTGCGCGAAACGATGTCACGCGGCGCCAGGTCCTTGATGGTCGGAGCGTAGCGCTCCATGAAGCGCTCACCGTTGCTGTTGCGAAGGATGCCGCCCTCACCACGAATACCTTCGGTGACCAGGATGCCCAGCTTGGCCAGACCGGTCGGGTGGAACTGGTAGAACTCCATGTCTTCCAGCGGCAGGCCCTTGCGGTAATAGATGCTCATCAGGTCGCCGGTCAGGGTCAGCGCATTGGAGGTGATCTTGAAGACCTTACCGTACCCGCCCGCCGCCAGAATTACGGCCTTGGCGTGGAAGGTGTGCAGTTCGCCGCTGGCGAGATCGTAGGCCACGACGCCGCGGCAGCGGCCATTCTCGATCAGCAGGTCGGTGACGTGGTACTCGTTGTAGAAGGTGGTCCCGGACTTGACGTTCTGTTGGTACAGCGTCTGCAGGATCATATGACCCGTGCGGTCCTTTGCGTAGCAGCTGCGCTCCACGGCGGCCTTCCCGAAATCACGGGTGTGCCCCCCGAATTTGCGCTGTGCAATCTTGCCCTCAGGCGTGCGGGAGAAGGGTAGCCCCATGTGTTCGAGCTCGTACACGGCGTCAATGATGTCCTTGGCGAACACTTCGGCGGCGTCCTGATCGGTCAGGTAGTCGCCGCCCTTGACGGTATCGAACATGTGCCATTCCCAGTGGTCCTCGGCTACGTTGCCGAGCGCCGCACCGATGCCCCCCTGGGCAGCTCCGGTGTGTGAACGGGTGGGGTAGAGCTTGCTGATGCACGCCACAGACACATTGCCCTTGGCGGCGTACAGGGCGGCCATCAGGCCGGCGCCGCCTGCCCCGACCACCAGAACGTCATAACGATGATGCATATTCAAAGTCCTTTGGGAAAACGCCGTGCGTCAAATGGAGATCAGGCCGATCGTGCCAAAGGCAAATACCAGCGCGATCACCGTGTAGAAAATGCTCTTGACCCAGGCCCGGTTGGGCCGCGAACGGATGTAGTCCTCAATCGAATACCGTGCTCCGTTCGCACCGTGCAGCAGGGACAGAAACAGAATCATCCAGTCGTAGAACTTCCAGGCAGGGTTGCTGAGCTTGGCGACCACCGCGTCGAAGGTGGCATCGGATTCACTGACCTGAATAAAGGTCATGTAGATGTGCCCGAGCACCAGGAAAACCAGGATCAACCCGCTGATACGCATGAAGATCCACCAGTTCAGCTCAGCATTGTTGTGCGATTGCTGCCGGGCATCGGTGAAGGTCCGCGCGCGGATCATCAGTAGCCTCCCATTAGTCGCGGGTACAGACGGTACGCGGAGTACGCCGTCGCCAGCAGGGTGATGGCCAGCACCGCGTAGAACATCTGCCGCTGGTAGGCGACGCCCGCTCCCGTAAAGTCCATCACGATGATGCGCAGGCCGTTAAAAGCGTGGTACACCACTCCTGCGACAATAAAGATCAGACCCACGCGGAAGACCGGCAGGTCATAGGTGTGGTGGATTGCCATATAAAACCGCTCGCCGAAAATGTGCGACCCGATGCTGAATACATGCAACAGCAGGTAAGCCAGAATCGCCAGCCCCGACAGGCGGTGAAGCAGGAACGCCCACTGCCCCTCTCTTCCTCGGTACATTCCAAAGTCCTCCTGAACGTCTCATTCCCGTCACGCCGCCCCATACGGGTTGACCGACGCGTTACCGTGTGGGTGAGTGTTCACGCCACCTTTTCAGACTTCTTAAGAATAACACCCTTGATGATCTGCCGGCTTTGTACCAACTCTGTTCATCTGTGTTACTCGAAGGGGCAGCATACGCCCAAGCGGGCAATTGCGCCACAGGCAGGTGTCCTTTCCGTTCCCCTTCTCAGGACCGGGAGCGCTAGTTTAAA
This sequence comes from Deinococcus deserti VCD115, assembly GCF_000020685.1. Lineage (NCBI taxonomy): Bacteria > Thermotogati > Deinococcota > Deinococci > Deinococcales > Deinococcaceae > Deinococcus > Deinococcus deserti. The sequence continues at coordinate 1,512,522 of NC_012526.1, read as the reverse complement.
GGCATGACCCGTCCGCATGACC